>NZ_CP073748.1:542500-907500 GCF_024398035.1 Kordiimonas sp. SCSIO 12603
CAGGAATTTGCGTATCTGCTAAAACTTGCCCCTCACCTCTTAGGATGGTGATCAATTTCTATTTGGCAAGTGCCAGATTGTAAGTCACGGGAAAAGGATGTGATATGACCGCAGCTGCGGCCGATAAGTTGCCAAGTTTGGATATGCCTGAAACCAAAGTTTCGGTTCGTGAAACTTTCGGTATTGATATTGATATGGAAGTGCCAGCGTTTGCTGAGCATACAGAACATGTGCCGGATGTGGACAGCAGCTATGTGTTTGATCCAGACACCACACTTGCGGTTCTTGCTGGCTTCAGTCACAACCGCCGTGTGATGATCCAGGGATATCACGGCACAGGTAAATCAACGCATATCGAGCAGGTTGCTGCGCGTCTTAACTGGCCCACTATCCGCGTGAACCTTGATAGCCATATCAGCCGTATTGATCTGGTTGGTAAAGATGCCATTGTCCTCAAGGATGGTAAGCAGGTTACTCAGTTCCAGGAAGGTATTCTGCCTTGGGCGCTTCAGAACCCAACGGCGATTGTGTTTGATGAATATGATGCAGGTCGCCCGGATGTGATGTTTGTAATCCAGCGTGTTCTTGAAGTTGAAGGCAAGCTTACTCTGCTAGATCAGAACCGTGTCATTCGTCCACACCCGGCGTTCCGTATCTTCGCAACAGCAAACACGGTTGGTCTCGGTGATACCACAGGCCTTTACCACGGTACGCAGCAAATTAACCAGGGCCAGATGGACCGCTGGAATATTGTATCTACGCTTAATTATCTGCCGCACAGTACAGAAACCGATATTATGGTGGCGAAGTTGCCTGAGTATGGTAGCGAAGAAGGCCGCAAGATCATTGAAAATATGGTTCGGGTGGCTGATCTTTCTCGCACAGGCTTCATGGCTGGAGATATCTCTACGGTGATGAGCCCACGTACGGTTCTCACATGGGCCCAAAATGCGCAGATCTTTGGTGATGTTGGTTTTGCTTTCCGTGTAAGTTTCCTCAACAAATGTGATGAAGCTGAGCGCGCAATTGTAGCTGAATATTATCAGCGGGCTTTTGGTGATGAACTGAAAGAATCTGCAACAAATTTGCTTGTTGGTTAAGCCCGGAGAGGACGCTTCATGGCTGATGGAAGCCAGAAAAACCGCGAAGTCTTTGAGCAGGCTGTAATCTCTACCACCAAGGCCGCTGCCGGTGATCGTGATCTTGAGGTTAAGTTCACGGCAGATATCCCGGGTCTGGTTGGGAAAGAAGCCCGAGTGCCGACGCTACCGCACAAAATTCAGATGAAAGATATTTCTGAAGTACGCGGGCATGCAGATAGCATGGCTATGAAACACCGCCATCATGATGCTGCGCTTCACCAAAAGCTGGCACCGGGCGGTGCTGTATCTCGAGCGATATTTGATGCGGTGGAGCAAGCGCGTTTTGAAGCAATTGGCGCACGGCAAATGCCGGGTATGAAAGCTAATATGGCTGTGCTTGAAAGCAAGCGTGCGCTTGAAAGCGGCCTTATGCGCCCATCAGATGATGAGCAGGCAAAGCTTGCAAATGTTGTAGGGCTTCTGGCCCGTGAACGTTTAACGGGTATGGCACCTCCAGAAGAGGCAACTCTTGCGGTGGAAGGCCAGCGTAAATGGCTTGAAGAAAGCATTGGTCATCTTCTTGATACGCTTGAGGATAAGGTGGATGATCAGCGCGGCCTGTCTGTGATCAGCCGTACTATCATTTCCGCACTTGTTGGCGAAGGTGAGGGCGAGCAGGTAGACAAGGAAGAAACTTCCGAAAGCCCAGAAGAAACTGCCCCGGATGCTCCTGAAGAACAGGAAGCAGAATCCAGCCAGGATGAAGCGGGTGATGCCGACGGCGCTGAAGGTACGGAAGATAGTGAAGGCGAAGCGGATGATGATGAAGCATCATCTGAAGCGGGTGTTGAAGATACAGACGACACAGAAGCTGAGGCCGGGGAAGGTAAGCATGAAGGCGCAATGCCTTGGCGGCCAAACCGCCCGCTTGATCAGCTTCCTGAAGGACACTTTTATAAGGTCTTCACTGAAGAATTTGATGAAATTATCAAAGCGGAAGAGCTGTGTGACACTGAAGAGCTTGAACGTTTGAGGAAATATCTCGATCAGCAGATGGCGCATTTGTCGGGTGCTGTGTCCAAGCTCGCGAACCGTTTGCAGCGCCGCTTACTCGCGCAGCAGCGTCGTCACTGGAACTTTGATCTTGAAGAAGGTCTTCTCGATTCGGGGCGTCTTTCTCGGGTGGTAACAGATCCTTTAAGGCCGCTTTCTTATAAGCTCGAATCAGAAACCGAATTTAAGGATACGGTGGTAACGCTCTTACTGGATAATTCAGGTTCTATGCGCGGTAGGCCAATTTCTATTGCAGCGATTTCAGCTGACATTCTTGCTCGTACTCTGGAACGTTGCGGCGTGAAAGTAGAGATTCTCGGCTTTACAACAAAGGCATGGAAAGGCGGACAATCCCGCGAGAAATGGCTGCAGGCATCACGTCCTGAAAAACCAGGTCGCCTCAACGATCTAAGGCATATTGTTTATAAAACCGCAGACAGCCCTTGGCGCCGTGCGCGCCGTAATTTGGGGCTTATGATGCGGGAAGGGCTCCTGAAGGAAAACATTGATGGTGAAGCGCTCTTGTGGGCTCATCACCGGCTTATTTCCCGCCCTGAAGAACGCCGTATTCTTATGGTTATCTCTGACGGCGCACCAGTGGATGACAGCACGCTTTCCGTGAACACAGGTACGTACCTTGAAAATCATCTGCGGCAGGTGATCAAATGGATTGAAAAAGCATCTCCTGTGGAATTGATCGCTATTGGTATCGGCCATGATGTAACACGCTATTATCAGCGGGCGGTTACCATACTTGATGCAGAGCAATTGGGCGGCGCGATGACAGAACAGCTTGCAGCCTTGTTCGCAGATATAGTACCAACACCACGAAAAATTCGGTAGTTGCAGTTAAATAGGTTTACGGCACATGCGTAACAAACTTTTGGTTATTGGGATCATTGTATTTTCCTTGCTCGCTGGTGTTTCCAGTTATTTCGGGCGCCAGCATCTGGCCGCTGAGCTGGAAGGCAAAGGCGTGCCGTTTAATGTACGCGTGGAAAAATTACCGTTGAATGAAGAAGACCCGGGCTTGTTTAAGGTAGGTGAGCTTACCTACATGCGGGGTTGGGCGCTTACAGCTGATAACGATGATTTCGGTGGCTTCTCTGGAATGGTTGTTGAGGATGATGGTAAGAAGCTGATTGCCGTGAACGATAAAGGTGATTGGTTCGCAGCCCACATTGACGCGGGTAAAGATACGCTGTTCACTAGCCCCGGCAGTATCAATAGTTTCGCCGGAGTAGGCCTTCTGGCTAAGGCTTCCTTTGATGCTGAAAGTATTATTAGGGCACAAGATGGAAAGTATCTGATCAGCTTTGAACAGGACCACCGTTTGATGACAACAGATACAATCGCTGGTGAACCAGTTGAGTATCCTGTTGCTGCGGATTATTCGGAGATGGCGCGGAATGGCGGTTTGGAGGCAATTACCCAGCTTCCAAATGGTGATTTACTTCTGTTTGCTGAGCACGGTCAGGATGCTAAAGGATCGTTACCTGTTTGGATTACAAATAAGGAAACTTCCCGCCGCATCGGTTTTATACCGCCAGCCAATTACTCTCCTACAGATGCTGCAACGCTTCCGAATGGGGATGTACTCCTTCTGATGCGCCATTATTCACCGCTCGATGGGGTTTCGGCGAAAGTTATACTCTTGGCGGCGGAAGGTATTGCGGCAGGTCACACACTTGCAGGCTATGAACTTGCACATCTGGAACCGCCTTATAGTGTTGATAACATGGAAGCGATGGATATCGTCCCGCTGCAGGATGGCCGTATCCGTATTTATATGATGTCGGATGATAATTTCAGTCTGCGCCAGCGCACACTTCTTTTGGTCTTTGATTGGAAACCAGAACATAAGTTGGTGATGAAAGTTTACGATGAGGTTAAGCCCGATTAGGCTTTATAACTGACTTTGAGGTCTTCAATGATTTTGAAGGCCAGCGCCGCTCGGTCTGTTCTTAGGTCAGTTGAAAACTCTTGCGGTACTTCTGTCTGGTTATCCCACTTTTCAGACCAATCAATAATTTCCAGCATTGCAGGAACGAGCGACAGACCCTTATCTGTCAGTTGATAGATTTTACGCACACCGTGCTCCGGATCAGGCAGTTTTTTTACCACCCCTTCTTCTTCAAGCTTTTTAAGCCTGTTGGTGAGAATGTTCGTGGCAATACCTTCGCCTGCGTTCAGGAAATCCTGAAAATGACGAGCGCCTTTAAACATCAGATCACGCAAAACCAGCATGCTCCAGTTGTCTCCGAAGATCGAGGCCCCATACCGGATTGGGCAGCCGTGCCATTCTGTTGAATTCCTCTGTGTCATAAACAGATTTTACCTTGAATATAGAATGCTTGCAAATAACAAGTTATTCTCGTAGGGTAAATTTAACTTGCAAAAAGCAAGTAATAAGTCGAAGGAATAGGAGGGGTTTCCGGTGAAACATATTATTTCTATTGTTGCTTTTATGGTGGTTACGTTTGCCGTACAGGGCACGTCACACTTTGTTTTGAATGCTGATCATTACGCAGGGATTGCGCATTTGCGGCCAGAACCAATTATGCCTTTGGGGTTTGCTGCTATGATTATACAGGGAGCGATTTTGTCGTTGCTTCTTGAACGAAGTACAAACAATCAAGCTACTATCAAAGATGGCTTCTTTCTGAGCATGATGTTTGGCATTTTTCTGGGGTCATATATGTGGCTCGCAGAGCCTGCGAAATATGCGGTGCCGTCAGTTACTGCGTGGGTTTTGGTTGAGTTACCAATGAACCTTATCCAGTTTGCGGTTTACGGTGTGATGATTGGGTTTATCCACCAGCGTTTTACCAAACAGGTTGCAGCTGAACCGGCGTAATGTGCGTAAAAATAAACGCCGCAGGATTGCTCCCGCGGCGTTTGGTAAATCTAGATAGAGCGTGATGCTTATGCAGCAGCTTGCTTCTTCTTGATTTCTTTCTTCAGCTTCAGCGCTGTAGCTGAAAGATCAGCGTCGCGAGCTTTAAGAAGGAAGTTATCCAGGCCAGCGTTGTGCTCAACAGAACGTAGCGCGTGTGTAGAAATGCGCAGACGCACGGAGCGGCCTAGAGTGTCAGAAAGAAGAGTTACATTTGTTAGGTTCGGTAGAAAGCGACGACGAGTTTTGTTGTGTGCGTGAGACACGTTGTTACCAGTCATTACTTTTTTACCAGTTAGTTCACATACGCGAGCCATGATCTTTATCCTTCTTTTTCTCAGCGCTTATGCGCTGGAATCTTTATGATCGTTTACATCTCACATGCTAAAATCAGCACGGATAGCGCGCTACTTATGTGATTCGCCAAGCAGGGTCAAGGTTTATTGCGCCTTTTGGAGTGCTAAGCCTAGATTAGCTTCAACGGAATAGAGTTATTGTCTTCGACCATCGCAATGACATTCTCTTCGATCCATCGGTCAAGCGAGCAGATTTTCTCCTGCAAGCCTTCTCCAAGCGGCGTCAGGCTATATACCACATGAGGCGGTATAGTTTGGTGATCTTCTCTGTGTACAAGCTTCATTTCCGCAAGTTCTTTGATGGTCTGGGTCAGCATCTTCTGAGAAATGCCGTCAATAAACCTCATAAGTTCACCGTTACGCATAGGCCCATCTTTCAGCGCATCAATAATGAGCAGGCTCCACTTGCTGGAGAGCTTGGTAATAAGATATCGGGCGGGGCATTTTGCACAAAAGACATCGCCAGCAACATCAGATTTTGATTTTGGCATCTCATACATAATCTTTTACCTTTTTCATAGTTACCAAAAGGTGCGTACTTGCATAAAAGTAATCTCATGATCAGGTTTAAAAGACAAGAGTTTCTCTATTAATTCCGAGAAGGATAAATGTATGTCTGATTATGAAGTTAAACCTTTTGCCCGTTTTGATGAAACAACAGCGCCTGAGGCATCAAAAGAACATCTGTTAGCTGCTAAAGCCGCCTTTGGCCTGATTCCGAATGTTGAAAAAGTAATGGCGCAGTCACCAGGGTTGCTTGCAACTTATATGGCTGGCTGGGATGCTTTTGGCGAAAGTAGTTTCACCGCCGCCGAGCAACAAATTGTCTACCAAGCTGCAAACTTTGAAAACAACTGTGAATATTGCATGCCGTGGCATACGATTCTGGCTGAAAACTCAGGCTTACTAGAGGTTGATGTAGAAGCGCTTAGAAATGGTGCGGCTCTTTCAAACGCCAAGCATGATGCGCTGAGAATTTTTGCCCGGGATATGGTGCGTACCAAAGGAAGTCTCGCACCAGCTGAAGTGAGAGCTTTTTTTGATGCAGGTTACAGTGAAAAACACGCCCTTGAAGTGGTGCTGGGTCTGGCTGTTAAGATGATGAGCAATTACACAAATGCGATTGCACAGACACCGCTTGATCAAGCTGCACAAGCCAAGGCGTGGAAAAAACCTACGTTAAGAGGATAATCAAAAAGGGCAGCCGATTAAGGCTGCCCTTTTTGTATTAAAGCGAAGGCCGGTTTTTATCGAAACGGAATTTTTCTTCGAGCAGGCGGCCAAGCGCGATGATTTGATCTTCACGGAACATATTCCCCCACATTGTAATGGTGTGGGGTAGATCAATCGGATCACGATCCTCTGCTAGTTCAGGGCCGTGGATACGCTGCGTAACCTGGCGTTTTTCCATGGCGATTGGCAGTGTAAGTGACGGTGTGCCTGTATAATTAGTGATCAATAGCAAGCCAGCCGCGAAGTTTGGTGAGATGATCACATCTACTTTTTCATAGATACCGTCCATCATCTCCATTACCTGCCTGCGGAAACGGTCTACTTGCAATGCTTCTACAGCTGACAGTAAATGTGCACCGCGGAAGGTATTTGGCCAAGCCTGTGGTGCTTGCCATTTCAGAAGATTATCTCGGTCTGTAAGCGTCAGTTCTTCAAAGGCTGCAGCACCTTCCACTTCGAGGGTGGTGATCAGGCTGCCATACGGCATATCCGGCAAGCTTACTTCAACCATTTCAAAACCCATATCTTTTATGGCTTTGAGTACGGCTTTATCGGTATCTGTAGCATTTTCAAACCAGGCAGGATTATAGCCAATTCTTAGGCCTTTAGCGGCAGTCTCGGCATTATAGTTAAAGCCGTGATCAAGGGAACTTGGATCCCCGGCATCCTTACCGTTAAGGGCAGCTAGTACCAGCGCTGTATCTTCTGTACTTCGGCAGATAGGCCCAAACTTATCCAAAGACCAGCAAAGCGCCATTGCGCCAGAACGCGGGATGCGGCCGAAGGTTGGTCTTAGGCCGGTTACACCACAGCGTGTGGACGGAGAGACAATCGAGCCCAGCGTTTCTGTACCAATAGAGAAACCGCATAGACCAGCCCCTGTGGCAGATGCCGAGCCAGCACTGGAGCCAGAAGACCCTTCTTCCAGGTTCCATGGGTTGCGGGTGAGGCCACCAAACCAGCGGTCGCCATAGGCAAGGGCGCCAAGCGTTGTTTTCCCGAGGAGCACTGCACCAGCGTTTCTCAGGCGTATTACCAACTCAGCATCTTCATCAGGTACGCGGTTTTTATATGGTTCTGCGCCCCATGTTGTCTTCACACCTTTGGTATCTGCGAGATCTTTAAGCGCATAAGGAATACCATGAAGCGGCCCGCGGTATTGATCTGCTGACATTTCTCTGTCAGCCATCTGGGCTTCTTTACGAGCTGTATCTGCCATTACGGTTACAAAGCATTCGAGCTTAGGTGCTAGCTCATTGATACGCTTTAAGTAAATCTCTGTTAGGCGTACGGAAGAAATTTTACCAGTACGTATCCATTCTGATTGCTTCCAGAGTGGAGCGAAGGCGATATCTTCATCTTTTTTTGGCAGGTTACCTGCGCTTCTATTAGCGAGCGCTATCTTATTTTCTTGTGCTGGGTAGGTTTTCCCTGGCAGGCGTGGGTCAAATGTCAGCGCCGGGGCATCTTCATTTTGCAGTGGTGCATTGGCCCGGCGTAGGCGTACACGGTCTACTACGCCTTCCAGACCATCATAAATCGTGGCGCGTTCGTCGTCAGTATATGTGAGGCCGAGTATTTTCTCTGCGTAATTGAGGTCTGCGGGCTTTTCAAGCGGTGCATTCCCTTCTTGGGCAAGCACAGCCCCAGTAGCGGCAACAGCGCCCGTTGCGGCTGCAGAACGCAGAAAAGCACGGCGATCAAGCGTTTTAGGTGTGTGTTTCTTAACTGACATATTTCCCTCCCCTGAAATAACTGACGCTATCATACATAAATAAACCGTTATGAGAATCACGCTTTGGTGATTCTTGGCTTGGCAATCTATCCGTGGAACGATATCAACGACGCTTCAGTTTTCAGCCAACGAGAGTATTATGGCAGGCATTATCAAAGCGGTTCTTGGGCCTACAAATACAGGGAAAACCCACTATGCGGTGGAGCGTATGCTTGCTTACTCCAGCGGTGTCATGGGATTCCCGCTGCGGCTGCTCGCGCGTGAAGTTTATGACCGTGTGGTGGCTGTTAAAGGCAAGAATCAGGTTGCGCTTCTAACCGGAGAAGAGCGAATTGTACCGGAAGGCGCTCGTTACTTTATGTGTACGGCGGAGGCAATGCCGCGTTACAGCACTGCTGATTTTGTTGCTATCGATGAGATACAAATGGCCGCTGATCCGCAGCGTGGTTATATTTTTACCGAACATCTTCTTCATTCTCGCGGCAAACATGAAACGCTGTTTTTGGGTGCTGAGACAATGCGCCATCTTATTCAGCGGCTGATCCCGGAAGCAGAAATTCTTACACGCCCGCGCTTTTCTAACTTGTCTCATATCCGACCAACAAAAATCACTCGGATGCCACGCCGCAGTGCGATTGTTGGTTTTTCCTCAAGTGACGTGTACGGCATGGCAGAGCTTATTAAGCGTCAAAAAGGGGGTGCTGCAATTGTGATGGGTGCGCTTAGCCCGCGTACCCGAAATGCGCAGGTGGAAATGTACCAATCAGGAGAAGTGGATCATTTGGTGGCAACTGACGCCATTGGTATGGGGCTGAACCTTGATGTAGGTCATGTGGCCTTCGCTGGATTACAAAAATTTGATGGCCGTACGTTTCGGGACCTGACAGCGGCAGAGGCTGGTCAGATAGCAGGTCGCGCAGGCCGTTATAAGAAGGACGGCACGTTCTCTACTCTTGGCGGTGGTGAGGGCGACGCCATGGATCCAATGATGGTTGCCCAGATCGAAGAGCATCAGTTTGAACCTGTTAAGCGAATTTTCTGGCGGAATCACAGGCTTAGCTACGCGTCGATTCCCCGGCTTTTACGCTCTCTTGATGAACCTGCGACGACAGATGGCCTTCATAGAACCCGTGAAGCTACAGATTATCGGGCACTGAAGGTTCTTGGTGAAGATGAAGAGATTGCACAGCTCGCCAATAATCCGGAATCTGTGGAAAGGCTTTGGAATGTTTGCCAAATTCCTGATTTCAGAAAACTGTCACAAGAAGATCATATAAGCCTGCTCAGACGAATTTATGTGGATTTAATGGGCCCGGCGGGCAGAATTCCGCATGATTGGGTCGCTAAGCAGGTTAAGCGGCTTGACAACTGCCACGGTGATATAGATACCTTGGCCGGTCGAATCGCTAGTATCCGCATCTGGACATATGTTTCTCAGCGGAAAAACTGGCTACAGGATAGTGCCCATTGGGCACATGTAACGCGTAGTGTGGAAGATAAATTATCTGATGCGCTGCATGAAAAATTAACCCAGCGTTTTGTGGATCGCCGTACGGCTGTCCTCATGCGCTCGCTCAGGCAAAGGGGCGAACTCAGCGTGAGCATCGATAACGATACAAATAAGGTTTCTGTCGAAGGACACGAAATCGGTGAACTAAATGGTTTCTCTTTCCGTGTTGAACCGGGCGCAGCTCGTGACGACCAGAAGACCCTCAAAGCAGCTGCCGAGCAGGCGCTGCAGGTTGAACTGACACGCCGTGCAAAACTGTTTGCAAACATCGGTGTGAAAACACTTGAGTTCAATTTTGAGGAAGGCCTCGCATTCCCGAAGCTAATGTGGGAAGGCGCACCTGTTGCAACTGTTCATGATAGCGGCGCTCTTTTCGGCCCGCGTGTGAAGCTTGTGGCAAACACGTTGCTAACTGGTGAAAACGCTGAACTTGTTCTCTCCAAAACGCAGGAATGGCTGGATACGCGGATCGCTGAAAAGCTTGAGCCGCTTGTGAAGCTTGCACAGGAACTGAACGGTGAAGTGGAAGCGCCTGAAGATGCAGCGCCGCTTACTGGCCTTGCGCGTGGTGTGGCTTTCCGCCTTCTAGAGAATTACGGTGTAATGTCTCGTAAGAATGTGGATGGTGATCTGCGTCAGCTTGATCAGGAAGCTCGTAAAGGTCTTCGCCGTTTTGGTATTCGTATTGGTGCCTCCAGCCTTTATATGCCGCTTGTGATGAAGCCACATGCAACAGAGCTACGTCTGCTGATGTGGGCAATGGCTGGTAAAATTTCTGCACTGCCTACAATCCCGACACCGGGTATGGTTTGGGTGGAAACAGAAACAACAGCACCGGATGAGTTCTATGAACTTGCTGGTTTCGTGCCGGTTGGCAAAAAAGCTGTTCGCATGGATATGCTTGAGCGTCTGGCTGATGCTGTACGCCCGCTTGGCCAGAATGTTGAGTGGTTTGAAGTAACACCTGAGATCATGGGTCTTGTTGGCCTGTCTGGTGAAGATTTCGCAGATGTGATGAAGGCGGCTGGCTATAAGCATGAAGTTCGCAAAATTGCACCTGAGCCGAAAGCTGAAGAACCAAAGGCGGAATCGGATGCAGAAACGCCTGTAGAAGGCGAAGAAAAGCCTGCTGAGGAAACTGCTCCTGAGGCGGTAGAGGCTCCGGCTGGAGAAGCAAAAGCTGAAACTGCTGAGGAAAACACTGAGGAAGCATCCGCTGAAGAAGAACTGGTTGAACGCTTTTTCTTCCAGTGGGCACCGAAGCGCAAGCCGCGTGCTGGTGGTCGTCCTCAAGGCAACCGCGAAGGTGGTAAGCCTCAAGGTAAAGGCCGCGGCCCTAAGGGTAAAGGCAAGGGCGGTAAACCGTCTGGCCCACGCACTCATTCAGCACGTCCGCCAAAGCGTGAAAAGCAGGCAGACCCTGATTCGCCGTTTGCGGCACTTGCAGGCCTTAAAGACGCTCTGACTAAAAAGTAAGTCTGGCGCATAATGAATTTTGAAGAAACGGGCGAAAAGATACGGCTTGATAAATGGCTGTGGCACGCCCGTTTTTTTAAAACCCGCACTTTGGCCGGCAAGGTTTGTAAAACCGGTAAAGTGCGCCTGAACGGTTCCCATATCTCGAAAGCCAGCGTTACCATCAAAACTGGCGATGTGCTGACATTCCCAAAAGAGAATGAGATTAAGGTCATTAAAATGATCGCACCTGGTGTACGTCGCGGCCCTGCACCAGAAGCACAAGCGCTTTACGAAGATCTCACTCCGCCACCCATACCAAAAGAACAGCAAGCTTTTGAGCCGCAAGGCGCAACGCGGGAAGCGGGCGCTGGCCGTCCGACTAAAGCCGAACGGCGTGCTATTGATAAACTGATGGACCGTTAGGCCATAAAAGCTCTCGCAGCTTTTTTAATACCAGCCATAGCTTCCAGATAAGGTGCGAATCCAAAACTGATACGCTTCACTCCCAATTCTGCTAGCTCAGCTTTTGTTGGGGCACCCTCCATCATCATGATGTTTATAGGGATAGGGCTTTTTTCGCATAGCTCTTTAATCAGTGCAGGGTCATTCAGGCAGGGTGCGAAGAAACATTCAGCGCCAGCCTCCTTGTAAGCATGAGCGCGTTCAATTGCTTCCTCTAACAGGTTTTGGTGATTGTTTGGATTACTCTCCCTGAGAAATAAGTCCGTTCGGGCGTTGATGAAAAGGGGTAGGTCAAGCGTGTCAGATGTTTGTTTGATGGCACGGATTCTGGCGGTTTGTTCTTCAGCGAGCCTTAACTTACTTTCAGATTTATCCCAGTCCTCAAAATTGATACCGATGACACCGGCTTCAAGAAGAGCTCTAGTATTTGCTGCGAGTTCTTTGTCAGATTGTGTGTAACCAGCTTCAAAATCAACGGAACATGGCAGATCACTACATGTGGCAATTTGTTGTGCTGTTCTAAGAAGGTCCGCAAAGGGCATATATTCGCCGTCTTCATATCCTTGCGCCATGGCAACTGCGGCGCTGCTTGTGGCAATAGCCTGCGTACCTGTGGCTTCAAGTGCTTTAGCACTTCCTGCATCCCATATATTATAGAGCTGAAGTGGTTGCTCTTGTTGGTGTAAGGTTTTGAAGTGATGATATTTTAAGGCATGTGTCATACTTGAATTCCAGTTTGGTGGTTTAGTTGCTTTCCTTTCGTAAGTGAGTCTATCTCTGGGCGCTGGCCACTATCGGACCTCAATCTGAAGTTTCGAATATATCTGGGTTTTATGGTGTGACAGTTAAGAAAAAATGAGCCGCAAGATGCTTGCTTTTTCCCTGTTAAGTCAGCAAAAGAGCCTTAAATAAAAGGCATATGTCATATAGTTGATTGGAATATTTGACTAAAGGCATTGCTGTTTTAGCCAGTTTTAGGCATATACTGCCCTGAAACCAACCCTTGATGGTTTTAGGAATAATGAAGGAGAAACCCCGTGACCTATATTGTCACTGAGGCCTGCATCAACTGTAAATATACTGACTGTGTAGAAGTGTGTCCTGTAGACTGTTTCTATGAGGGTGAGAACACATTGGTGATTAATCCGAACGAATGTATCGATTGTGGGGTGTGTGAGCCAGAATGCCCTGCGGAAGCTATTTTGCCTGATACAGAAGATGGTTTGGAATATTGGCTGGAAGTTAATACTAAATTCTCTGAAGAATGGCCAAATATCACCGTTAAGAAAGATCCGATGCCAGATGCTGACGATTGGGCCAAAAAAGACGGTAAAACTGAATTACTTTCAGAAAACCCTGGGGAAGGCGATTAAATCACAAAGGTTTGAGCGCGTCTGTTAACAGGCTAATATTATTACAAAAAAAGCCGGAGAGTATTTCTTCGGCTTTTGTGTTTTTATGAGTAAATGCTCAAAAAACGCAGAAAAGCTGGCCTTAGGGCTACTTTTTTTATGAAATTTATGTTATAGTCATTCTCAATGACGTGAATGGTCTCTAGGCAAACCGTAACTGGCTGAGCCTTTTCACGGGTGGCTGGCACCACCACAATTTAATGAAGCTGCAAACGCATTTCTCGATAGCTCGCGATTTGAGTTTGAAGCATTTTTATGGGGAAAATCAAGTGATATTTCCTCAGGGGTTTCCGCGACCTAAAGCCAAACTGGTTGCGTGTGAAACCATTTTTCTGTTCAGACGGGTTTATAACCGATGGGGGTTATGGGGTTTGAACAGTTTGAGTATATAGAGAAGGACAATAGACCAGAATGGCTAAAGCAAATAAAAATCCTTTTTCCGTTGGTGATTACATCGTTTATCCAAAACATGGCGTTGGTAAAATTACTGAGCTTGAGGCTCAGGAAATCGCTGGTATGAAGCTAGAGCTTTATGTAGTTCGCTTTGAAAAAGAACGGATGACACTTCGCGTGCCTACAAACAAGGCAGAGCAAAGCGGTATGCGCCGTTTATCTTCTGATGCTACACTGAAAGAAGCTTTCACAACCCTTAAAGGTAAGGCGCGCATCAAGCGTACAATGTGGAGCCGCCGTGCACAGGAATATGAAGCAAAGATCAACAGTGGTGATCTGGTTTCAATTGCCGAAGTTGTGCGTGATCTGCACCGCGGTGCTGATCAGCCTGAGCAATCTTATAGTGAGCGCCAGATTTACGAATCAGCGCTTGGCCGTTTGGCTCGTGAACTTGCTGCAGTTGAGGATATCGACGAAGAAGCAGCAATGGTGAAGCTGGAGAAAGAGCTAGCTGCTTAATCCTTGCGACTCCAATGATTTCTGCGAAAAACCCGCCTGATTTTTCAGGTGGGTTTTTTTATGCTCACAAACTTTTTTAACCTTTCCTTAAAAAAATTGCTGCAATTGCGAAAAAATCCTTCATAATGCATTCCATTAATCGAATGCATTAAAACCAATGATGCATTGACCATAGTACTGGCACTGTCAACTGGGAGGGTGATTTGGCGCGAGGAAATTGGGCGACGACAGAAGACCGTAGGCTTATTCGTTTTGCAATGAAGGCCCCGATGCTTGAACGCGAAGAGGAGGGTGATCTTGCTCTTGCGTGGCAGCAGGAACGCGATGAATATGCGCTCAAGAAACTGACCGAAGCACACCTTAGGCTCGCGATAGCGGCTGCCAGTAAATACCGCCACTATGGTTTGCCAGTTTCAGATCTTATCCAAGAAGGCACGGTTGGCCTGATGGAAGCAGCTTACCGGTTCGAGACATCCCGTGATGTTCGTTTCTCCACATATGCCAGCTGGTGGGTACGTGCTGCTGTGCAGGATTATGTGCTCCGCAACTGGTCGATTGTACGTACGGGCACGACATCAGCGCATAAAGCGCTCTTCTTTAACCTGAAGCGCCTTAAAGCCCGTATGGGGGTTGACCCTGACCGTCCGCTTTCTTTCATTGCCAGGACCCAAATTGCTGAAGAAATGGGTGTGCGCCTTGTGGATGTAGAAGCGATGGAAGGCCGTATGACGGCTAATGACCGTTCGCTTAATGCACCTGTTGCTGACGAATCTGCACAGGAATGGCAGGATTTGCTCGTTTCAGAATCGCCTGCGCCAGAGCAGGAAATCATGGAAACCCATGATAGCTCGAAGAAAGCAGCACTTATTGAAAAGGCAATGGAAAACCTAACCGAGCGTGAAACCTTCATTATCCGTGAGCGTCAGCTTAAGGAAGAGGGTGTAACTCTTGCGGTTCTTGGTGGCCAGCTTGGTATTTCGAAAGAACGGGTACGTCAGCTTGAAGCTCAAGCGCTAGGTAAGCTGAAGCAAGCGCTTATCAATCAGGTAGGTGATCCTGTAATGGCAGGTCTCGCAGAAGGCTAATTCGGTAGCAGCCTTAACCGATTTGGGGATGTGAGGATGATTTTAGGGCCTCCGCCCCATTCAATAATACCTCTCACTTCAACAGATTTATGTTCCATATCAAGTGGGTTTAGACCCGCTTTTTTCATGGCTCGCGCTGTTTTCGCTGGGATTTCTATCGTGAAATCTTCCCGCCAGTTCTCCTCGAAATTCAGATAAATAGTTTGGCGCACCTTTTTTGCGGAAATCACAGTGCCGCGGACAATATGAAACCAGCCAGATTTGAGGTCGGTATCAAGTGCTGCCTTAGGGCCGTAGACACCTTTTTCCCAAATACCTTTGCCGCTTTCGCGTGCTATTTTCTCCTGAGTATAGAGAGATTTAACGGCTGGCTTTGATAGAGCGCCAGGATAGAAAAATACTGTACCTTCGGAGAGAAGTTTCTGCTGGAGCCATGTGTTATTTTCTATGAATATATGGGCAACCTTTGTGCCCTGAAAATTCATATGCTTATTACCGCAATAAAAATTTGCTGCCTTTCCGCTTACCATCTCATGCAGAATATCTTTGGAAATAGCAGCATACGGCCAGCTTTTATATTGGGAAGGCGCCTGCCAATATTCTGGAGCTTTGATATCAGCTAGCTGAATATCTTCACCAGAGGACAGCCTTACTTTATCACCAGAAGTGGCTTCTGCGATAACGGCATTGCCGCACTTAGATAACCCTAAAGCTGTTGCATCGAAATCAATTTCCGGCGGTGTAGAAAGCCAGAAATAAGCTAGCATAAAAAATGTATGTATAGAGCCCCCAGTCATAGAGCTAGTAAGCCAGAGAATAAGGAAACTGCAAAGATAAAATTAAAGCCGTTTCCCTTTATTTTTCATGGGAAAACAAAGAGAAACCGTAGTGCCTTTATTTCGGGCGGAGGTTATATCCATCTCGCCATCAAGCAGCTGCATAAACCGTTTCACGAGAGGAAGACCAAGTCCTGTACCTTTTATATCTTGTTGCTGTGCGCCAGATGCCTGCCCAAAAAGAACAAGGGCTTTTTCCAGATCTTCAGGTGACATACCAATCCCGGTATCTACAACACGAATTCGGAATCTATCGTCAACAGGTTTGGCGCTTATATGAATGCTACCCTCTTTCCCTGTAAATTTAATCGCGTTCGAAAGAATATTAATGAGTATCTGCCGGAAGATACGCGCATCTGTGATGATTTTTGTGGGTGCGCAGCTGCTTGTAATGGTAATGGCTTTATCAAGGGCGGCAGGCTCCAGAAGTTTCAAGCAACTACGTATCTGTGCATCTGTTTCAATAGGTTCAGAGAGAACATCATATTTCCCCGCTTCAAGTTTGGAGATATCAAGGATATCATTGATGATAGCCAGCAGATGCTCGCCGCTTCCCTTGATAAGGCTGAGATACTCTTTGTTTTTCTCGCCTTCTACCTTCCCAAATAATTCAAGAGATAAAAGCTCGGTAAACCCGATAATGCTATTAAGCGGTGTCCTTACTTCATGGCTCATGGAAGCAAGAAAGGCTGATTTTGATTTGTTGGCCCGTTCCAGTTCCCTGATGAGTGTAAAAGCATTTCTTGTGAAAAATATCAGTGAGATAAAAATCACCAACCCCAGGAAAAAGATAGGTATGCCAACGGCTGCTACTATATCACTGCCCGGCTTAAATGGCTCCCAAACCAGATATGCAATTGGGCCGTTTGTGCCGACAATAGAAACACTAGGTAGAACCGTTGGTAAATCATTTTGAATACGAGGATTCTTAATGGCATTGCCAAGTTTGAGGTTTGTAATGGATTGTGCGTTCAGTTCCCTGAAAAATACCAGAATAGGCCGTGGTCCTAAAGAAGGGACGCCCTCAATGTCCATAGGGGTGTCAGAGGATATTTCATGAAACGCATACCCGAATATCCGGTTTTCCGTGATAAACATGCCAGTTCCCTGAACAGCAGCAGTGAGCGGCTGTGCCGGGCGCGGACTATTGATGGTGGCTATCAAGTTTTCCGATAAAAGTTGATCTGGGGCTGGGTAATTATTTTCGAATTCTGCATACAAAATAGTACCATCGGGCTTGATAACGGCGATACCTTCTGTCTCGTTTTTCCCGTGAATGGTGGATGCAACGGTGTGTCTTAGCCAAACTAGGTTTTCGCTAAGATAGAGGTTCTCGACAGCTTTATCCCATTTGGCGTTATCTTCTGCGAGTGCGGCTAACTGGTTATTAAATGTTTCCAATTCATGAGTAAGGATAGCGCGTTCTTCTTTGAGCGCCGTTGTGTCTTCTTTCTTTACCATGAAGGAAACAAGGCCAGTAATCGCTGTAATACTGATGATTACAACGGCAAAAACCGGAATAAGAAGTTTCGTCAGCTTCAAGAAGAAATACTCCTGCTTTCAGCCCCCCGAAATTCGCTACTATAATTACAACGGAAAATGGTTAAATTTTGGTATGTTAGGGGATACGCCCTTATGATGAGAGAAGGCCCTTGGCGTAGAAAGGACACTTATTTTGCACTTTATTCCGTATCAAGCTAAGTATTTCGAAGCCTGTATGGCGCTGTTCGATGAGAACTGCCCTGCCTATTTTGCGGAAAATGAAAAAGAAGATTACGCAACATATCTGAAGGCTAATCAGGATACGTACATGGTGCTTCAAAACACAGAAGGTGCTGTGGTTGCAGCTTATGGATTAGCCTATATTGAGGAAATGAACAGGGCGCGCGTTACCTGGATTATGGTAAGCCCAACCGGGCAGAGGGCAGGTCTTGGTCGCCAGATGATGGCAGCGGTTATCGGGGGTGCGCGAGAATTGAAAGTAGATGCAATTGATATCGCCACTAGCCAGCACGCTGATCAGTTTTTTGCCAAGTTTGGTGCCATAGAAATTCGTAATATCAAAGATGGTTGGGGCAAGGGCATGCACCGTATTGATATGGAATTGAAGCTTTAGAAACACCATGTTAAGAGATCATATGTGATGGCCCCATAGCTCAGCAGGATAGAGCGACAGATTCCTAATCTGTAGGCCACTGGTTCGAATCCAGTTGGGGTCACCACCACTTTATTCTCTTTCGGTAGTTTCCTTTAATATCCCCAGTATTTGCTGGATAACTGTCTCCTGCTTTGAAGATTTTTTATAGGAAGCATGCCATTTTATAGGGGTTCCTTTAGGGCCAATTGGTTTTAGGGTCAGCCCCAGTCTTTTTGCGTGAACCTGCGCGGGCCAGCGCGGCAAAATTGTAATGGCCCGGCCCGCCAGAATAAGTTCAAAAATAGCCTGGGTTTGGCCTGCAGAAATTACTTCCTTGGGGTAAATGCCTGCGGGTTTAAAAAGGGTTTCATATTCCCGCCCTGTCTCTGGCAGGGTATGATGGGTTGCATATACTTCTTCACGGAACATATCAGGTTGCAGAAAAGCTTCTCCGCAGCGTGGGTGATTTGGCGGAAGAACAGCAACAAGTTCATCGGTAAATAGCGGAGTGTTTTTCAGGTCTGGCTGCTCAAGCGTTCCGGCCATCAATACAAAATCTGCTACTTGATCATTCAAAAGGTTTGCTGGGTTTTCATCAATGGTGGGTGCGATTTCCACCATGCAGTCTGGCAGTTTCTTTTCGAGTGCATGAAGGAAAGAAGGGTACCAATCAAAACCCATATAGCAAGTAGCCCCCATCCTTAATACCATCCGGTGGCCCGTGGAAAGATGATCCAGATCACGTTCCGCCGCAGTAGCTTCTTCAAGAATAATCTCGGCAGACCTAAGGAGCCGTTTACCCGCTTGTGTAAGCACAATAGAGTGGCTGTCCCGGTGGAAAATCTGTGTATTCACCCGGCGTTCTGCTTCTTTCATCCGGTGGCTGATGGCTGACTGTGTAAGCCCTAACTCCCTTGCGGTGGCAGAAACATTCCCCGTGGCATTCAGGCTTTTGATCATTGCCAGATGATGCAATCCCAGCCGGATCATGCTTTTCTCCATTAGGTATTAAATAAATTCATTATATCATGCATATTTATGAAATGCCTTCAAATGGTGCTTTTGCTATTTTTAGAGAAACTGCAGGAGTTAAGCGTATGACAGAGACGGGTAAATCAGATCTTCGGGCTGTGGAAAGTGAAAATATTCACTGGGATCAGGATATCAGTTATGGCGGCTATTTGAATCTGGATAAGCTGCTTGATTGCCAGAACCCTCGTACTGATAGCCATGATGAAATGTTGTTTCTGGTGATCCATCAGGCGTCTGAGCTATGGATGAAGCTCTGTATCCATGAGCTTGCGGCAGCCATGGAGCATATCAAAAATGATAATTTGGGGGCATCGTTTAAGATGCTGGCGCGTATCTCCCGTATTCAGGGGCAACTGCGGCAAAGCTGGGATGTGCTTTCCACCATGACGCCGTCTGATTATTCCAGTTTCAGGGATAAACTGGGCCAAAGTTCGGGCTTCCAATCTTTCCAGTACCGGGCCATCGAATTTGCGCTCGGCAATAAAAATGCCAAGCTTCTTGAAGTGCACCGCAGTAAGCCTGAGCGTTATGAGCCGTTAAAAGCAACGCTTGAAGCACCAAGCATTTATGATCTCTGTATTGAGCTGCTTTCAAAGCGCGGTTTTGATATCCCTGAAGAATGCCTGAACAGGGATTGGTCCCTGCCTTATGAGCCTTCGGATGCGGTGGAAGCCGCATGGGCAACGGTCTACCGTGAAACAGGTAAATATTGGGAATTATATGAGCTTGCGGAGAAGCTTGTGGATCTTGAGCACCAATTCCAGATGTGGCGTTTCAGCCATATGAAAACTGTGGAGCGGATCATCGGATACCGCAAAGGCACGGGCGGCACAGGCGGTGTTTCTTTCCTTGTGAAAGCGCTTGATCTCCGCTTCTTCCCTGAGCTCTGGAATGTGCGTACAGGCCTTTAGGAAGTGGTATGACTAAAACATATGATATCAGTCAAACCCTGAGTGCAGAAACGCCTATGTGGCCGGGGGACACACCCTTCGGTATTGAAGCGACATGGGAAATTGAAGATGGCTGTCCTGTGCTTGTGTCAAAGCTCACGCTTTCCACCCATTCAGGGGCTCATGCAGATGCGCCTTCCCACTATGATAAAGTTGGGAAAGATATCGCGGATGTACCGCTCGAAACTTATATGGGTGACTGTGTGCTTGTGTATGCTTTGGACGGCACGGGGGATATCACGCTTGAAGAACTCAAGCAGCAACTGGATAAGGCTGGAACGCTTGAGCGTGTATTGATCCGAACTTTTGAAACATTCCCACACCACCGCTGGCCTGAAGGGTTCCGTGCAGTGGGTGCCGAGCTTATCCAGTATTTGGCCGAACAGGGGTGCCGTCTTATCGGTGTGGATACCCCGTCCCTTGATCCTGAAACATCAAAAGATCTGCACGCCCATATGGCGGTGAAGGAAAACGGGATGGCCATCCTTGAAGGCCTTGTTTTAGACGATGTGCCTGAGGGTGAATATGAACTTATCGCGCTGCCGCTTAAGATAAAAGGGGCGGACGCCAGCCCTGTTCGCGCTGTTTTGAGGAGCAAATAAATGGCTGAAAAACTCACACTTGATGCCCTGAAGGCCATGGATGCGGCGGATCCTCTCAAAGAATATGCAGACAGGTTCCTTATTCCTGAGGGCGTTATTTATATGAACGGTAATTCGCTTGGCCCGCTCACGAAAGATGCGAAAAAGCGGATGGCAAGTGCTGTAGAAAATGAATGGGGCAATGAGCTGATCCGCGGCTGGAACACAGCCGGATGGTACGACATGTCCCACCGTGTGGGGAATAAAATCGCCAAGTTGATCGGCGCGAGTGAAGGCGAGGTTGTTCTCGCTGACAGCACGTCTGTAAATCTTTTTAAAACCCTTGTTTCCGCATTGCACCTGAACCCCGGCCGCAGAAAAATCATCAGCGAGAAGGGTAATTTCCCGACGGACCTATACATTATTGATGGTGTGCGTCAGTTAACCGGCGAGCACTATACCGTTGAGACCCATGAGCGTGCAGACGTTATGGATGCGATTGGTGATGATACTGCTGTGGTGCTGCTCACCCATGTGCATTATGTCTCTGGTGAGATATTTCCAATGGCTGAAATCACGGAAAAAGCCCATGCATGCGGTGCTTTGACGGTATGGGACTTGAGCCATTCGGTAGGTGCTGTGGAAACTGAACTGAATGCAACAAAAGCTGATTTTGCGGTGGGCTGCGGCTACAAGCACTTAAATGGTGGCCCCGGTGCGCCAGCCTTTTTGTTTGCAGCCAAACGCCATCATGGGGCGATGAAAAATCCCATCAGCGGGTGGTTCAGTCACAAGGCTCCGTTTCAGTTTGTGGATGAGTTTGAGCCAACAGAAGGCATCGGCCGTATGCTTACAGGCACTACCGCCGTGCTGGGTGGTTCCGCGCTTGAGGCAGGGCTTGATCTCATGTTGGAAACTGAAAATAGCGTGCGGTTCCAGAAGCAGCAGAAGCTTAACGCTACCTTCCAAGCGCTTGTATTGCAGGAATGCGGTGGGTTGGGCCTTGAAGTGGTATCACCCCAAGATGCGTCTGACCGTGGCGCGCATATCTCTTTCAGGCACAATGATGGTTACGCCATCATGCAGAACCTGATTGATATGGGTGTGATTGGTGATTTCCGTGCGCCAGATAGGATGCGGTTTGGTTTCTCCCCGCTCTTTATGTCGTTTGAAAGCCTTTATCATGCGGTGGAAATTTTGCGGGATATTCTTAAAAGCAAATCCTATCAGCAGGAAAAATACCAGACAGTGAATAAGGTGACTTAAGCTCCGCCTTATCACGTGAAAAAGGGCGCCGAACGCGCCCTTTTTTTATGCCTGATCTTCAATGTTTTTTGCAAAGCTGTGATGCCGTTTTGGCCTTGCTTTGTGCTGCCATTCAAGTTGCTGTATGCGCGCTTTAGGCTGTACGGAATAAGCTTGCGCCTGCCCGGCTTGATACTGTTTTTCCCAGTCATCATTCTCTAGCTTTACGCCGTACCAGGCCGCCGATTGCCGTACTATGAAGGGATTCCACATAAAGGGCCTGCCCATAGCAACCAGATCGGCCCTGCGGGTGTGAAGAAGGGTGTTGATCTGCCCAGCATCCGTGATAGCGCCAACCGCCATGGTTGCCACTTTTGGTACATTGCGGATTGCCTCAGAAAAACCGGCTTGAAACATGCGGCCATAAACAGGCTTCTGGTCTGGCACTGTTTGCCCGGCTGATACATCGATCAAATCGCAACCCGCTTCAGAAAATGCTTCTGCGATAGCGAAGGTATCGGCCTCTGAGATGCCGCCTTCTTTCCAGTCACTGGCTGATATACGTACAGACATTGGTTTTTCCTCGGGCCATACCGTGCGCATTGCTTTGAATAGTTGAAGGGGGAACCGCATCCGGTTTTCTATGTTGCCGCCATAATTGTCCGTACGGGTGTTGGTAAGCGGTGACAGGAAACTGGCGAGCAGATACCCGTGGGCACAGTGAAGCTCAAGCATATCAAACCCAGCACGGTTCGCCCGCTCTGCTGCCTGCACGAAATCAGCTGTGATGGCCGCCATGCCGGCTTCACCAAGTTCCTTGGGTGTCTGGCTGATGCCATCAAAATACGGAATAGGAGACGCGGAAACTAGCGGCCAGTTTTTGCTCTCATCTTCAATGGGGTAATCCATTTTCTCCCACCCTAACTGGGTGGAGCCTTTCCTGCCTGAATGCCCCAGCTGCATACAGATTTTGGTGCCTGTGTTTTCGTGCACAAAATCCACAATCCGCTTCCACCCGGCTTCTTGCTCGTCTGACCACATGCCGGGGCAACCAAGGGTGATGCGGGCATCAGGCGATGGACAGGTCATTTCTGTGAACATCATACCCATGCCGCCACGCGCCGCGCCGCTGTAATGCACAAAATGCCAGTCGGTCAGATTGCCGTTTTCATCAGCGCTATATTGCGCCATGGGGGACATAACCGTGCGGTTTCTCAGTTCCATATCCCGTAATTTGAATTTGGTGAACATGGGCGTAGGGCGACTTTCGCGGTAATCATAACCGCTTTCACGGAAATACCGCTCATACCATTCGGTGTCTGCGGCTTCGATAAAGGCCGGGTCCCGCACGATCAAATTATCATATGTTACTGATTTTGCCCGGCACATTACCACCATGGCGAACTGGTAGGGGTCCATATCCCACGAGCGGTCCATATGCTCGAACCATGCAAGTGATACATCCGCATTATGCTGTACGATCTGGGCTGGCACTCTGCGGCTTTTATCATAAGCGGCAAAGGCTGCTTCATGCCCATCTGTCTCAAGGTGTTTGATCACTGCTTCATAAAGGCCGATGGCACAGTCCATTGCCAGCTTGGAACCGGAACCGATTGAGAAATGAGCTGATGCTTTTGCGTCTCCCAAAATCACCATTTTGCCCACAGACCAGTTGTTACAGAAAATGCGAGGGAACTGTCGCCAATGGGACCGGTTCAGTATCAGAGGGTGGCCTTGAAGTTCGTCTGCAAAAAGAGCTTCCAGTTTTTTAGCGCTGCCTTCTTCATCAAATTCCTCAAACCCGTGCGCCTGCCAGCAGGCATCAGACATTTCAAAAATCCAGGTAGAGTGCTTGTCTTCATACTGGTAGGTGTGTGCGCAAATGGCGCCGTGTTCGGTCTCTTTGAAGAAATACGTAAAATCAGAAAGCGGGCGGGTGGAGCCCATCCAGCAGAAGCGGTTGCTTTTCATGGAAACGCTGACATCAAAGCCTTCTGGTCCTTTGTGTGCTTCGCGTACGGCAGAGCCAATGCCGTCGGATACAAGAATCATATCAGAATCAGCAAACCGAGTCTCAATTGTGGCTGGATCAATGGTTTCCTCGAAATACATTTTCACACCCAGCTCGCGGCAGCGCTCTTGAAATACACTCAGGAGATGCACGCGGGATGTGCCGCAAAAGCCATTACCTTCACAGGTCATCATCTCGCCCTTGAAGGCGATATTGATATCATCCCAATAAGCAAACTCTTCCCGCATGCGGGTGTAGGTCTCTTTGTCCCGGCTTTCATATTCATCAAGGGAAGCATCAGAGAATACAACGCCAAAACCAAAGGTATCGTCGGCGCTGTTTCGCTCATAAAGCTCAATATCCCAGTTGGGGCGTGCTTTTTTAGTGAGTAACGCGAAATAGAGCCCACCCGGCCCGCCACCGATAATGGAGATTTTCACCGTTTATTCTCCCTGCGTCATTAAAGTGAGTACGCTTTTCCTACGTACAAGACGTACCGTAGATTACAGGAAAAAACAATGTTTAAGCTTAAACTAAAAATAAAACGTAGTGCGATTAGTGAATAAATTTATTGAATTATAAGGGTAAATTGACAGCTATTATTATTTTATATATAAAATATATGAAAATGGAGGGGTTCGTGGCGCTAGATGAAAAACATGTACTGGTAACAGGTGGTGGTACAGGTATTGGTGCTGCTATTGCGCAGTCTCTCGCACATGCAGGTGCCAGCGTTACTATTGCCAGCCGTAACCTGGACCGCCTTCAAGAACTTGCCTCCACCAGCGATAATATCTCAGCCATTTCCCTTGACGTGACAAATGCCGGTCATGTCGCTGAAGTATTCGCGGGTCTTGGTGATGTAGATATCCTGATCAATAATGCGGGTGCTGCATTAACGGCGCCTTTCCATAAAATGTCCGAAGAAATCTGGTCGCAGATGCTCGGTGTGAATCTCACTGGCACTTTCCTCTGTACACAGGCAGCACTTGCACCCATGAAAATGAAAAACTGGGGCCGAATTATAAATATTGCCAGCACGGCGGCGCACAAAGGCTATGCTTATACTTCGGCTTACTGTGCGGCCAAGCACGGTGTGGTGGGGATGACCAAGGCTTTAGCGCTTGAGCTTGCGGGCACAGGTATCACTGCCAACTGTGTGTGCCCTGGTTTTACAGATACTCAAATTGTGGCGGATGCTATTGAGAATATCACTGCAAAAACCGGGCGCAGTGAAGAAGAAGCCCTCGGTGAACTGGTGAAAGGTAACCCGCAAAAGCGCCTTATTGAACCGGAAGAAGTCGCAAATGCGGTACTGTGGCTTTGCCGTGATGAAAGCAGGTCTATCACCGGGCAAAGCATTAATGTTGCAGGTGGGGAAGTGATGTGATGGAACAGCCGCGCACCCGCCGCCGGGAAAAACAGAATCTGCGTATCTGGCTGAAGATGCTATCATCCACCGGTAAGGTGGAAAAACATGTGCGTTCGCGCCTCAGGGAAGATTTTGAAACCACGCTCCCTCGGTTTGATGTGCTGGCGGAACTTTACCGTCGCCCAAACGGTGTAACTATGGGGGAACTATCCAGCATGTTGATGGTTTCCAACGGCAACCTCACGGGGCTCGCGAACCGGTTGCAGCAAGATGGTTTGATCCTGAAGGCACCAATGCCGACAGACAAGCGTACGCACCTTCTTTACATCACCCGTGAAGGTAAAAGCCGGTTTGAAGAAATGGCCAAGGAACATGAAACATGGGTGGGTGAGTTTTTCAAAAACTTCAAAGATGAAGAACTGGCACAGTTGCTGACCTTATTATCCAAAATTGAGTATGCCGCCGACATGGGGGGCATCGAGGAGACAGACGATGAGCTTTGATCCGCAAACTTATAAGCCGGAACATTTTCTGTGGGAATTTGAAGATGGTATTGCGACAGTAAGGCTTGATCGCCCCGAGCGGAAAAACCCCCTAACATTCCAGTCTTATGCGGAACTAAGGGACACATTCCGCGCCCTTACCTACGTTAAGGAAGTGAAGGTTGTGGTGTTTGCGCCGAACGGCGGTAACTTCAGTTCTGGCGGTGATGTGCATGATATTATCGGCCCGCTTGTGGGCATGGATATGACCGAACTGATGGATTTCACCCGCATGACAGGTGATTTGGTGAAAGCGATCCGTAGTTGCCCGCAGCCGGTTATTGCGGCAGTAGACGGTATCTCAGCGGGTGCAGGTGCTATCATTCCAATGTGTGCTGACCTCCGCGTTTCCTCAGAGGCTTCGAAAACATATTTCCTCTTTAACCGGGTTGGTCTTGCAGGCTGTGATATGGGTGCATGTGCGATCTTGCCGCGTATCATCGGGCAGGGCCGAGCGTCACAGCTTCTCTATACCGGGAAAGGCATGTCCCCTGATGAAGGCTTGGTGTGGGGGTATTTCAATGACGTGGTGGAAGCAGGCGAATTGATGGAAGCAGCTTATAAGCTGGCGCGTTCAATCGCCAGTGGCCCAACCTTTGCCAATAGTATGACCAAGAACCAGTTGAATATGGAATGGGATATGAGCCTTGATACAGCTATTGAGGCAGAAGCACAGGCGCAGGCCATTTGCATGCAAACCAAGGATTTTGAGCGCGCCTACCACGCCTTTGTTGCCAAAGAAAAACCGGTGTTTGAAGGGAACTGATCATGGCGGATATGAGCTTTCTCAACTGGCCGTTTCTTGAAGACCACCACCGTGATTTAGCGCGTCGTTTGGATACATGGTGCCAGGAAGTATTGGTGCCATTTGTAGAAAGCCGAGATGTACATCACGACCTGGACGGCAGCTGCAAGGCGATCCTTACCCTTCTGGCGGAAGGTGGTTTCACCCGCTATGCAGTGCCGAAAGCTTATGGCGGTGTTCATGATAGCCTTGATGTACGCTCCTTATGCCTTATCCGGATGACACTTGCTTATTATTCCGGGCTTGCAGATTTTGTTTTTGCCATGCAGGGGCTGGGTTCTGGCACAATCTCTCTATACGGTTCTGAGGAAACCAAAGCACATTATCTCACTGGTGTCGGTGAAGGCAGGCTGTGCGCAGCTTTTGCGCTTACGGAGCCGGAATCTGGTTCAGATGTGGCGGCAACTCGTACGGCCGCGGAACTAGACGGTGATCACTATATCATTAACGGAGCAAAAACTTTTATCTCGAACGGTGGTATTGCAGACCAATATGTAGTGTTCGCGCGCACTGGCCCCGGTGAGGGGGCACGCGGTCTGACAGCTTTTGTGCTCGATGCTGATACCGAAGGGCTTGATACCAGTGAGCGTATTGATGTGATAGCACCGCATCCGCTTGCCACCCTTAAATTCAACAATTGCCGCGTGCCAGCAAGGAACCAACTGGGCGAGTTGGGCGGTGGTTTTAAGGCAGCGATGGCGACCCTTGATATTTTCCGTTCTACTGTGGGTGCTGCGGCCCTTGGGTTTGCGCGCCGCGCGCTTGATGAAGCTGTGACGCGGGCAGATGGCCGCGAACTGTTTGGCGCGCCGCTCCATAATCTTCAGCTGGTGCAGGCCATGATCGGTGAAAGCGCCCTTGATATTGATGCGTCAGCACTGCTGATTTTCCGCGCTGCATGGGCGAAAGACAGCGGCCAGCCAAGGGTAACTCGTGAGGCAGCTATGGCGAAATTGCACGCCACTGATCAGGCCCAGCAGGTGATTGACCGGGCGGTACAGATCTTTGGCGGCATGGGTGTGGTCTCCGGCGTGAAGGTGGAGGAACTATACCGGGAAATCCGAGCGCTCCGCATTTATGAAGGGGCATCAGAAGTGCAGAAAGTGGTGATTGCCCGCGCTCATATTGCTGAAGCGGCAGGATAGAATTATGGCTGGTCGGATATTCACACGCAAACAATTGATCCGCCACGGGCATACAGACCCTGCGGGTATTGTCTATTACCCGCGCTATTTTGAAATGATCAATGATACCGTTGAGGATTTCTTCCGCGAAGCTATGGAGCGCCCTTTCGGGCAGATGCATACGGTTGAGAAGATCGGCGTGCCCACGGTGCAAATTGCGGTGGAGTTCCAGAAACCCAGTTACTGCGATGATATGCTTGATATGGGATTGGTGATCGAGCGGCTTGGTAAATCATCTGCGACCATCTGTGTGAAAGCGCTGTGTGGCGGTGAAGTGCGCCTGTCCGCTATCCTTACAATTGTGCAGACCAATCTTGAGACCATGAAATCCATACCGTTCAGCGGCCCCATGCGGGTGATGCTTTCTGAGTATGTGGTGGATACCGGCCAGTCGGAGACGATATGATGAAAACGCTTTTGCCAGAAGGTTGGGTGCGCCCCAAAGGTTATTCAAATGGTATCAAAGCCTCAGGTGATATGGTGTTTGTTGCAGGCGTTGTGGGCTGGGATGAGCATGAAGAATTCCAGTCTGATGATCTTGTTGAGCAGTTTCGGCAGGTGCTTCTGAACACCAAAGCCATCATGGCTGAAGGTGGCGCCGGGCCTGAACACATGGCGCGCATGACTTGGTATATAACCGACAAACAGGAATATCTCACGCGGCTCCGTGAAGTGGGGCAGACATACCGGGATGTGATGGGGAAAAACTATCCCGTTATGGCGTGCGTTGAGGTCTCCGGCCTTATGGAAGACCGAGCAAAGATTGAAATCGAAACCACTTGTGTAATCAGCGCCGATTAATCGGTTTGCTGGGTAAGTAACTGTACCGAGTAGCTTCTGAGAATTACACCGCATGATGCGGTAGGGGAGTTAGCCAATGTCATATACGGGACATACCGATACTTTCACGCAGGATAATCTGCCGCCTAAGGACCAGTGGCCAGATTTGGTGCTGGATGAGGCTAAATTCCAGTATCCGGAAAAACTGAATGCGGCTTATGAGCTAACGGACCGTATGGTGGAAAAAGGTTTCGGAGACCGCATCGCCCTTATCGGGCACGGGCGCATGCGCACCTATAAAGAACTGGCGGACTGGTCGAACCGTATCGCTAATACGCTGGTGGATGATTTTGGCGTGAAACCCGGAAACCGTGTGCTTATTCGTTCGCAGAATAATCCGGCTATGGTGGCGGTGTGGCTTGCGGTTACCAAAGTGGGCGCAGTGGCAGTGAACACCATGCCGATGCTGAGGGCTGGTGAGCTTACGAAGATTGTTGAGAAAGCAGAGATTAAACTGGCGCTCTGCGAAATGCGTATCATTGAAGAAATGAACCTCTGCCACGCAGCATCAGAAATGCTTGAAAGCGTGATCAGCTTTGACGGTATGACAGGGCACGAGGGCCAGTTGGACCGATTAGCGCTCTGCAAGCCTGTAACATTTAATGCTGTAGAAACTGCAAGTGATGATGTAGCGCTTCTGGGCTTTACCTCAGGCACAACAGGCGCACCGAAAGCGACCATGCATTTCCACCGGGACCTGCTGATCATCGCGGACGGGTATGCGGATGAAGTGCTTCAAGTGAAGGAAAGTGATGTATTTATCGGCTCCCCGCCGCTTGCCTTCACCTTTGGGCTTGGCGGTTTGGCGGTTTTCCCGCTCCGGTTTGGGGCATCTGCGGTGCTGCTTGAAGATGCATCTCCACTCAATCTCATCAAATATATCGAGCAGTATCAGGCTACCATCTGCTTTACGGCACCAACAGCATACCGGGTGATGCTTTCTGAGAAAGACAGTGCTTACCAGATGCGCTCATTAAGGGTTGCAGTATCAGCGGGGGAAACCCTGTCTGCGGATGTTTATAACCTGTGGCACAGCCAAATGAAGGTGCCGATCGTAGACGGTATTGGCGCCACAGAACTGCTGCATATCTTTATCTCCAACCGTATGGAGGATGCCAAGCCCGGCTGCACGGGCATGTGCGTCTCTGGTTACAGTGCAAAAATCATGGATGAAAACTTCCTTGAAGTGCCAAATGGCACTGTAGGCAGGCTTGTAGTAAAGGGGCCAACCGGCTGCCGCTATATGGCGGATGATCGCCAGCAGAAATATGTGAAAGACGGCTGGAATATCACAGGGGATGCTTTTACCCGCAGTGATGATGGTTGTTTCACCTATGTGGCGCGGATGGATGATATGATCCAGTCAGGGGGGTATAATATCTCTGGCCCTGAGGTGGAAGAAGCGATCTTAAAGCATGAAGCGGTGGCAGAATGTGCGGTCGTGGGTGCACCGGATGAAGAACGCGGTCAGCTTGTAGAAGCACACATCGTTTTAAAGGGTGGTGTTGAGGCAAAGGATGCTCTTGTCTGCGATATCCAGACCTTCGTGAAAAACACCATCGCACCCTATAAATACCCGCGCTCGGTAAAATTCCGAGACAGTTTGCCGAAAACCCAGTCTGGCAAACTGCAGCGCTTTAAGCTGCGGGAAGAATAAAAAGTCCAGCGCAAAAGCGCTGGCTTATACAACTGTTATTGGGTTAGCCGTTTGATGGCTTCGGTTTTCACAAAATCAACGGCAGGTGCCAGTTTATCTAGGGCTGCGCCTTCAGTGCCGTTGGCGATTTCATCGAAGGTTACTTTAGTCCCGTCTTCTGTTGAGGTGAGGGTGATGGTCCACACCACATTCACAGCCATTTCCTGCAAGGGGCCAAAAGGCGCATTCATGCGGAGCGTGCTGCCGGGTTTTACATAAATCACCGTACCGTGGGAAACTGAGCCGCCATCCCAGTCTTCGCGCCAAAGGCCACCGGCTTGAAGATCCAGCGACAGGTTTTCTGAACGGCCAGAGTAGGTATGATCCGGGTGCCACCAGGTTTCTGGCTTAATAAGCCGTGCCCACAGGTCTTCCGCTGACATGCTGGAGGTTGCTTCTTGTTTCAGTACATAGCGATCTGATTTTGCTTCCACAATTTCAGCTGCCGCCGCCGTACTTAGGCTTGATGCCATAAGCGTGGATAGGATTAATGTTTTTTTCATCGCTGCCTCCCGTTTTATGAGGAGCTTAGCTCAAGTGATGGTGATGATCTATATTTTCCCCTTGTTTTTCTTCCTCTCTTGGCGCGCTATATCATTTGCGGGAGCATTAAAAACGGGGGCAGGTATGCTGAAGAAAATCCTTGGAGCGGTTTTGATCCTATTCGTTGTGGTGTATGCGGGCTTTGCTCTTACCATGCGCAGTTCTGTTGACCCGGCTTCTTTCTCTGACCTTCACGAGAAATACGATGTCCGTATTATTCGGGATGCTTACGGCGTGCCGCATATTTATGGTGACCGGGATATAGATGTGGCCTTTGGTCTTGCGTTCGCCCATGCGGAAGATGATTTTGCCACCATGCAGGATGTGCTTCTTGCTACTCGCGGCAAGCTAGCGACCCTTAAAGGGGTGGAAGCTTCAAAAACCGATTATCTGATCCAGATGATGCGGGTTTGGGACGTTGTAAACGCAGGTTATGATACCCGCTTGAGCGCTGAGGCACGTGCGCACGCGGAAGCTTATGCGGACGGCCTTAATTATTTTGCTTCTGAAAACCGTGGGCTTATATCGCCTTATCTTCTTCCTGTTACAGGTAAGGATGTTGTGGCAGGCTTCACCTTTAAAACCCCACTGTTTTACGGCTTTGATCAGGCAGTGGCTGCGGCGGCAGATGGCAGCTACGGCACTGGGCTTGATAAATCCTCAGCGCTTGAACCAACGGATAAGCCTCAGCCTGATATTGGCAGCCAAGGCATAGCGGTGGCGCCTTCTCGCTCAGCGGACGGGCACACGCGCTTGCTGGTGAATTCCCACCAGCCGCTCACGGGCCCTGTGGCCTGGTATGAAGCACGGGTGAAATCGAACGAAGGCTGGGATATGGCTGGCAGTACCTTCCCCGGTTCGCCTGTTATCCTTCATGGGTACGGCCCTACGCTCGGGTGGTCAAACACGGTGAATAAGCCGGATTTGGTTGATGTTTATAAGCTGGTGATAAACCCTGATAACCCTAATCAATACAAGCTTGATGGTGAGTGGCGTGATTTTGAAATCCGCACTGCTGAGATTGAAATTTTTTTCCTTGGCCCTATCCGCTGGACGTTTGAAGAGCCTATTTATTATTCAGAACATGGCCCCGTATTCAGGAACAAAAAAGGGGCGTTTGCGCTCCGCTGGGCGGGGATGGATGAAGTGCGTACGCTTGATATGAATATCCAGCTTAATAAAGCCCGTACGCAGGCAGATTTTGAAGCCGCCCTCGGTATGGGGGCAATGCCCAGCATCAATTATATTTATGCGGATAAGGACGGCAATATCGCCCATTATTATAACGCTATGATGCCGAAGCGTATTGAAGGTGTGGACTGGCGCGGTTTGCTGCCGGGGGACCGCTCTGATCTTATCTGGCGGGAATATCACCCGTTCAGCAAAACACCGCGCACGGTGAACCCGCCTTCAGGCTTTGTTTTCAACGCGAATAACACACCGTTTGTTGCAAGTGTGGGCGAAGGGCAGGCGCAGCCCGGTGATTTCACGCCGAGCATGGGCATTGAAACTGGTATGACGAACCGAGCGCTGATGATCAGGGACCTGTTTGGTGCGGATGAGAGCATCACGGCTGAGGAATTCAAAACATACAAATATAACAACAGTTACCACAGGGATTCAGTGGCGGCAAAAGTGTTGGCTGAGGTGTTGGCGCTTCAACTCCTCGAAGGCAGTGAAGTAGCTGAGGCTCAGAAAATACTCGCCAAATGGGATCTTTCCACCGGGAAAGAAAACCGCCAGGCAGCTCTTGGTGTGTTAACCGCCACACCGTTTATTCTTGCGGAAATGCGCGGTGAACCAAAACCTGATGTGCGTGAAACCTTTGAAGGTGTGGTGGCTTTCATCAGTAAATTTTACGGTGTTTTGAACCCAGAGTGGGGGGAAGTGAGCAAACTGGTGCGCGGTGATTTCACATGGCCTATATCTGGCGCCCCTGATGTGCTGAGGGCCGTTTATAGTGATATCAACGCAGACACAGGAAAATTGAAAGCTACAGCGGGTGATAGTTATATCATGTTTGTTGATTGGGCGCCGGACGGCACTGTGAATTCAACCAGTATTCATAATTTTGGTAGTGCGACCCTTGATGGCAGCTCTCCTCATTATGCGGATCAGGCACCGCTGTTTACGGCAGAGAAAGAGCGTAAGCTCCCCATGACGCTTGAAGCACTTGAGGCAGAGAAAACATCCGACCGAAGGCTTTAAGAAGCTTGTGGAATAAGGGGCAGCAGCTTATACCCGCTCACAAATAGTAAAAGGATTACCTGATGAGCGATCTACCGCCGTGCCCGAAATGCGCAAGCCCATATGCCTATGAAGATGGTGCCCTTCTGGTGTGCCCTGAATGCGCCCACGAATGGAACCCGAATGCGGCTGAAGCAGCAGATGAGGATGTGGTGCGTGATGCGGTTGGCAACATCCTTCAGGATGGTGACGCGGTAACAGTGATCAAGGACTTGAAAGTCAAAGGCTCGTCCTCCGTTGTGAAAGTGGGCACCAAGGTGAAAAGCATCCGCCTTGTGGATGGTGATCATGATATTGACTGCAAGATAGACGGCATTGGCTCCATGGGTCTCAAATCCCAGTTTGTAAAGAAGATTTAAGCTGCACAGTTTTGTGATTACCCTCCCGAAACGACACGCATTAGGGTGCCAAGTGGGGAGGACATCACATTATGATTTCACGGGTATTTAAAGCTAAAATAGCAGACGGTAGATATAGCGATTTTCAGATTAATTTCCGGAAAATCGCGCTGCCGCTGATCAAATCACACGACGGGTTATTATCACTTTCAGCAGGGCGCCTGCCTGATGATGCTGACCATGATTTTATGCTGGTTACCAATTGGGAAAGCCTTGAACATGTAAAAGCGTTTGCGGGCGATGACTGGCAGGAACCACTTATCCCATCAGGTATGGATACTTTTATGGAAGAAGTATGGCTCGATCATTATGATCTGTTTGAGCACGCTTAATTTCCGCAGGTTTTCTGTTTGGCCGCAACGATCTGAGGCACGTGGATAACCACCTGCGTGCCTTTGCCCACATCGCTTTCAATCTCTAGCCCGCCGCCATTTTTCTCCATAAGTGCTTTCGCGAGCGGTAACCCAAGCCCAACACCGCCGGCTGATGAAATATAGCCATCATTAAACTGCTTGAAGGGTACGAAAATCTCTTCCAGATGTTTTTCCGAAATCCCGGGCCCGTGATCAGTGATCAATAATTTTACAGCATCATCTGTCTCTGCCGCTGAAATAGTAATGGTATCACCTTCAGAGGTGTATTTAGCGGCGTTTGTAAGGATGTTTAGTGTTACCTGTTTCAGGTGGCGCGGATCAGCATAAATGGTTGGCGTTGTCTCTGGAATTTCAGAACTGTAGGTGAGGGATTTTTCTGCCGTGATCGGCCGCAGGATATGTACGCATTCCTCAATAATTTCCTTAATTTCCACTGGTTGCGGTGTGCGGGACATATCATCAGCTTCAATCTTTGAAATCTTGAGGATATCATTCACCATATCCAGAAGGAACTGGCCGGATGCTTTGATATCATGGATATATTCTTCGTATTTCGCGTTATTGAGCGGGCCCATAATACCTTCTTCCATAATGGAAGAAAACCCGATGATGGCATTTAGCGGCGTTCTAAGTTCATGGCTCATATTGTTGAGGAAATCGAGTTTGGCCTGGTTGGCAACTTCGGCCACTTTTTTAGCTTCCTCAAGCTCATACAGCATACGGTGATGTTCTATGGCGATCCTCAGGTTAAAGGTGGTTGCCTGAATATTTTCAATCTGCTGCTCGGAAGGTGTTTTAGGTTCAGGGAAATAAGCCGCGAAAACCCCCATCACTTCACCTTTGGAAGACAGAATAGGGAAAGACCAGCAAGCGTGAAGCCCGGCCTCTTGCGTAAGCTCTCTGAAGGGTTCCCAGTTAGGGTGGGTGTTGAGGTTTTCTATAATCACCATCTCACCGCTATAGGCCGCCGCACCGCAAGACCCCACATCGGGGCCAATTTCCACCCCGTCGATTGCATCCATATAAAACTGCGGCAGGCTGGGTCCTGCGCCGGTGCGCAGATACCGCCCATCTTCAAGCAGCAGCACAGAACAGCGCATGCCTTTATCAATGGCAGTTGCTTCCTGTGCGCGGGTCAGGAGTGTGAGGATTTCTTCAAGGGTCGCATCCCCCGCCACTTTCACAGCAAGCGAAAGAATGCGTTCGAAATTCTCGATAAGCTGCAGGTCTTTTGAAATCAGGTCGCGGAATTGCTCCATCAGATCAACGAGCGTGCTGTCATACTCGGTGCCTTTGGTATCAATCACGCAGATGGTGCCGAAAAGCGTGTTATCAGGCCAGTAAATCGGAAGCCCGAGATAGGAAACCACAGGCCCATCTGCCACTGGTGGGATATGTTTCCATTCTTCAATGCAGGGAGCATTTTCCACATAAAGCCCTTCACCGGTTTCCATAATGCGCCGGCAAAAGCTTTCAATTTCAAGGGACCAACTATCCCCTACTTTCAGGAAATTATCCTCGTTATCGCTTACGACAACGGTTTTAAATTCCCCTTCATGAAGCTGAACAATCGTACCGCAGGAAGCCCCATACAGGCGCGAAAGAATATTGGCAGTTTGTTTCCATTTCCCGATATCAATCACCGGGTGGGGATCAGCGCCCAGATGTTTGCTATAAATGCCGTCCTGCATCGTGTGGCTCCCTCGTAGAATACACCCCACTCCCCCAATACAGATAGAAAAATTCTCCCTGAACAAGATCACACTATAGCTGATTCGTTATCCAATTCCTAAAATTGTATCTAATTTCTTGAAAATCGCATGTTTTTTACTTGTCCTATTAAGGCAGGCAGTTAACGTACTGAGGCGATTTAAGGTGATGAGGGATAGTATGTTCAATAAAATTCTTGTTCTACTTACGGCTGTTCTATGTGTGGTAACGGCTGCAAAAGCAGATGATAAAACCGAAGCTGCCATTTTGAAGGCGGTGGAAACAGGCATGCCGCAGGCCCTCAGTACCCTAGAAAAAGCGGTGAACATCAACAGTGGCACCATGAATTTCGCTGGCGTGCGTGCGGTGGGTGATGTCTTCATAAAAGAGCTTGATGAACTGGGCTTCAAAACTGAATGGGCACCGGGTGAAAGCTTCAACCGTGCGGGCCATCTTGTGGCTTCACGCGGCACGAAGGGGCCAAAAATTCTTATGATCGGGCATCTGGATACTGTGTTCGCGAAAGGCGATGCTTTTCAGAAATTTGAACCGCTCTTAGGCGGCAAAATAAAAGGCCCCGGCATCACGGATATGAAAGGCGGGGATGTTATCATCATCGCTGCCATGCGTGCGCTTAAGGCCGCAGGTGTGCTGGATGATGTCAGCATCCGCATTGTGATGACAGGGGATGAAGAAGCAAGTGGCCGCCCGCTTACCGCATCTAAGAAAGCGTTGGTGGATGCTGCCATTTGGGCAGATATCGCGCTCGGTTTCGAAGATGGGGACGGCAATGTTAAAACCGCTGTTGTGGCGCGCCGGGGCAGTGTGAACTGGTCCTTAGACGTTACAGGCCGTGCGGCCCACAGCTCTCAGATTTTCACTGATGAAGTAGGCTACGGCGCTGTGTTTGAAGCTGCCCGTATCCTGAACGGTTTCCGGGAAAAGCTTTCAACTGTTGAAAACCTCACCTTCAATCCGGGCCGTATTGTGGGCGGCACACGCACTACAGAAGATGCAGCTACGGCTACAGGCACGGCCTTTGGTAAAAACAATGTGGTGGCAAAAACGCTCAGGGTTACAGGCGGCATTCGTGCCCTATCGCCAGAGCAGCTGGAAGCCGCGAAAGCTGAAATGCATAAAATCGCCAGTGAAAATCTGGCGCATACCAGTGCCAAGCTGGTGTTCGGGGATGGCTATCCGCCAATGGCCCCAACGGAGGGCAACTATAAGCTCCTGTCGCTCTATAGCAAAGTAAGTGAGGATTTAGGCTACGGTGAAGTCATCGCCGTAAACCCGCGCCGGGCGGGTGCTGCTGATATCTCCTTCGCGGCTGATCATGTGGAAATGGCGCTTGATGGCCTCGGCCTTATGGGCATGGGCGGCCACACCAAAGATGAAACCGCGGATATGGAAAGCTTCAAGCGCAACACAGAAAAAGCCGCGCTGCTGATTTATAGATTGTCGCAGTAGATTGAGTTTGATGGGGGACGTTATGCCGATTTATGATATTTCGAATGGCGCGTTAGCAAGAATACAAGCTACGGAATTTATTACTGAGGGTCTAAAAGAGCGTCAGGATATCCAGCGTCTGGTAAAACAGGATATCAGCGTATTATGTGAGGACACTTTATTAATTGCAGAGGAATTTGGCGATTTTGAGGAATCTCGAAGACGTATAGACCTTCTAGCAATTGATAAAGATGGGAACCTAGTGGTCATTGAGCTTAAGCGAACAGATGATGGCGGTCATATGGAATTGCAGGCTATCAGGTATGCCTCAATGGTTGCTAATATGACTTGGTCACAAGCTGTTAAAGCTTACGAGAAATTCCTGACCCAAAATGAACAGGATGTTGAGGTTTCTTCCGCTGAGAAAATGATGTTGGATTTTTTGGGCTGGGAAGAGGGGGATGTTGATGATTTTGGCCAAAAGGTGAAAATTGTTTTGGCGTCTGCCAATTTTTCTAAAGAACTTACGACTAGCGTACTGTGGTTGAACGATTTTGATGTTGATATCACTTGTTTACGAATGACACCTTATAAATTGGAGAATAAAATTCTCTTAAATATTGAGCAGGTTATTCCAGTTGTAGAGGCTCAGGATTACCAAACAGGTGTGAGAGAGAAAAAGCGTGAACAACGTCAAGCTAGATCTGAAGGGAAAGATCGCTCCCTGATTGAGATGTCTTGGGATGGTGAAGTGTATGAAACACCATTTAAGAAGGCTGAGATTGGATATCTAACTATTCAACTGTTACATTCTAAACAACAAATAACAGCAGAAAACTTTCAGCGACTTAGAACTAATAAATCATGTAGTTTTGAATTATTGAAGCAGGTGAATGATGTAACCAATACTGAGCGAAAGTATAGGAAATACCGCATTGATCGTGCCCCAGAGCTTGTGTTCCAAGATCAGGAATATTATGTCGCGAGGAATTGGGGGATTGCTAATATAGATAAATTTATAGCAGAAATGAAAAGCATGTTCCCCTCCATTGATTATAGGATAGTTGGTTAGTTAAATACAGCGCATGGTGTTTTTTGCAGTTTCCTATTTAGAAGTGAGAAATTTCAGCTTTCAGCCTTCTGAGCAACAACATGGCCTGCGAAGCCTGCGCCGGCTTCTGTGTAGATATTAAATACCGTATCTGCGCCTGCTTGTTTGAGGGCTGTTGCCTCATCGGAAAATTTGGCGGTGGCTGCTACGCGGCCTTCAAAAGACACTTGCTTAAGCTGCTCCAGCACAGCCAGATTGGTGGTGAACTTGGGCATGGCGAGCATCACCAGTTCAAGGGAATGGTCTGCCTGAATACGGTCCCAGAAATCAGCATCACTTGAATCGCCGTGCAGCACGTTGCGCCCGGCCTTTCTGTGATTTTTGGCCGTTACCGGATCAATATCAATACCGATAACCGTATCACCATACTTGTCCCGCATGGTGTTATAAGCCCCGGTGCCAACCCCGCCCATGCCGATTACGGCAATGGTGGCGCCCTTGGTATCCAGCGGCTGATCATCCGCAATAAGTTCATCCTTCTGAAGTGATTTCCAGAAGCTCTGTTTTTGCCTGTATATTCTGCGGGAGATGGTGGTGAGCGCCGCAGCGATAGCGAACGAAAGCGAAAGCGCTGTAGCAATGGCAATAAGCCACTGGCTATCAAGCCAGCCGTTCCCAACACCGATGGCCGCCACGATAAGGCCAAATTCACTGAAGTTAGTGAGATTTACAGATGCCAGCAGCGACGTGCGCGCCCGCAAGCGGAAGCGGGTTAAAAGCGCGAAGAACAGTGCAGATTTGAAGAAAACAAGCGGTGCCAGCAGCACACCAGCAGTTACCGCAACCAACGTTGGTTGCCCCGAAAGGCCCACGGCGAGGAAAAAACCAAGCAGGAACAGGTCCTTAAAACCAAGCATGGTTTTAGCCATTTCATCTGCTTTAGGGTGGGAGGCAATAAGAAGCCCGAGCGCCAGCGCCCCTAGGTCACCCTTCATGCCGACCAGCTCAAACAGTTCCGCACCGCCCATGGCGAGCATAAAACCGTAGAGCACCAACAGCTCACCGTGCCCTACATACTGCAATAGGCGGTGCAGCACAAAGCGCAGCGGGATAAGAAGAACAATGAGCGCCGCCCAAACGGAAGGCCATTTGCCGGTGGAAATAGCGAGAAACGCAACGGCGGCGATATCCTGCATAATCAGGATACCAACGGCGATCTGGCCGTGAAGGGAGGCAACCTCACCTCTTTCCTCAAGAACTTTCACCACAAACACAGTGCTGGAGAAACTGAGCGCAAAAGCGATCAGCAGCGCGTGTGAGAGGCTGAGATCAGACAGGAACGGCACGCCTGCGAGCGCTAAGGCGTATATGCTGAAGCCGAAGACAACAACAACGATGGCGGTATGAAGGCTTGTTACCGCCCACACCTGCGGCCTTGCAAGAACCCGTAAATTTAGTTTGAGCCCCACAGTGAACAGTAAGAGTGTAATGCCCAGATCAGCCAGCTTTTCAAGCATTTCACCGCTGGCGATACCGTATATATTCAGAAGGAAGCCTGTTGCCAGATAGCCAACCAGTGGCGGCAGGCCCACTGAGCGGGACAATAAGCCAAGGATGAAAGCAAGGGAAATCCAGGCAACATCACCCAGCGCAATTGCGACCCACTGGAAATCCATCCTATCCTCCGGCTGTTTGGTGTGGTTTCACCATGTTGATAAGCCGTTATTATTAAATAAAAAAGTATGTTTTCACAAGTGTTTAGGCAGCTTCATATACAGGTGCTAAGGGCGTGTTCGCCATTCTGTGAATAGACAGAAAGCCTCCGCCTCCGCTATAAAGGGGCCATGAACCGGATATTTCATATAACGCTTCTGTTTGCGGTGATGCTCTTTACCTGCCCGTGCGATATGCTTATGGGCGGTGCGAATGCGTCTATGCCTGCGGCGCAGAGCGAGATGGCGGATTGCCATGATGAAATGGTTCAAAAAAGTGTGGATGAATGCTGTGAACTTGAAGCCAAACTTGATGGTTCCAAGGTTAAAGCCGCAGATAAATTCACCCAGCAAACGGCGGAAATTATCATTCCGCGCCCGCTGCGTACGCGTCCGCAACAGCCGCGCGCACCAGATGCAGATGGTTTGCCGCCCACCCTTAACCCCTATGATCTGGGGGATCGCCTGCTGACCTAGGACCAACAACTTTCATACCAGTTGTTTGTTTAATGGTTACAGGACTAATCAAGTGATAAAAATGATGAAATCTGCCAGTGTGGCAGTGGCCCTTTTGGGGCTTGGCGCCTGCGCAACATATACGCAGGACAGTGGCCTCGGCGGGGTGAATGATGATCTCCGTGCCCGCACAGGAGAAGTAATTGCGCGCTCGGAACTCGCACAGCCCGCGCTTCCGTTTGAAGGGGAAATTACCGCCACAGATGTGGTGAAATCCGCACTTCAGTATAATGCAGAATTGCAGGCAAGCCTTGAAGAACTGAACATGGCATCCGCCGCAGAGGTGCAGGCCGGACTGCTGATCAACCCCACCTTCGAGGGGGAGTTTGTTTTTGGGGATGAAACGGCGCTTGATTTCGATCTCGCTTTTAACATTACCCAGCTTTTAACCCGTGGTCGCCGTATTAAGGTGGCGAAAGCGGAACTTGAAGAAGCAAAGCTTAAAACCACAGAAGCGATAGTACGCACGGTAGCGGAGGCAAAACGCGCTGCGCTTATGCTCTGGCAGGCAGAGCGTGCGCTTGAACTGATGCAGGAAATGCATACGGTGCGGAAAGCGGGTGCAGAAATTGGCACTGAGCTCAAGCGCGTGAAAAACATCACTGATGGCCAGTATGCGAAACTGAAACGTCAGGCCGTTGAGGCATCGCTGGCTGCCGCGTCTGCTGAGCTCATGGTCTACGGCGCGCGGGAGCGGCTTTCCACCATCGCTGGTCGTCCGTTAAGCCCGGTAGCATCTGTAGGCACAGACGGTTTGCCGCCAGCCAGTGAGGGCATGGAAATGGGCACATTTTTGGGCGCAGTGATTGAGAAAAACCTCATTTTAGAAGCAAAAAGGGCACAACTTCGGGCACAGGCTGCACGCCTTGGCCTCGCAAAAGTGGATGTGTGGTTCGAGCATCTTGAAGCGGCTGCCGTGCTGGAGCGGGAAGAAGGCGAGGTGAAAGAAGGCTTCGCAATTGGCCTGCCTGTACCGATTTTTGACTGGGGGCAGGTGCGTACGGGTAAAGCAAAAGCCGCGCTTAAAGCCATGGAATATCAGTATAAAGCGATGCTGCTTGAGCTTTCTAACAAGGCGGATGCCCAGCACCGTTACACCCGAATGCTCAAGATGGCAGACGCGGAATTTGGCAGCGGTATGCGGCAGGAAGCGGAAGAAGAATTTTCTTTCCGAGAGCAGCAGATGGCGGCGATGCAGATTGGCCCCCTAATGCTTCTGGACGCAAAAATACAGCAACTGATGACAGAATATAACGCTTTGAACTTAAAGGGAAAATATCTGGATGCTGAAATTATCTCTGGCGCGCTCCTTAGCGGTGTAAGCCTTGAGATGGGTGCAGTGAATATGCCAGGCATGGCAGCCGCGGAAGAGGGAGGCCACTAATGACATTTTCAAGAAGAGATACGCTTAAATTAGGCGGTGCGCTTTCGCTCGCGGGCCTCGCAGCTGGTGCTTCTCGTGCTTCGCAAACCGTTGACCCGAAGGCTTCTCAGGCGCCTGGTAAACCCAATGTGGACTACCGCCCGGTGATTACTCCAAATGGTTCCACGCTCCCTTATAAACTGCGGGACGGGGTGAAGGTTTTCCATATGATCGCGGAAGAGGTAGCCCATGAGTTCACACCCGGCCTGGAGGCAAACTGCTGGGGTTATAACGGGCAAGTCCACGGCCCAACCATTGAAGCGGTGGAAGGGGATACGGTTCGTATTTACGTAACCAACAAACTGCCGGCGGCCACTACTGTGCATTGGCACGGCTTGATTATCCCAAGCGGGATGGACGGCGTGGGCGGCCTTAACCAGCACCCGATTGAGCCCGGTGAGACATATGTTTATGAATTCAAGCTCATCCAGCACGGCACTTTTATGTATCATAGCCACCATGATGAAATGACCCAGATGGCTATGGGCATGATGGGTATGATTGTCATCCATCCGCGCAAACCTACGGGTCCGCTGCCGGACCGGGATTTTGTGATGATGCTTTCCGAGTGGTCTATTGAACCGGGCACAAATCGGCCAGACCCAAACGCTATGGCGGATTTCAATGTGCTTACCTTCAATGCCCGCTGTTTTCCCGGTACGGATGCGCTTGTTGCCAAGCAGGGTGAACGGGTGAGGATCAGGTATGGTAACCTTTCTGCGATGGATCATCACCCGGTCCACCTGCATGGTTATGCTTTCAAGGTAACGGAAACAGATGGCGGACCGATCCCGAAGGAAGCCCAGTGGCCGGAAACCACTGTTCTTGTGCCAACAGGAGCTACGCGCACCGTTGAATTTATCGCAGATAACCCTGGGGACTGGGCGATGCACTGCCATATGACTCACCATGTAATGAACCAGATGGGTCATGATCTAGATCTGGTGATTGGTGCTGATGGGGATAAGCTTGAGGAAGCACTGAATTCTGCCTTGCCGGGCACTATGATGATGGGATCAGACGGGATGGGAGACCACGGCAAGCATGTGGAAATGGGCCATATGAATATTCCTGAAAATAGTATCCCTATGGTCGGGGCAAATGGCCCAATGGGTTACATTACCATGGGCGGTATGTTCACCATTTTGAAGGTGCGGCCGGATATTACATCCTATGATGATCCGGGATGGTATGAAGAAAAACCTGAGCAGCAAGCGCGGTTAGCAACCGATGAGGAACTAACCGCTGACGGCATTGCGCTTTAGGCTTATTTGAAATCAGGTTCGGCGTCCCAGTCAAACCCGGCTGGGGCGCCGTTTGATATCTGGTCCGCGAAATCAGGTCCGCGTTTTTCAAGGAAGGATTGAACACCTTCTTTGCCGTCATGTTTGCTGGTGTGATACATGGTCCGGCTTTCTGCGGCATGGGCCACCATCGGGTGATCTGCACCCATCATACGCCATAAAAGCTGGCGGTTCAGCGCTACAGACATTGGGCTGGTATTCTTGGTAAAACTGCGAGCAATTTCAATAGCACGGGCAAGTAGTTGGTCCGGTTCCACAATCTCACTGATCAGTCCGCCTTCAAGGGCTTCTTCCGCCCCGAAAACTTTACCCGTATAAGACCATTCAATGGCTTTCTGCATACCCACAAGGCGCGGCAGGAACCAGCTGGCACAGCTTTCAAGGGTGATACCGCGCTGGGAGAAAACAAACCCAAACTTAGCGTAGGTGGATGCAATCCTCACATCCATTGGCAGCTGCAGTGTTGTGCCGACACCAACGGACGCACCGTTGATGGCGGCGATCAACGGCTTTTTCATTCGGTACATACGCAGTACCATCACACCGCCGCTATCACGGTTTTTAATCATATCAGGGGAACTTGCGTCCACGCTTTCATCAAGGCCGAAAACATTACCGTCGGTGGATAGATCCATCCCGGCGCAGAAGGCTCTGCCATTCCCGGTGAAAATAACAGCGCGGATATTATCATCAGCATCAGCTGCATCGAGGGCATTGATGACTTCCTCGCCCATTTCAACAGTGAAAGCGTTCATGTTATCGGGCCGGTTCAGCCGGATGATCATGATGTTTTCGTCTGTTGTTATATCAAGCGTATTATAAGCCACTGTTCCCTCCATCTGCTTTTATGCCTTTAAGCCCTAAGATAGAGCGGTCGCTAAATATGGAAAATATTTGATTTATCAAACCAGCCAGTCCACAATTAGGTTTCTTGAGGGAGAGATAAATGCGTAACTGGTTTTATGAGCAGATGGCTATGTATTCTGCTTATCACAGGGATTACAGAAACCAACTGACCCACCATCTTGGTGTGCCGATGATTGTGTTTTCCATTATGGTGCTGTTGTCACCGATTGAGCTGATGCAGTTTGAATCCGGTCCGCTTAATCTGGCGACGGTTTTGATGGCTGGGCTTTTGCTGTTTTATATTTTATCAGCGCCACTTGTGGGGACGATCGCAACCTTTATTTATGGCGGGTTACTGTATTTTGCGAACATCGTTGGCCAGACCAATATGGAAATTGTGCTGAAAATCTTTGGCGTATTTTTTGTGGGCGGTTGGGCTATCCAGTTTACCGGGCATATTTATGAAGGCCGGAAACCAGCACTTTTCGATAATATTCTCCAGATATTTATGGCCCCATCTTTCCTGATTGCAGAAGTGCTATTCCTTCTGAAGCTGGAAAAAGGTTTGAAGGCGGAAATTGAAGAGCGGATGCCTGCTTATCTTCCTGAAGCCAAAGAGGAATAGCTTATAGATAAGGGCTTGCGAGCCAGAGAATTCGGCCCAGGATACGCTTGTATCTTGGGCGTTTGTTTAAGGCTTCCAAGTTCATCAGTTTCGCTGACGTGAAGCGTTCTGAAACCCAGCTGCGAAGCTGTGAATTAAAGGCTTCATCATAAATTTCCACGTTGAATTCAAAATTCAGTTTCAGAGACCGCGCATCCCAGTTTGAAGACCCGAACAGCGACCAGCGCTTATCCACAACCATTAACTTCGAATGATCAAATGGTGGTTTGGACATATAAAGGTTACATCCAGCCTGCACCAGTTGTCGTACGCCAGACATAGCTGCCATACCGAACATGGGAAGATTACTTTTCTCTGGCACGAGAATGTCAACCTGAACTCCGCGCAGTGATGCTTGTTTCAGAGCTTCAATGAGTGCCTGTTCCGGCAGAAAATAGGGCGTGATAATTTGCACATGTTTACGCGCCGAAGCCAGTGCGCTTTCAATTATCATCGCTGTTTTTTGGCGGCGTTCATCCGGGCCATCAGCGATGGCTCGTGCCGGATTTCCGCCTTCAATTGGTGTGATTGGAGGCAGCCATTTTTCCTCTGGTAATTCTTCGCCGCTTGAGAAAGCCCAGTCATCTGCGAAGGCATCCATCATCTGGGTGACAATGGGGCCTTCAAGCGCGAAATGTGTATCGCGCACGCGCGGTGTACCGTCACTACGTTCAAGGTGATGCTTCCTGATATTCATACCACCCGCAAAACCTAGTTTTCCGTCAATGATCAGCAGTTTCCGGTGAGTGCGCAGGTTAAAGAAAGCAAGCCGCCAGGAAAAACGTGCCGGATTAAAGGAAGTAACCGGAACATTGAGCCGCCTGAGCAGGTTTGAAACCGGTTTGAAGCCGTAAAGATTGCCAACAGCATCCACTAGCACTCGTACTTCCACGCCTCTATCTTTTGCGCGGGCAAGAGCCGCTACAAAACGCCTACCTGCCTGATCTGCCTGAAAAATATAGGTGGTGAGCGCAACTGTATGTTCAGCACCATCAATCGCTTTTATCATCGCGTCATAAGCTTGGCGGCCACCTTCAAGCGGGGTGATTTTGTTGCCGAGCGCCAGTTGCTGCGCGCTCACACGACCAGAAAGCCTGTCATGCGCGCGCCAGCGGTTCGGTGCATCTGGCATACCGTCGATAATCTGAGGGCCACCCGGATCAACAAGTTCACCTGAACGGGGGCGCAGGCCGCGTTTTTCCCGAGATAACCTAGCTCTACGCTGGATGCGGTTGATGCCGAAAAGAAGATACATCAAAAGCCCGAAGATAGGAGCAAGCCAAACAAGGCCTAGCCACGATACCGCTGACCTTACTTCCTCTTTGGTGCGCATAATCTGGATGCTGGCAAGAATTTGCGCAATAAGCACAACTGCCGCTATCAGCACCCCGTCAGGCCATATCCATGCCTCTAAATTCATAAAGCTCCCGTCACCAGATAAGCTTATTATATAGTGGGTTTACCCGCGGCCGAAAAGAGGCTGTATGATCTTCATTTAACCCGCGACAATAATGCGCTTGTTCCCTAGCCCGCTATTCTGTAGCGTGCAGCCATGAGCAGAGTGCAGAATAATAGTGATGAAACACATGTTTACCGTGGGGATAACTTATCCTGCTGGCGGGGTGGACGTATGGTGTTTGAAGGCCTTTCTTTTGAAGTAAAGGCTGGTGAATATTTGCATCTGAAAGGCGCGAACGGTAGCGGAAAATCCACGCTCATTCGGTTGCTTGCTGGCTTGCTTGAAACTCGTACAGGTTCGGCCAGTTTTGCCGGTGATCCTATGCTGGGTTCTGATGTGGCGGCTTCTGCGCATGTAATTTATTCTGGCCACCAGCATGCTCTTAAACCGGTTCTTACGCTGAGAGAAAATTCCGAAAATTACGTGAAGTTGATGACAGGCGGTTCGCTTGCTTACGAAACACTGGAAGCTGCTGTAGATAGGTTTGATCTTTATGATCTGATTGATACGCCTGTCCGGTATTTTTCCAGCGGTCAAACGCATCGATGTTCGCTTCTGCGGTTTTGTTTGCTTGACCGCCCTATCTGGTTGATGGACGAACCAACCGTGGGGTTGGATGCAGAAAACAGAGGAAGGCTTGAAGCTGTTATGCAGGACCATTTGAACAGTGGTGGTATTATTCTCGCAGCTTCTCATGATCCTCTGAATTTGGACGGTAAAACCCTGATGATGGCGGATTTTGAAGCTAAGGCATCCGGGCAGGAATATTGGTTATGACGGCAGCAGTTAAAAGCACAGGTGTTTTCTGGGCTGTTGTACGCCGGGATATTAAGCTTGCATGGTCGCAAGGCGGTACTGGCACCATGGCGCTTTCCTTTTTCCTGATTGCTGTGAGCTTGTTCCCGTTTGGTGTGGGGCCGGAACCACAAATGCTGGCACGGATAGCGGCCGGAGTGATTTGGGTGGTGGCACTGCTTGCCTGTCTGCTTAGCCTCGATCGACTGTTTCAGGCAGATTTTGAAGATGGCAGCCTTGATGATCTCGCTTTATCCCCGATTGGTATGATGGGTATTGCCGCCGCTAAAACACTGGCGCACTGGATATCAACTGTGCTGCCGCTTGTAGTGATGGCACCGCTTCTGGCTATGTTGATGCAGTTACCGAATGAAGGCTATTTGCTTTTGGTTATTTCGCTCCTTATCGGCACGCCAGCACTTAGTTTGTTCGGGGCTATTGGTGCGGCACTTACGGTTTCCGTCAGGCGTGGTGGGGTTTTGATGTCACTTCTTGTTTTGCCACTTTATATTCCGACGTTGATTTTTGGGGTAGGTGCCGTTGATGCGGTAATATTAAGTGCAGATCCAACACCGCATCTGGCACTCCTCGGAGCAGTAACACTTGTGGGAATTGTTGTATCCCCATTTGCAACAGCAGCAGCACTTAGGTTATCACTGGAGTAAGGAAATACAGAACGCTGAGACACCAAGTCGCACTTGCTGAAACCAGCGTTTCTCTTTAGGTAAGGGCCATGCATAGATTCGCAAATCCAGCACAGTTTAACCGCCTGGCAGATAAGATTTTGCCGTGGGCGATTGCTATCACCGTTATCACGCTGGTGGTTGGGCTTTATTATGCGCTGTTCGCAAGCCCGGAAGATTACCAGCAGGGCTCCAGTGTGCGTATGATGTATGTACATGTGCCAGCGGCCTGGATGGCTATGTTCGTATACGGTGTTCTAGCGGTTTCCGGTTTTGTAGCCCTTGTTTGGAAACACCCGCTCGCATTGATTTCTGGCAAAGCTGCTGCGCCAATAGGGGCGGTGTTTACGCTTCTCGCGCTTATCACAGGCTCTCTTTGGGGTAAGCCTATGTGGGGCACATATTGGGAATGGGATGGCCGCATGACAAGTGTGCTTGTGCTATTCTTTTTCTATCTCGGTTATATGGCGCTTTGGCAGGGTATTGAAGATGAAGACAAGGCCGGGAAGGCTACGTCAATTCTCGCGCTTGTAGGTGTTGTGAACTTGCCGATTATCAAGTTTTCTGTGGAGTGGTGGAACACCCTTCACCAGCCAGCAAGTGTGATGCGCCTTGATGGGCCAACCATCCACACAGATATGCTTATTCCGCTTCTAACCCTTGCGGTAGCTTACAAAGCTTATTTTGTAGTGGTATTCCTGTGGCGCATGAAACTGGAAATTAACGAGCGGAAAATCTCCGCACTAGCGCAAGCTGCAAACGTGAAAGTACATCATTATGGCGGGTGATTACTCATTTTATATTGCGGTAACATACGGTATTTCAGCTGTTGCTCTCTTGCTTTTGGCAGGGTTGAGTTACCGCCGTATGAAAGCATCCAACGCGAAAGTGGCTGAGCTTAGAAGCCGCAGAAGGAAACGGTAACGTGTCAAAGGGCCTTAAATCTCGTAAAAAACAGCGGCTGATTGTGCTTTCAACCGCTGTTGCGGCGCTTGTGGGTGCTGTGCTTCTGGTGCTTTTTGCCCTTGGCGGCGATAGCCTTAGCCTGTTTTTGCAGCCTTCCAGTGTTCTAGAGAAGAAAATTCAGGCAGGACAGCGTTTCCGTCTTGGTGGTTTGGTACAGGATGGAAGCTTCAAAAAGCTTGAAGATGGCCTGACTTATAAATTCGTAGTGACAGACTGTGCGGCGGATATCCCTGTTCAGTTTAAGGGTCTGTTGCCTGATCTATTCCGTGAAGGACAAGGTGTTGTAACCGAAGGTGCCTTGGATGCGACCGGGATCTTCATGGCAGATACCGTGCTAGCAAAGCATGACGAAAATTACACACCCAAAGGTACGATGCCAAAGAATGTAGAAGCGTGTGAGCACCCTGAAAAAGCTGCGGGGTATTAAACTGTGATCCCTGAAATTGGACATTTTGCACTTGCTGTTGCCTTGATGCTTGCCCTTGTAGGGGCGATAGTACCGCATGTAGGTATCGCGCGCGGCGATGCTCGCCTTATGGGGTTGGCGGACCGGGTGATTTATGGCCAGTTTCTAATGGCGCTCATCGCTTTTGGTGCGCTTACATATGCTTATGTGATCTCTGACTTCTCTGTTTTGAATGTGGCAGCGAACTCACATACGGCTAAACCCATGCTTTATAAAATTTCCGGCGTCTGGGGTAACCACGAAGGTAGCCTTATGCTGTGGGTATTAACGCTCACACTGTTTGCCTCCGCAGTTGCATGGCGGGGTAAAGAGCTGCCACTAAGGTTTCGTTCACGTGTGCTCGCGGTACAGAGTGCGCTTATCGTTGGGTTCCTTATCTTCATTCTCTTTACAAGCAACCCGTTCTTGCGGCTTGATCCAGTACCTGTTGAAGGTAACGGTCTTAACCCGCTACTCCAAGATCCGGGCCTCGCATTTCATCCGCCTATGCTTTATCTGGGCTATGTGGGCTTGAGCATTGCTTTTTCCTTTGCGGTGGCTGCACTGATTGAAGGGGAAGTAACACCCCTTTGGGCACGTTGGGTAAGGCCCTGGACACTATCTGCATGGATGCTGCTGACGGGCGGTCTCGTCCTTGGTAGTTGGTGGGCTTACTATGAACTTGGCTGGGGCGGTTGGTGGTTCTGGGACCCGGTTGAAAATGCTGCTTTCATGCCGTGGCTTATTGCATCAGCGCTTCTGCATTCATCAATTGTGGTGGAAAAACGGGATGCGCTGAAAAGCTGGACAATCCTTCTCGCGATCATCGCGTTTTCTTTCAGCCTTTTTGGTACCTTTATGGTGCGCTCTGGTGTGATCACCAGTGTTCATTCATTCGCCAATGATCCAGAACGTGGGCTTTATATACTCGGGTTTTTAGCAGTTGTTGTGGGTGGTTCCCTTAGCCTTTATGCATGGCGTGCGCCGAAGCTGTCTCCAAGCGGTTTGTTTGGGATGGTAAGCCGTGAAAGCGCGCTTGTGCTGAATAATATTCTCCTCAGCACCTTCGCAGCTGTTGTGCTTGTGGGTACGCTTTATCCCATGATGCTCGAGGCCACTGGTGGTGCACAGATCACAGTAGGGCCGCCTTTCTTTGAATTTGCCGCTATCGTTCTTATGTCACCGCTGATCGTGGCACTAGGGTTTGGGCCGCTTCTCGCATGGAAGCGCGGACGGATTGGCCGCGCAGGGCAGATGTTGATTCCAGCCCTTATAGTGGCACTTGTAGCCTTTTTGGCTGTTGCTTGGGACAGCGCAGGCGGATTGCTGATGACAGGCTTTGGCCTTGGTCTGGCTCTTTGGTTGATTGTGTCCGTATTTCTTGAGCTCTTTGAACGCCTGCAGCTGTTTAAAAAGCCTGAGAAAGTTTTATCCCGCATGAAGGCGTTGCCGCGTGCCACATGGGGCATGAGCTTTGCCCACCTTGGTATTGGCGTGATCCTGCTTGGTATTACTGTTAGTGAAGCGTGGACCACAGAAAAACTTTTGATCATGGCACCGGGTGAGCAGGCTGAAGTCGCCGGGTTTAGTTTCCGCCTTCATGGTGTAGAACCTGTTGCTGGTCCTAATTATACCGCTATCCGTGGGCATTTCACTGTCGCTGAAGATGGACAGGTATTTAACCAGCTTTTCCCTGAAGACCGTGTTTACACTGACCAGGTGATGAATACGACAGAGGCTGCAATCGCCCCTATCTGGACTGGTGATTTATATGCCGTAATTGGTGAAAGTGCGGGTGAAGGTAAATGGTCTGTACGGCTGTATTTCAAACCGTTTATCTCTTTCCTTTGGCTTGGTGCCACTTTCATGATTGTGGGTGGTGTTTTCTCGTTGACGGACAGGCGTAAGCGCATTGGTGCACCCAAAGGTAAGCGTAGTAAATCTGCAGCAGGAGCAGCATAATGAACGGCTTTGGTAGATTTATCCCGCTTCTTATTGTTGTGGTGCTTGTTGGTGTTTTTCTCTCAGCGATGATGAGTGACAGAAACCCCAAAGAAATTAAAAGTGTGATGATCGGCAAACCTGTACCGACATTTGAAATCCCAAATCTGTTTGATGACCAGCCTGCACTTACTGATGCGCGTCTTCGTTCAGGTAAGCCTGTGATTGTGAATTTCTTTGCAAGTTGGTGCCTGCCGTGCCGTGCGGAACATGAAAATCTGGTAACGCTTGCAAGCGGATACACCGTTGATGTGATCGGCATTGCTTATAAAGATGATCCAGAAGCTTCCCGTGATTTCCTAGATGAACTTGGCAACCCTTATGCGGCTGCTGGTGTAGACCGTGATGGTCGTTTAGCCATCGATTGGGGTGTTTCTGGCGTACCTGAAACCTTCTTTATTGATGGCGAAGGTGTGATCCGTTACCGCCACTGGGGGCCAATCGTGGGTGATAGTTTACGTGTTCAACTGCTGCCTCAATTAGAGGAGCTTCAGTGATGCTGCGTTGGTTTGGTTCCATATTGGTTGCTGTAACTCTATCGATCACTGCGTTTGCGGTGGCTGTGGATGATAAGCCACTTAAAGACCCTGTGAAGGAAGCAATGGCTCGGGCGCTGATGAAAGAAATCCGCTGCCTGGTGTGCCAGAACCAGTCTATTGAAGATTCAAACGCTGACCTTGCCCGTGATCTGAGACAGATTGTGCGTGAACGTATATCGCTTGGCGATAGCCCCGATAATGTGCGGGCTTACCTAGTTGACCGTTATGGTGATTGGGTCCTTTTAGAGCCGCCCGTGAATACATCCACATATCTATTGTGGGGGTCGCCGTTTTTGCTTCTTCTGCTCGTGGCATATGGTGTTATGCGGTCAAGGCGTGAGCAAGCCGGGCCAGCTCCGCTCTCATCGGAAGAACAGGAAAAGCTGAATGCTATTCTCCGTGAAGGAGATGGTAAATGATTTGGTTGTTCTGCGCTGCCATCGCGCTGGTTGCTGTTTTGCTTATCACGGTAAAATCTGGTGCAGCAGATAGGGATGCTGATCCGCTTTCTCACTATAAAGAGCAGCTTGAAGAAATTACGGCTGATGTAGAACGTGGTATTCTTGATGAAGAATCTGCGGCTTCTGCAAAGCTTGAAATTGAACGCCGTATTTTGAAAACGGTTCGGAAAGCTGAAAGCAAAACGCTCCTCTCAGGGTCTGTATCAACAGTTCTGCCAATTGCCGGTGCTGTTGTTATTGGTGCGTGGCTTGTTTACAGCCAACTGGGCAGTCCGAACGCACAATCAAAGCCTGGTGTTTTTGTTACGATGCAAAATGCTGAAGTAACAGAAGGTGGTCCAACCTTCCGGGAAGCGCTTGATAAAATACAGCTGCATCTTGATGCGAACCCCGATGATATTGAAGGCTGGTCTGTGATGGCGAAAACAGCCCGGTCCGTTGGGGATTATAGCCGCACGATCAATGCCTATAAAAATATTGTACGCCTTCAGCCAGAAGATAGTCGTTATCAGGTGGAGATGCTCGAAAGCTATATCGCGATGGCGCAGGGCAAAATAACACCGGCCGCTAAAATGGTGTTACAGGGCCTATTGCGTGCAGAACCTAATCACCCGGCTGCTCATTATTATTTAGGGCTTACCCGTTTGCAGGCAGGGGACGAAGAAGGCGCGAAAGCTGTTTGGCTTGCTCTTGCAGAATCGTCAGCCGCTGACGCACCTTGGATGCCCACAGTAAACAAGCATTTGCAAGATATGGGAGTACGTCCTCCAAAATTATCACAGGACCAGATTGATAATGTGAATGCGATGACTGCTGAGGATCGGCAGGAATTTATCCGCTCCATGATGGCGCGTCTTGAGGCAAAACTGGAAGAAAATCCTACTGATTCGCAAGGTTGGATGATGCTTGCGCGATCTCAAGTATCACAAGGTGATAAAAAATCCGCGATTTCTACGTTAAATCGGGCCTTAGAGGCGGTTAATGATGCAGATAAGCCTAAAATTCAGGCGTTTCTTGACAATTTGCTCAACAGCAACGATTTTTAAACTATAGCCGCATAGAGATAGAACTGTGAGGTTGCTCAGGTAGAATTTTCTGAGCTTTCGGGGCCCGAAGAAGTCGTTAGCCCGCGGTATAGCTATGAAATAGCTCCATAAATTATGACTAGGCCGTTTTACCATGGTCGATATTAATTCAACGAATGCCGGCTTGCAGGGGCAGTTGCAGGCACAGCTTCAATCAAATCGCGTTAACGCCAGGCCGAATCCGGCCAATGTCAACCAAGGAACACCGCAGCAGGAAATTGCGAGTGAACCAAATGCCCGTGTTAACGAAAATATTCCCGCATCACGCCGCCTTCCAGTAAGGCAAAGTGAGCGTGCAGGTCAGCTTTCAACACCTCAAGAACTTGAGGCAGCACAACAACGTGTTGCGGAGGAAACTGGCGTACCTCTTCGGGAAGCGCCTGTTGGCAGATTATCTGTTCAACAGGAACAAGAGCGCAATCAGCCGCTCGGGCAAATTATTGATATTCGCGTTTAGACGCAAAATTATATACCCATGACATTTGTCATGCATGAGATGTGACATGCATGACTGTTTTCTGCTGTGCGGCTTCCTTACCTTTAAAGGGTAATCAATGGAGGCCGTGGTCATGACAGCGACTTTAGAGCAAACGATATCCTATAAAAACCTCACTAAAACATATGGTGATAAGAGAGCCGTTGATGGGCTTGATGTTTCCTTTCAGAAAGGCGAACTAACGGCCCTTCTTGGTGAAAATGGTGCCGGGAAAACTACCTCAATTTCATTAGCGCTTGGGCTTGTAGAACCCACAGAAGGTAATGTTACTATCCTTGGTCACAAAGCTGGGTCTATTGAAGCGCGCCGTGCAGTGGGGGCGATGCTTCAGTCAGCGGAACTACCGAACCTTTTAACAGCTGAAGAACACATCAAACTTTTCAGCAGTTATTACCCAAACCCTGTGCCAATCGAAGAATTGGTGGAAATGCTTCAGTTAACACCGTTTCTCAAACAGCGGTATGGGGGCTTATCTGGAGGACAAAAGCGTAGGGTACAGCTTGCACTAGCTCTGTGCGGGAATGCTGATTTTGTCATTCTTGATGAACCAACTGTTGGCCTTGATATTGAGACTCGACATACACTTTGGCAGGCGGTACGTGCTTGTGTTGCACGCGGACAGGGTGTCATCCTCACAACACACTATCTAGAGGAAGCAGATGCTCTTGCGGATAGAATTGTGGTGATGGCTGACGGGCAACTGGTGGCTGACGGTACACCGGCAGAAATTAAAGCATTATCGGCTGAAAAAGTAATCGAACTTCAAACCAACGCCAGTGCTGATCTGATCAAAACTTTGCCAGGGGTGCATTCGGTGGTGGAAACCGGGCAAACAATCAAAATCTCTGTCCGTGAGGCAGAGCCGTGTCTGGCGTATCTCTTTAAAGAAGGTTTTGAGGTGAAGGACCTGAAGGTTTCGCAGGTAGGCCTTGAGAGCGCATTCCTTGATATCACAAATAAAAATAAACAATCTGGCAGTATAGGAGAAGCAGCATGAGCACAGCGGCGATGAAAGTTTCGAACCTGACTATTCTTGCAGGTGAATATAAAACAGAGTTTCTAAAAGCATTTAGAATGCCTCAGTTCTCATTGCCCACGCTGATGTTCCCCATGCTGTTTTATTTTGTGTTTGGATCACTGATTGGTACGCCGTCACCTGAGCGCGCGGCATACCTTTTGGCGACCTACGGTGTTTTTGGTTCAATGACAGCGAGCCTGTTTGCCTTTGGTGCAGCGATTGCCAATGAGCGAGATGAAGGCTGGCTTGAGATCAAACGTGCGGCGCCGCTGCCGACGAGGGTGTTTTTCACTGCAAAGCTTTTGATGACCATAAGCTTCAGTATGATGGTGACTGGTGGCTTGTTTATCATTGCCATAACGGTTGGGGGTGTAAGTCTTGAACCTGTTCAGTGGTTAAGCCTGATTGGTCTTAATATCCTGACAACAATCCCATTTGCTTTTATGGGGCTTGCTATTGGCTTGCGAGGTAAGACCCAGGCGGCGGCTGGTATTACCAACCTGGTGTTCTTTCTGATGTCTATCTTCGGTGGTTTGTGGGTGCCGCTACCAGTGTTCCCAGCAATTTTCTCTAAGATTGCGATTGCGCTGCCCAGCTATCATTTAGGCGCTTTGGCACTGGAAATTGTTGGTGTGGAAAGCCAGCTGAATGTGATTGCTCATGTTGGTATTATCCTATCTTTTGGTATTCTCTTTGGTGCATTTGCCTTTAGCGCGTGGCGGTATATGGATAGCGACCGCAAAGGATAAGTATTTTGGCAGTGACACAGCAGAGTGTTGCTGCCAAACTATTGGGAACATTAGGGATATATTATTGTGGCAAATTGCGCTGATACAGAAAAGAAGAGCTGGTTTGATAGCCCATATCCGTGGCTGGGGTATCTCTTCATCTATTTCTTTCCATGGGTATTCAGGGCGCCGACCTCAACCGAGCTTATATATACGGCGTTTCTTATCCCCGCGTTTCTGGTGATTTATCTTGTAGGTACAAGAAAAAAAGGTGCGGATGTTCTGCCCTTTATTGCGTCTCTTATTATCCTTACGGTTATTGGTTCTCCCGTTATGTTGACTTCTAATGTGTTTGCTGTCTATGCCGCTGCGATGGCGGGTTATATTGAAGATAGGCGGCTCGCTATCTGGACATTAGTAGTTATTGTGGTGATCACCGCGGGATACGGTATGTTTATGGGATATGGTATCCCTTTTATTGGCCCTGCGGTTTTCTTTATGTCGATGACAGGTGGAGCCTGTATTGCAGGCACACAGTTCCGCGCGAAAAATGAGGCTTTAAAAGCTAGCCAGGAGGAAGTACGGGCCATGGCCGTGCAGGTGGAACGAGAACGCATAGCCCGCGATATGCATGATGTGCTTGGGCACACACTCTCGCTTATTTCTGTTAAGTCTGAGCTCGCGGGCAAGCTTGTTGACCATGATCCTGTTCGCGCAAAATCAGAAATTGAAGATATCCATAGCACAGCAAGGAAAGCTCTCGCAGATGTTAGGGCGACCATTACCGGGATGAAAAGCCATACGCTTGTGTCAGAAATTGCGGCCGCCCGGCAGGCTTTGAGTGCTGCTGATATCAGCCTGAATTTTGTGAATGAACAGATTGAACTACCAAGTTCGCTGGAGAATGCAGTTGCTATGGTTATCCGCGAAGCGGTGACTAATATCGTGCGTCATGCTGGTGCTGAAAGATGTACGGTTAAGATTACCGGGCAGGGTGATGACCTTCTTTTGAGCATAGAAGATGATGGTTGCGGCCAGATTAAGAAAGAAGGAAATGGGCTTAAAGGTATGCGTGAGCGGATTGAGGCACTTGGCGGTTATTTGAATATTATGTCGGAAGAAGGAACCCGGATTGAAGCGGCTATACCGCTTGCTGAGGTAAACGCGTCATGATCCGTATCGTTATTGCAGAAGATCAGGATTTGATCCTTGGTGCACTCGCAGCACTTTTGTCTCTTGAGCATGATTTTGAAATTGTCGGGCAAGCAAAAGACGGCAATGAAGCTATTGAAATGCTCCTTGAGCATAAGCCGGATATTCTGATTTCTGATATTGAAATGCCTGGGAAAACCGGCCTTGATCTCGCGGCAGAAATTAAAGAGCGGGGTATGAATATTGGTGTGCTTATTGTAACCACCTTTGGGCGTGCGGGGTATATGCGCCGCGCTATGGATTTGGGTGTGAAAGGGTATCTTCTTAAAGATGCACCATCCGCTAAGCTTGCGGACGCTGTTCGTAAAATCAACATGGGCGGCAAGGTTATTTCACCTGAATTGATGGATACTATTTGGGGGACACCGAATCCGCTTACGACCCGGGAAAGCCATGCGTTAAAGCTTGCGGAAGATGGAAAGTCCAGCAAGGAAATCGCTCGCATACTGGATATCGCACCGGGTACCGTGCGGAATTATCTCTCTACAGCGACACAGAAACTGGAAGCATCAAACCGGATTGAAGCAGCGCGGATAGCACGTGCTAATGGCTGGCTTTAAGTTTCTGCTGGACGAAGGGCAATACTAGCCCCAAGTTATAGGCATGACAGACCCACACAATAAAATGGATACCTTTCACAGAACCATCCCTGATGGGGATGATCATGAGCGCATGGTTTGCAAGGATTGTGGTTTTATCGCTTATGAAAACCCGAAGATTATTGCGGGGGCCGTGGTAACGTTTGAGGATAAATTCCTTTTGTGTAAACGGGCTATCTACCCGCAAAAAGGTAAGTGGACCATCCCCGCCGGGTTCCTTGAAATGGGTGAGCGGCCAATAGACGGCGCTGCTCGTGAAGCTTGGGAAGAAGCACGGGCCAAGATAGTGCCGCAAGATTTGCTGGCCGTTTATACCGTTACCCGTATCAGCCAGGTACATATGATGTACCGGGCAGCCCTACCTTCGCCAGAGTTTGAGCCGGGAATCGAAAGCGAAGAGGTAGGGCTGTTCACATGGGATGAAATCCCGTGGGAGGAACTGGCATTCCCGAGTGTACACTGGGTTTTGAAACATTTCCGTGAAGTGCAGGGGCAAGAAAACTTTGCACCATTTACTAACCCTGAAGGTTGGGAAAAAGCTTAAGTACTTCGGAACTTCTGTCTGATAACATTCCAGAATGACTGTTTTGGCTGAGGGCGTGCGGTGACAGTATGGGGAGTTAGAAAGTATAACGCCTCTTGCTCATTTTCTACCAAATTGAAGTTTTTCCAGTGAGAGATAATACGCTGCTTAAGTGCATCATTGGCTATGGCAACAACCTCTTTATGAACACCTAAGGCATAGACCGAGCTGTACTTAATATAAGTGTCGCTATTCTCTATATTTTCTGGATTTTTAAGATAGTCAGCAAAATAGGTCCGAACAATGGGACCAGAATTTGCGTAGAATTGCTTAATGCCACCGTAGCAAGCTAGTAAATAGCCAAAGTACAGGAAAAATTCGGTGAATTTTTTCTCCATGAATACAGTGTGAAAACTTCTATTTTCTTGTGTTTCTATATGAGTGATCAAATCTTTGACTATTTGGGTTTTTGCGAGAAATGGCGTGATAGTTGGTAGGCTTTTTTCAACAGATAAAGGGCCCTTCCCACCAAAGTAGGTATAGGCAGCCTTTAAGTTTTCATCGAAATCGGCGTGATAATAATTGAGCGGCAAGAGCATACGGCCATCATTGGTGTACAGCCGTTGGAAACCTGATGGTCTGATAAAATGGTTTTTGCAGTCCAGTATCAGATAATGTTTTGTTTCTATTAGGTTTGAGGCCAGCAGTTTTACCGATTGCTGGCTCCACCAATCAGGAGATTTGATAGAATGACCAAGCAGGGTTGTATATGTTGTTAGACGAACTTTGGACTTAAACGGGCCGTATTCCGGCAGGATGTATTTGTTGAAATAGGCTGTAAATGCATGTTCGTTGTTATCGTGCAGGATAACATGAATAGTACCAATAATGCTTGGGTCTAGGTATTTTGCAAAGGACCTGGCCTGTAATTGAAGCAGGCGTAATTCTCCGCAGAAAGCAACGACAACTATATCAGTTTTTTGATCCATCCATGCCCCGTTCAGTGGATATGGTTCAACACTTAGTCTTAGATAAAGTTCTCTTCATAGAAGAACTTTATTTGATAATACGGGTAAATGGGGCATTGGTAAGGTATAGAGTGTTTTAAATATACCTGCTGCTTATTGTTTGGGATAATTAGGAGAGTAAGAAAGTAAAATGAAGCTGCCCCCAAGCAATAATTGCTCAGAGGCAGCTCGGGGGGATTTCTTAGCTATAGCTTCAAGGTCGATTATTTCTTTAAAACTGGGTAAGCGTCTGTATAGATAAAATCAGTTTTCCGTGCAGGTTCGTGGCAAGCCATACAGTCTTCCTGGTAATTTGTGGATTGGGTTTTTTCTGTGTTATCAGCGCCAAAGAACGCCCAGCCCCAGCCTTCACCCCATAATGGGTTTTCAGTGAAGCGGCCTTTTCCGTCTTTAATCATCACAAAATAACCGGCTAATTTATCAGCGCGTGTTGCTTCACCTGTTGTCAGGAATTCTGTGTGTCCACTGAACAATTCTTTTACAATGACGGTACCATCCGGGAACTCACCAGTTTTCCTGTATGCATCAACAGCTTCACGAGTTGAGTAAACGATATGTAGCCCAACTTCACCGCCTGTATCAGCGTCTCCCGCTACCGACCAGCTGCCGAGCATCACATAATCCGTACGGAAGTTCTTAGGAACCCGGATATCACCCTTGGCAGAGATAAGCTTTTCGTATGTTGCTTCGCCTATATAAGCTTCAGAATTATCTCCATGTCCCACATAGGCGGCAGCACCTGCTGTGACCGCGCATAAGCTTAGTCCTGTAAGAACGAAAGCTTTCATATTGAACCATGTTTTTACAGGTTTTTTCTCAAGGTTTGTCATTCTAGGTACCTTTCGGTGCTGCAAGGGCTTTTGTGCAGCAGACTTTAAGTTTTACATCGGTTTAATAGCGGAAAGATGGCTACGCGTGCGAACCTTTCCAACTGTGGTTATTTCCTGCTTCAAGAGGCACTATATATATTTTGGTACGAACGTTCAAGAATTATCAAGGTTGCACTTCGGAAGGTAAAATCTGATAGTAGCGGCTTCTTCATCAATAAACTGAATGTGCGGTAAGAATGGGCAGACCACTGGCGTTTAATAAAGAAGATATTCTTTCAAAAGCTATGTATGTGTTTTGGGAGAATGGTTATGACGGCACGTCTACAGATGACTTGGAGAACGCGACGGGTATTAAACGTGGTAGTCTCTATAACACGTTTGAGAATAAACACCGCCTATATATGGCTGTTCTACAGCACTATTCAGAAGTACATATGGGTGAAGCTATAGCGGCTGTTACAAAGCACACCTCTTTCTCTGAAAGTCTTGGTGCACTTCTTGATTATGTGACCGCAGAAAAAAATTTCACGGCTGCGTACCGCGGGTGTTTGTTATGTGATGCCGCTATCGAGCATGCTTCAAGGGATGAGGAAGTTGCTGAGTTTGTGAGAAATTCTTTCGGGAATCTTGGTAACGCTGTTGCCGATGTTTTACGGGCTTCCGTAAGCGACATATCTGCCGAACACGCCAGAGAGGAAGCAGATAGAATAGTGGCTATCTATATGGGGCTGAGAACCTACATTAAAATTGGTCATTCAAGAGAAACGGTTCTGAGCATTGCGAAACGTGAGCTCAAGCACATAGCTAAAAACTAGATAGGCTGGATTTAGGCCTATTCTTCATCCTGCGGCAGATATTTCACAAGGAACAGGCTCTGGCCAATAATAAAGATGAAGAGCGCGCCGGTAAGGCCAAATGTTTTGAAATTCACCCAGGTATCATTGTCGAAATTTCGCCAGATCAATTCGTTAGCCACAATTAAACTGATGAAAAACAGAATATAGGCCTTTGTAAGTTTGCGCCATACATGATCTTCCAGCTCAAAGGCCATCTGCATCACAGCTTTCAGGTAAAGCTTATCTCGCCATAGGCCAAACAGTAAGATTATGGAGAATACGCCATAAATCAGGCTGGGTTTCATTTTTACGAAGATTTCATTCTGTAGATAGAGGGTCAGCCCACCCATCACCATAACAATCACGAAGGTGAACTTTTGCATGGCGCTGATATGGCCCATTTTAAAGTAGCCAAACAGCATGGCCGCCGTCATGGAGAGCATGAAAACGGCTGTAGCAACGAACAGTGAATTCGTGTCGCTCGGTTCAATATCAAAACTAAAACCCGCGAGCAGATCTATGATATTTTTACCATATTTGTAGCTGATGAAGAACACCATCAAGGGCCCGAACTCCACCAGAAGCTTGACCCAGGAGCTTTGTTTTGCTTCTGATGTTTCTGTTGTTGCTGTGTTATCGGACATATGAGTCATCAACCTCGTAAAAATACTATATGAGCAAGCTCTAGCACGGCACTTATTGGGATTACAGGCATAAATTTATGAAACAGCTCTTTAAAGACCGCAATTTCATGACCTTCTGGTTCGGGGAATTTATCTCCGTGGTGGGGGATCATATCAGCGTGCTTGCTTTCCCGATGTTGGTGCTTGCTATGACAGATAGCCCAGCGCTTGTAGGCGCTGTACTTGCCGTACAGGGGCTTCCGCGTGCGATTCTGTTATTGTTTGGTGGCGCGGTGGTGGACCGCTACAGCCCACGTGCTGTGATGCTGGTAACCAATGTTTTGCGCTTTATCTTCATCATGTTCCTGGCATGGCTGATTTATGCTGATCTGGCATCTATTGAGCTGGTATTTGCTGTAGCACTTGCCTTTGGTATTGCTGATGCCTTCTTTTATCCAGCGACCACGTCTATCCTGCCGAGCCTTGTTAAGCCTGATGAACTTCAGGGGGGTAATGCACTGGTGCAGATGGGTATGTATCTGGCCGTGGTGTTCGGGCCTGTGATCGGCGGTATCATTATCGCTGGTGAAATTAATACCATGAGCCATTCCGGCGACGGTTTTGTTGCAGGATATGATGATAACCGGATGGGTTTTGCTCGTGCCTTCTTTATAGATGGTCTTACATTTGCTGTTTCTTTCTGCACGCTTCTTTTTGTGAAAACACGCAAGAAGGATGAAGCGGATGGTGAAGAAAAAACATCCATGCTGCAGGAAGTGAAAGAAGCGCTCGTTTGGGTATGGAACCAACCAGCTGTGCGGCTTGGTTTTATCGGCATTGCTGTGTTGCAGTTCTTCTTTCAGGCACCGATATTTGTTGGACTTCCGGCGCTTGCCAAGGAACGTTTTGTGGAATGGAGCTATGTTTATGGGCTTCAGATCGCGGCCTACGGCGGCGGGGCTTTCATTGGGTCTATGGTTGGCGGAATGATGAGGGGTCCAAAGCCTGAGAATTTGCTGCGTGCTATGTTCCTTATCTTCATTATGTCAGGCTCAACGCTTGCGCTTGTGGTGCTTTATGAACCTTATCAGTGGGCCATGTTTGTATTTTTCCTTGCGGGCGCTGGCGACAGTTGGGTGTGGGTGCATTTCACCACATGGCTCCAGAAACGTACACCAGAGAAACTGCTGGGCCGGGTGATGAGTATCTTTATGTTTATGGCGGTGGGGCTGTTGCCGATTGCAAATATGGTGATGGGCCTAGCTTTTGAGTGGAATCTTGAAGCATCCCTGATTATAGCTTCTGCCATCATTGTTTTAACGTGCCTTGTTGCTGCGCTTCACCCGGATGCGCGCAAAGGAGCGCTTACAGGGAAAGAAGCATAATATGCGTGGTTATTTTGGGATCGGGATCGATAATGCATCAAAGCGCGGCAATATGGGGAACCTTATCCGCACGGCGCATGCTTTTGGCGCGTCTTTCGCGTTTGCTGTGAACCCAAAAATCGTGGCTCATACTGGTGAGTATGTAACCAAGGATTATGTAGATACCAGTAAAACTGCGAACAATATTCCATTCTTCAATTACGAATCTGTGGCTGAGGTAGAAATCCCGCAAGGCTGCCAGCTTGTAGGTGTTGAAATTGATGACGATGCCGTTGATTTGCCGAGCTTTAAGCACCCTACTCAGGCGGTTTATGTGCTTGGTGGTGAACGCTCTTCCCTTAGTGAAGAAATGAAGGCGCGCTGCAACAGCTTGATCAAAATCCCGACAAAATTCTCACTTAATGTTGCTACTGCTGGTGCAATCGTTATGTATGATAGGCATAGAGTTCTTGGCGGCTACCCTGATAGACCACTTATGACAGGGCGAAAGCCGGAACCAAAGCCAGAGCATGTGCATGGCGGCGTACGGTCCAGACGGGCAGAGCGCAAGTTAAAGCAAGACGTATAGTTGTTAAAAATATATAGGTTGGATTGATGAAATTTGGGGCTTTAATCAGCAGCGCACTTATCGCTGCCTTTGCATTTTCAACACCATCATTTTCGCAAGATAGCCGCAGGCACCTTGGTTCTTTCAGGGATTGGGAAGCCTTTGTATACGGCACTGGCGCCAAGCGCACTTGCCATATGATAAGCACACCTAAATCGTCTCGTGCCAGTAAAAAGAATGTTCGCCGCGGCGATGTTTATGTAATGGTTTCGCACCGCCCGGAATACGGTGTGAAGGATGAAGTAAACTTGGTGTTTGGTTATCCTGTACGTCAGGGTAGCGATGCTTCATTCAGTGTTGATGGTCGTCGCGGACTTAGCTTCTTTACCGAAGGTAACAGTGCATGGGCCTATGATCCGAAGGACGACAGAGGTGCTGTGGCTTCCATGAAACGCGGGAACCGCTTAGTGGTGAAAGCAACCAGCCAACGCGGCACAAACACCACGGATAATTATAGCCTTTCCGGGTTTACCGCCGCTTATAATGCAATCACACAGGCTTGCCGCTAAGCAGTTGCGGATAAAGCAGATTTATAGCGGCGACTGGCGCGTAGCTGGTGGCCGCTTTTTAGTTTGAGTGCTATATCACCACCGGCAATAGGGCTGGTTTCTGATATAGCCTGTCTGTTCACAATGTATGATCTGTGAATACGAACTGCATCACAGCCAGCCTTTTGTAGCTCTTCTTCCAGTTCCTTGAGTGTTGCCCTGACCAGTTGTTGGCTATGGGATGTTTCCAGTTCAGCATAATTCCCTGCACTTTTAGCGAACAGAAATTCTTGCGGCTTTAGGTGTACCGTTGTACTGCCGCATTTAAGAGTGATGCTGGGCGCTTCTTTTTTCTCTGCTGACTGTCTGAAAAAACTATAGACCAGATAGAACATGGAGAAAGTGACAGCGTCTTTGCGGAACTCGTAGAAGCTATCTCTCATCACATCACCGAAAAATTGATAGTTCGACTCGAAAAGAATCAACCAGAAAATCTTCCGCAGCCCAACCATCATACTTACATGCAAAAAAGAAAAGGTGATTGCCATGCCCAGATAGATGGACGCGGACCTTAGAAATTGATCACGATTGAAAGGGTAAAGCTGAAAAGCTCTAACAGCAAAAACAGATAGAATAATCGAAACCATCCCGCTTGATGCTTCGCCGATAAGATGCTTACCCCAATGGGTTCCTGTGCCACTGCGTTCAGTTTCTGTGATTAAAGATCCCGTATTCATCCAGATGAAAACCGAGATAATAGCTGCGATTACGGCGAGCGCTTGCCAGTCACGCTGCAATTGCTCTTTAAAACTCGGATTGTTTTCTCTCTGTTCCATGGGGGCATGTTATGTGAATCGGATGCAGCCTGCAACTCTATGTAAAACAATGCCTTTACCGCTTATCCCAAGGGTAAAACCTTTTATCCCAACCGATTTTATCTGTTTTACCGTTTATCCCACGGGCCATGTTCCTGATGTCACCGAAGCTGAAGTATTTAGGGGGGCGGTTCATACATTCCTCATGTTTTTGTTCACTGCATATGAGGATAGATACGAAAAATGAACACGAGACGATATGATCTTGATTGGGTGCGGGTAATCGCATTCGGCCTCCTGATATTTTATCATATAGGCATGTATTATGTAACGTGGGGCTGGCACGTAAAAAGCCCTTACGCTGGTGAGTTTTCTGAGCCAGCCATGCGGCTTTTGAACCCATGGCGGCTTTCTTTGTTGTTCTTTATTTCAGGAATCGCGATTCGCTATTACTACGACAAACAAGCAACCCTTTGGAAGGCGGGCTTCGTCCGGTTTGCTAAGCTCTTTATCCCGCTTTTCTTCGGTATGCATGTGATCGTGGCACCGCAATCTTACTATGAGCTTCTGGCGTCAGGGGAAATACAGCCCGGGTTTTGGGATTTCTATATCACCTACCTGATTGGTACTGATGATTTCAGCGTGCATATTCCCACATGGAACCATCTTTGGTATGTGGCTTACTTACTGATTTATTGCGCACTGGCAGGGGTGTTATTCCGGCCTATAACGTGGCTTTCAAGACAGTTGGAAAAGCCGTGGTTTGCAAGCTGGTTTGGCGGTGGTCGTATATTCATTCTCCCGGCTCTTATTTTTGTGTTCTACCGTTTCACGGTGGATATGTATTTCCCGGAAAAACATAATCTGTTTGGGGATTGGGGCGCACATGCGCGGTACGGCACTTATTTCCTGATTGGTATTCTCTTCGCGAAAAATGAGCAATTCTGGGCACTCTTGAAAACCGGATGGAGAAAGGCAGCGATCGCCGTTGTTGTTTTAGGAGCTGTACTTACTCTGACATGGAATAACTGGAGCTTTATTGAAACACAGGAAATCCCGCTTCAGTTCGCACGAATCGGCCGTGTGGTATATGCTTGGGCGGTGATTATGGTGATCTTTGGTGCTGCCCAGGATTATCTCAATAAACCAAGCAGCGCGCTTTCTTATTTCACCAAAGCGGTGTTCCCCTATTATATCCTCCACCAAACGATCATTGTAGTGGCAGGTGTGTGGCTTTCCGGCTTTGCCCTTGGTGCAACAATGGAATTTCTGTCACTTCTTGTGATTACAAGTGGCGGATGCGTGCTTCTGTATGAATTAATCATCAGACCGCTTGGGTGGCTGCATCCTCTCTTTGGAGTGTTTGGGAAAGCACCTACATTCAAAGGTGATAAGGCTAAATAGGCTTTTTCCTTTACTTTTAGAGCGCCAAAGCATAGGAAGGCGCCGAAATTAACCGCTTGTGGGTGAAACGCCCGCAAGCCCGAAGCGACCTGGAGCAGCTATCCCTTGAACAGGGCTGCAAAAGGCAGGGAAAACAAAATGCAAGTTACACCAAACGGCCATGAGCCGATTGTTCAGCCGCGCATTGGCGCAGATTTCACAGACGGAAAAATCAACCTCTTGGGTCTGAGCCGTGATGAGCTTAAGGATGCTCTTCGTGATTTTGGCGTGCCGGAAAAGCAGCTCCGTATGCGTACCACCCAGCTTTGGCACTGGGTTTATCACCGCGGCGCAACTGATTTTGATGTGATGACCACTATCTCAAAAGATATGCGTGCTCTTCTGAAAACTGGGTTTGTGATTGAGCGTCCTGAAATTGTAGAAGCGCAATATTCGAATGACGGTACACGCAAGTATCTTATCCGTTTTGCAGACGGCAATGAGGCCGAAGCGGTTTACATTCCAGAAGAAGGCCGCGGTACACTTTGTGTTTCTTCACAGGTTGGTTGTACGCTGAACTGTAAATTCTGTCATACAGGCACTATGCGCCTTGTGCGGAACCTGACAGCAGGCGAAATCGTGGCGCAGATGATGATTGCCCGTGATGATCTCGGTGAATGGGAAAACCCAACTGAAGGCCGCATGGTTACAAATATTGTAATGATGGGTATGGGTGAGCCGCTTTATAACTTCGACAATGTGAAGAAGTCGCTTGAAATCATTATGGATGAAGAGGGTATCCAGCTTTCTCGTCGTCGTATTACGCTTTCTACATCAGGTGTTGTGCCGCATATGGAACGCTGCGGTGAAGAAATTGGTGTAAACTTGGCTGTGTCTCTGCATGCTGTTCGTGATGACGTGCGCACAGATATTATGCCGATTAACAAAAAGTATAATCTGGATGCTGTGCTTTCAGCATGTGCCAACTATCCGGGTGCCCATAACGCGCGCCGTATCACGTTTGAATATGCAATGCTTAAAGGCGTGAACGACAGCGATGAAGATGCACGTGAACTTGTGCGACTGATGCGGAAATATAAGCTACCAGCAAAAGTAAATCTCATCCCGTTCAACCCATGGCCGGGTACAGAGTATGAATGTAGTGACTGGAAACAGATTGAGCGTTTTTCAAACATCGTGTTTGAAAGCGGTATTTCTGCGCCAATCCGCACACCACGCGGCCGGGATATTATGGCAGCTTGTGGTCAGCTTAAATCAGCATCTGAAAAGAAATCAAAAGCTGAAATGCTCCGCGAACAGGCTGCCGCCAATGAGGCAACGAAGCCACAGAGCGCAGCTCATTCATCTACAGGGTTAACTTAACCCTCCTTTGTTGAGTGACAAAACTTTAAGAACTGAATAGCCTGATCACAGAATTATCTGCGGTCAGGCTTTCTGTTTTGAGTGCCATGCCGTCCGCACCTATGGGGAGGTGTTTGTGTTTTCTGTTTTGTTGAGACATGTATCTGTTGCTGCCTTGTTGCTTGCAAGTACTGCGGTGCTTGCTGAGGACAAAGAAAAAGACCTTGTTGATTTGCCCGAAAGTTTGGCAGTCAAAGTCGCGCATTTGCCTGTAGAACATGTAGAATTTCTCCGCAGCACTAAAGCACTTGGGTTTGCGGGCCGGCACGATATCCTTTTTACCCGTCTTGAAAAGAAGGATGCTGAAGCTATCGCGGCTTATGTAGCTGCGATGGTAAAAGTGCATGAACTCTCAAAGTTTAATCCAGAAACAGATAGCGCGACAGTACCGCTTGATCCAACATATAGTGGTTTCAACAGCTGGAAAGTACGCAAACCTGCTGCGTTAAGAGGAGCCCGAGAGCCCGGACCAATTGATCTCAGCCGCTATATGTATTCTGGTCCTAAATCAGGTATTCCAACTTTCTTTAACCTGCCAGTTGCTATCACACCGCAAGATTTGGTGGCAGGCGATGTAGAGGTCGCTATTATGGGGGCTCCGCTTGATATGGGATCTGGTATCAGGGGCGCTGCGTATGGCCCAAGGGCCGTGCGAACTGGCGCTATTTACAAGGGTAATGGCCCGGATGTGCCTGAACATATGCACACGATGGTTTCTCCTTTTAACGAACTTACTGTTGTAGATTACGGCGATATCGCCGTTGATGGTTTGAGCACAGAACGCAGCGTTGGCCATATTCGCGAAATGGTGCGGGAGGTGGCGGCCGCTGGCACAATTCCAATCATCGTAGGTGGCGACCATTCTTTAATGTACCCAGATGTAGCTGGTGTGGTGGATGTATACGGTGCTGGTAAAGTAGGTGTGGTGCATTTTGATGCACACTTTGATGCCCAGCCAACAGGTTCACACCTTCTTAGCCACGGCCAACCGGTACACCGTCTTTTCAGTGAAGAAATTGTGCCTGGTGAAAATTTCATTCAGGTGGGTTTACGTGGTTATTGGCCCGGCAAAGAAGGGTTTGAATGGATGCGTGAACACGGCCTTCGGTATCACACCATGGCAGAAGTAGAAGAAAAAGGCTGGAAAGCCGTGATGGATAGAGTGCTTGAAGAAGCGCTTGAAGGCCCTGAGTATATCTTTATTTCTTTTGATGTAGATGTTCTTGATCCAGCCTATATGCCGGGTACTGGTACGCCAGAACCGGGCGGTCTTACCACCCGGGAAGCTTTTCCGATTGTTCGTAGGTTATGCGCCGAAAAACAGGTTGTTGGTTTCGAGCTTGTAGAGGTAAACCCAGTTGCAGACCCGGGCTATACCACGGCGCAAAATTCTGACCGTATTCTGCGAGAATGTCTTACAGGTATTGCGATGCGGAAGCGGGGGTTGACAGACAAGCATTATCTTAGCCCGCTTACCGTTGACCACGGACAAAAACCGAAATCGGCTGCTCAGGATTGAGCAGCCTTTTCAGCCGCTTTTACAAACGCCCATACTTCGTTTGAAAATGGTTTTTCAGGGCCATCCTTGGGCCAATCGTCCATATTGTCATACATCTGGGCTGCTTTTCCCATCAGGCTTGGGTCCACGTCATAAATCGCCTGTGTCATGGCATTCCATTCTTTGACAATGGCCTGTGCTTCTAGGCTTGCAGGGTCGGTGCCTACAAGTTTTTCTGTACGAGCCAAAAGATCCGGCCAAGCCCGTTCGTTAGCTGTTATGACATCATCAGGGATAGCGGCTTTTGCTTTTGCCCATTTTACATTGTCTTCCGGGGAATAGAATTTATCCCACACTTTTTGCCATTTCTCTTCGCTCATCGCGTTCTCTCCAAGTTTGATCATGTTACAAAGCGTGGAAAGATCGGATGTTTCTCTGGCTTCAAGTTGTGTAAGCGTATCTTCAACCGCCTGAAGAGATAGGGTTATTTCTTTTTGTTTTTCTTCCAGAACAGTTTTTTGCATACGGAGCAAATCAGTGGCTGGAATTTCTTTCGAACGCAGCAGATCAGCGATTTGTTCAAGCGAAAAACCAGTTTGCTTTAACAGCTGAATTTGTTGCAGTCTCAAAATATCTCTGTAACGGTACACTCGCTGTCCAGACTCGGATCGTTGAGGTGCTAAAAGCCCTTTATCTTCATAATGTCTGAGTGCCCTGACTGTTACGCCAGATTGTTTTGCCACATCTCCAATGGAAACCATAGATCATCCTTTCTTTCCACTGTTCTGGTGGTTAATTGCTGACGCTGCGTGAGGGGCAAGAGGTTTTTTATGCCCAACCAATTTTTTTATATTGGTTACATAAAGTGTGATCTTTGCGGAAACTGTTTGGCCTTCTGGTTCTAAAAGTTTTCCAGCCAGAATTAAATTCGGGAAAATGTCTGTATTCGACAAGGTTACTTAGATTGACATCATTCTTCATGCCGGGAATTCTGTGTATATGCCATAGATGAGCATCCTTACACATGGAAGGTTTTAGCGCCCACTTTTTTGTCGGGAGTTTATGAATTTGTGAATAAAAATAATTGGAGTAATGTCGATTTTCTTCGGGGATTGAGAAATCTGTACCGCCTTCTTTTATTGTCCATACACCTGTAAACTCTAGATACTTCTGAGAAGTTTGATCGAGTAAATCCGGTATAGCTATATTGTCTTCACATACTATCAATTCATCAACATCTGCGTTGATAACAGTGTTCGCTTTTTCCAAATAACGCCAGCGTGCGTGTTGTAATGCATTGATTTGACAAAAGGCTAATCGGCCAGTCCAATTATCTGCCAACCTCGGTCCGTAGGGAAAAAACCAATCAATAACTCTTACTGTCTGCAGGCCTTTAATATCAGACAAAATGCTTAGTATATCTTCGCCGGAATAATTGGGGGCGTTATTGTTGTATAATATCAGGGCATTAACCTTGTGCGATTTTACATAAAACTCTACCCAGTTCTTGATCCATTGTAGGTTATCAAATTTTATCATGGTTAGGAGTACGTTTTTGTTTTTAAACGCATCATGTTCATTGGCATTCGGTTTAATCAGAAATTTGGAACCAGACTTTAACTGGAAGATATAGGCATCTTGTTTGTTGATTGGTTTGAAAGAAATCAGGCTGCATTTTTTTTGGTGAGTCTGTTTTTCGAATTGAATTATTTGTCTTGTTGATGGGCAAATTAGTGAGGTTTCCGTAATTTCATTTTCCAGATTCATGAAATTGGGACCATGGAGAAGAATTTGGTCTTGTCTTGTATAATACCCATCATAAAACAGGGTATGAGAATCAAAGTTCTTTTTGAAGTTCCCATCTACGTAGGATTCGGGAATGGGTGCATGCCGCAGTGGTTCGGATATGCCGTCAAGCATACATGATTGCAACGATGAAGCACCTATGTGCTGAAAATCTCGGCGCCTACGAATAAAGTTGAGCATTTTCTTATACAAAATAATTGCTTAGATGATGAAAAGTTAGGGTGAGTGGAATTTTTTCGCAATTAGTATTTCATGTAACATAAAGCGGAAGATGCTCATTTTGAACAGAAGTGATAAAAAACTAAAGCTAATTGAAACTTTATAAAAGCTCTTGTTTGACGCGAGCGATCCTGTGCCTATACTCCGCGCATTCATTGACATTATGTCATCATTTCTTGGAGTTAATTAAATGTCGGAGCAAATCAAAAAAGTTGTGCTCGCCTACTCAGGCGGTTTGGACACAAGCATCATCCTTAAATGGCTACAGGTAACATACGGCTGTGAAGTTGTTACGTTTACCGCTGATTTAGGCCAGGGTGAAGAGCTTGAGCCTGCACGACGAAAAGCGGAAATGCTCGGCATCAAAGATATCTTCATTGAAGACCTGCGCGAAGAATTTGTGCGCGATTATGTATTCCCGATGTTTCGTGCGAACACGGTTTATGAAGGTCAGTATCTTCTTGGTACATCAATTGCTCGCCCGCTTATTTCAAAGCGGCAGATTGAAATTGCCAAAGAAGTTGGTGCGGATGCAGTTTGCCACGGCGCTACAGGCAAAGGAAACGATCAGGTTCGGTTCGAGCTTGGCTATTACGCGCTTAATCCAAACATCAAGGTGATTGCGCCTTGGCGTGAGTGGGAGCTAAACAGCCGTACAGCACTTATTGATTTTGCTGAAAAGCACCAAATCCCAGTGCCAAAAGATAAGCGCGGAGAAAGTCCGTTCAGTGTGGATGCAAACCTTCTGCATACGTCATCTGAAGGTAAGGCGCTTGAAGACCCATGGACGGCTGCAGAAGAGTATGTCTACGCCCGTACAGATAATCCGGTAACAGCGCCGGATGAACCAGAGTATATCGAAGTGGAGTTTGAAAAAGGTGATCCGGTTGCCATTAATGGTGTGGCGCTTTCACCGGCTGAACTTCTAACCAAGTTAAATGAGCTTGGCAAAAAACACGGTATTGGTCGTCTTGATCTGCTTGAGAACCGTTTTGTGGGTATGAAATCTCGCGGTATCTACGAAACACCGGGTGGTACAATTCTGCTTGCTGCGCACCGCGGTATTGAACAGATAACGCTTGATAGCGGCGCGATGCATCTGAAGGATGAGATCATGCCTAAATATGCAAAGCTTCTCTATAACGGCTTCTGGTTCTCACCAGAGCGGGAGATGATGCAGGCGCTTATTGATAAATCTCAGGAATTTGTCGCGGGTACTGTGCGCCTTATGCTCTTCAAGGGCGGAGTGCATGTGGTTGGCCGTAAGAGCCCATACAGCCTTTATTCAATGGAACACGTAACCTTTGAGGAAGACAGCGTGTACGATCAGCGCGATGCGGAAGGCTTTATCAAGTTGAACGCCCTTCGTCTCCAGCTTCTCAAGCAGCGTGGTAACATTCAGGAACCACCAAGCTACGATTGAAAGTCCCAACGCTAGGACTAGCTAACAAGCTGAAAGGGGAAAGCGCACGTGCTTGAAATCATCACCATTGTCGCACCAGTATTTTTACTTATGGTGCTTGGCTATGGTTTTGGGCGCACCAAGCTTTTCCCTGAAGGATCTTCCACAGTATTAATCGCTTACGTGTGGAACATTGCGATTCCGGCGCTTCTGTTCAGTGCTATTGCGCCGCGCGAGTTGCCGGGGCTTGAACAGATTACCTATATCGGCAGCTATTATCTTTCGGTTTATGCCATCTATATAGCTGCCGTATATCTCTCGCGCTGGATGTTTAAACTAACACTCGCCGAGCAAGGTGTTTTTGCCTTCGCAACGGTGTTTGGGAATGTGGGCTTTATTGGAATTCCGATTGTGGAAGGCGCCTACGGTGAAGAAGGCTTACGCTTTCTCCTGATGCTGATGAGCTTCCACAGCTTCACCCTTATTCCAGTGACAACCATCCTTGTGGAACGTGCGAAGAATGTGGCTGGGGGCGCTGGTATGATGCAGCGTACGTTTGCTAGTATCCGCCAAAACCCCATTATTTTATCGCTCTTTTTCAGTCTGCTATGGTCAGCTTTTGGGTTGCCGTTTCCTTATTGGCTTGAGCGTTTGTTTGAGCTTCCCGCCCAGTCAGCGGCGCCTGTTGGGTTGTTTGCGGGTGGGCTTGCGCTTTCCCGGGTGAAGATTGCGGGGGACATGCTCCATTCGGTAGCAGCTGTGGTGTTCAAACTGGTTATGCTGCCGCTCGCGGTGTTCTCCATCACCAATTTTATCCTTGAGATGCCTAACATCATGGTGGCGGTGGCGACTATTATGGCGGCGATGCCTACGGGTATGATTGTCTATAGTTTTGGTGCGCAGCAGCAGGTGGGAGCCCGGCGCGCCGCGACAGCTGTTCTGATCTCAACCGCTTGTTCTTTCCTTACCATTTTCCTTATCCTTGCTTTCCTGAGGGAACAGGGAATGGTGCCAGTTTGATGAAAATGGATGGGTATAATAAGCTGATTAAAGCGCTGGGCAAGCATGCCGCTGTGGGCATTAGCGGGTTGGATGGTGCTGGAAAAACCACTTTTGCAAAAGAGTTGCTCGAAAGCCTCAAAGCAGAGGGGCTTAATCCCGTACTTCTTCATATCGATGACTTTAATAATCACGTAGTTCAGAAACGAATTTATGATGCTTACATGAGAGGTGTTTTACAGAGAAGCACTTCGAAATTTACTACCGAGAAAGCATTAAATATGAGATAGCCGCTAAAGCGATAGCAGAAGCGAAAAGCAAGGGGCTTGTAATTGTAGAAGGTATTTTTCTCTTTAAACCTCAGCTAAACCATTTGTTTGACCTGCGGTTTGAGATTGATACTTCACCCACCACCGCGCGAACGCGTTTTGTAAAGCGCAAAGAGGAAGTAGGCGATCCGCGCCCTGTGGAAGTGTTTGATGATATCTGGTTGCCAGCTTTCCAGCGCTACCGCGAGGAACACAGTAGCGGCGTTGAGGTCGACATCACCATCAAGAATGGCTGAAGTTGTTATTCAGTAGTAGCGGTTACCTGAACTTCCATGCCTTTACGGTCTGTCTGTAGCCAGTATTCCACAATTTTCCCGCCTTCAATTCGGTATACGGTGCTTGTTACTTCAGTAAGAGGCTTGCCGGTCACGGCTTCACCTGCATGGGCTTCTTTGTGAAAGCCGTCCTGCCGCCAGCGAACATAAACCCGGTCTTCATCTGCAATAATATCTTCGATAGTGACGGTGAAGTCTCCAAACGCCTGCTGAAACTCTTCAATATGTTCCCAGTACTGTGCCGGTGTGCGTTCCACTGTTGCGCCGCCTTCAGCCCAAACCTGATGGGCGAGTACCTTTGGAGCCATATAGTGGTGGACAGTTTCCAGCTTTTTACCTGACCTGATATTGAGAACAAAATCCCGAACAATTTCTTTTGGAGACGGCATCATACAAATTCCTGTATCTGACGAAAAGGCAGGTGTTGAATAGGGTAAAATTACCAAAGGGATAAATAGGTATAAACGCAAAAAGGTGTGTTTCATCATAAGTCTTTACCACTCGTATGATTAACACGCCGACAGCATTTATTTGGGAAGTGTGGTTTGATCTTCAACCACCAAGTAGGAAAAAAGGCGAGAGCTTGAGCTCCCGCCTTGAGATTCTTTATTTGCCTTTACGCTGAGCATCTCGTTTGGCTTTAAACTCACTGCCTTCAGACCATTTCGGCCAATCACGTGAATTCAGGATCAGGCGACCTGTTAGCTCATAAAGCTTCAGGTCTTCCACGGCGCCAGACAGGTCCCAGTCATCGCTATATTCATCGCCCGGTTTATGGTAGCCAACACGGAGATATTCCTTGCGGATTTCAGCCACATACTCTTTGCCTTTTTCTTTATGGTCATTGCCCGAGTTCGGGTAGAGCATCGGCACGCCTTCTTTAGAAAGCTCAAAATGGTCAGAGCGGTAGAAGCCACCTTTTTCAGGGTACGCATCAGGTGCTAAAACGCGGCCCTGTGTTTCAGCAATTTGGCGCAGATAGTTATCAAGCTCACTATTACCGTACCCCGTTACTGTTACGTCATTGGTTGGTCCAAAATTATTAAGGCCATCCATGTTGATACCACCAACGGTGTCTGCGAGCGGCACGAGCGGATTGGCAGCATAATAAGCGGAACCAAGAAGACCTTGTTCCTCCGCGGTTACAGCAATGAACATTACTGAGCGCTCAGGTTGTTCGCCGCTAGCGAAAGCGCGCGCGAGTTCAATGAGACCACCTGTGCCTGTGGCGTTATCAAGAGCGCCATTATAAATGCCGTCGCCCTCAATGGATGGATCAGTACCAATATGATCCCAGTGAGCCATATAGATGAAATATTCATCTGGATATTTAGAACCTTTAACAACACCGGCGATGTTCTGGGAATTTACATTCCCCACCTTGCTTTCGAAGCTTGTAGCGGCTTTCAAATTCATTGGGACAGCTTTGAAGCCCGGTGTTTCAGCAGCCTTCTGAAGGGCAGCACGATCAAGCCCTGCAAGTTTGAACAGGCGGTCGGCAGCACCCGTCGTGATCCAGCTTTCTGCCTGGCTAAGGCTCGCGCCACCATCAGGGCGGATGGTATCAAACTGAGGGCCTGTCCAGCTGGCATCAACAGTGTTCCACGGGTAAGCCGCAGGCTTGGTTTCGTGGATCATGATAGCGCCTGCCGCACCTTGGCGGGCGGCTTCATCAAACTTATAGTCCCAGCGGCCATAATAGGTCATGGCGTTACCATTAAAGAGCGCATCATTCTGAGTTGCAAAGCCCGGGTCGTTGATCATCATCACAACGGTTTTGTCCGTTACATCAATACCTTCATAATCATTCCAACCGCGCTCGGGTGCATTGATGCCGTAGCCTACAAATACCAATTCACTGTCTGCAAGTGAGGTTTCTGTTTGTGCGCGGCGGGTCCACACAACCATATCATTCCGGTAGGCGAAGGCTTCTGTGCCGTTTTCACCGCTGATGGTAAGGATTGGCGCACCTAGCGTTTCAACGGAAATAAGGGGTACATCTTGTGTGTATTTGCCGCCGTTCGCGGGCGAAAGGCCCGCTTCTTTGAATTCTTTGGTGAGGTAAGCAACCGTTAGCTCTTCGCCCTTGGTTGCTGGAGCACGGCCGCCAAATTCATCGGATGCCAGCGTCTTGATGTGGCTCGCTAGGGCAGTTTCGTTGATTTCATATGGTGCTGGTGTTTCAGCGGTGTCGCCGCAAGCTGCGAGTACAGCAAAGGCTGCAACTGATACAAATAATTTTTTCATCCCTGTTCCTCCCTGAAAGGATTTGGAGCAGGGTGGTTGATAGCGGCGCTGGTGTCAACGCCGCTGCCATGATTGTTACTTAACCACCCAGGAAGGTGGCTTTAAGCCCATCCAGAATATACTGGAATGCTAGCGCCGCCAGAATAACGCCTAATAGACGGGTCAGAACGGCATTCACGGTTGGGCCAAGGAAATCCATAACCTTACCTGCCACAAGGAAGGTTAAAAGTGTAATCAGCATCACAAGGCCAAGAGCCGCAAGAACACCCGCTTGCCCCACATAATCACCATTATGATTAGCAATAAGGAGCATAATAGTGGCAATAGAGCCCGGTCCAGCTAACAGCGGTAGGCCGATAGGGAATACGGAAATATCTTCAAAGTGTTCGTCAATCCGTTCAGCGGCATCCTGTTTACGTTCGGTACGTTTTTCAAAAACCATCTCAATCGCGATGATGAAGAGCATTACACCACCCGCAACGCGGAGTGCATCCATTGAAATGCCAAGCGCGCCAAGAAAAGCTTCGCCTACAAGGGCAAAGAAAACCAGGATCAAGGTGCCAACGATTGAGCCCTTTATGGCCATGCTACGTTTATGTGATTTTGGCGTACCTTGGGTAAGCCCCGCAAAAACCGGGGCAATACCGATAGGGTCAATAATCACAAACAGGGCGATGAAGGCTGCTATAAACGCTTCATACATATCATGTTTCCTTTAGGGTTAACTTTCGTTTGGCACCATACCGTTACGGTTGGCTAAATTTCAATGCCGTTTTGATAGCAAGTAGCGGTTACCGTATTCTTAAGAAGGCAGGCGATTGTCATCGGCCCAACACCACCCGGTACAGGGGTGATAGCATGCGCGCGTTCTGCCGCGGATGCGAACTCAACATCTCCTACAACACGGGTTTTGCCTTCACCGCGCTCTGGCGCAGGGATACGGTTGATACCTACATCAATGACTGTGGCGCCTTCTTTGATCCAGTCGCCTTTTACCATTTCCGCTCGGCCAACAGCAGCTACCACAATATCCGCAGCCCGAACTTCATCTTCGAGATTTTTCGTACGGCTATGTGCGATAGTAACAGTGCAGCTTTCATTTAAAAGTAACTGTGCCATTGGCTTTCCAACAATGTTTGAGCGGCCAACAACGATGGCCTTTTTGCCGGAAAGATCACCAAGTGTGTCTTTCAGCATCAGGATGCAGCCAAGCGGTGTGCAAGGCACCATGCCTTTGCCGCCAGTTGCCAGAAGGCCTGAGTTTACAACATGGAAACCATCCACATCTTTTTCAGGTGAGATGGTTTCAATGATGGCAGCTTCATCCATGTGCTTTGGAAGGGGCAGCTGCACAAGAATACCGTTTACAGCAGGATCGGCGTTTAGTTCTTTTACTTTTGCCACCAGTTCTTCCTGACTGGTTTCTTCTGGCATTTCAAAGTGAAAGCTGTTCATCCCAACTGCAGCTGTTTGTTTCACTTTGTTTTTTACATAAATCTCGCTTGCAGGGTCATTCCCAACAATGACAACGGCTAGGCCAGGTTTAATGTTATGATTATCTTTGAGTTTGCTGACATCTTCAGCAACATTTGATCGCACTTTTGCGGAAAAGGCTTTTCCGTCTATCAGGTGGGCGGTCATGGGCGTTCAGCTCCGGGCATAAGAGTAGTGGTGTTTAAATTTTCAGGCCCAGCACCATAAGTTTTTCGGTGATTATATTTTTAAGGGCGTCACCGTCGCCTGTAATCAAAACCGTCTTTTGCCGGGCTTGGTCCCCCGCTATAAGGGTTATAGAGGTTTTGGGCAACCCGAGTTTTTTCGATAGCAGCTTCACGAGCGACGCATTGGCTTTCCCTTTTTCAGGGACAGCGGTTACAGATGCTTTGATATAGCACTTGCCGTCTGCATCATTTTCAAGGCGGATTAAGGCATCTTTTGATGCCTTAGGTGTAAGTTTGATATGAAGAACAACGCCTTCAGCTTTGAGCTGTAACGGCACAGGTTAATAGAACATTGGTGCGATTGAGGTGTTGATCAAAATCTGAACGAAACGGATACCTAAAAACAGTACAATAACTGATAGGTCCAGCCCGTTGAATGGCGGAACGTATCTTCGAATATGTCGAACAGCAGGCTCAATTAGTCGACCCAAGAAGCCATTAATTGTCTGTACCAGAGGTTGGTAGCTGTTAATAATGTTGAAGGCGACGAGCCAGCTTATGATCACATAGACCAGCAAGCATAATGCATATAGATCAAGCACTGTGTTAATCAGCCAGAAGATTGCTGTCATGATTTTTTATCCTTTACTGTCAATTGGCCTTAATTAGCACGGACCTTGCAACTGATGTAGTGAATTTAATGCTCAAATGCAATCGAGCGGCAATTTTTGCCTTTAAAAGCGAGTCGTTTTCAATGGTTTGCAAATGAAGGGCGGTAAAGTTTGCCGACTAGGAATTTATTTCCGAGTTTTGAGCAGGTGTGTTGACTGAAAGAAACTAGTAGATGGCACTGTTTGGAAATGCGAGTTTTGGCTCATTGTTCGGCGCTGGCGGCGCTCAGAGCACATTTTCCACGCCTGTAATTGGTGTTAGCCAGTCTCTTCTTCAGGCATCCTTTAATGCTGACCTTACTCGCCTTGGTCTCCAGAATTTATCTCCAGCTGATCGTGCTGCTTTTAACCGAGGCACATCAGAGGACGCTTTTATCTTGCCACCGGGATTCAGTGGCGCGGAAGAAGCTGAAGATACGACCTTGAATGAAAGGGTTCGTGAGGTACGGGCCAAGACTACTTTCATTGATACTGACTCCCGATTTATTGAATCGGTAGAGAATGATATCGACCGACAGGCAACGTTTGTTTTGTTTCAGGCGCTTACAGATCTTAGAACGCTTGCTGAATTTGCTGCAGATGATCGTACGACAGAAGCTTCTCTCGAGCGTGCTGATGAACAGTTCCAGAGAGGTTTTGCGGAAGTTCAAAATTACCTTCTGGAGACACAGACCGATAGATTGGATTTATTCCTCGGTGAAAAAACCGACGATGTGGAAACGGCTATCCGTACAGGTAGAAATGGTACTGTAACCGAAGGCTCTGGTGTTGTTGCAAACCGTACGGATGTTGTATCCGGATTGACGGGTACCGAGGTCTTTACAGTTTCCATCAGTAAGGCTGGTGAAACAGATAATATTACGGTTGATTTGTCTGGTATCTCTGGTGACCTGACACTTGAGAATATCGCGGCTCATATTAATACGCAAATTGAAGCTCTTACGGATACGAACGATCAGGGCGAAGAGTTTATCAAGCATCAAACCCGTTTCAGTGTAAGTGAGGATTCAACCGGTCGTTTTGGGCTTCAGGTAGATGGTACGATTACGGAAGCGGTAACATTATCTGCGGCAAGTGCGGAACCAACGCTATATGTGGCTTCTTCCGTTTCCCAAATTGATGAGAGTTTCGCGACAACAGCACGTGTCACGCAGGTGAATGGTCTGTCGGGTACTCTTGTTAGAGACGATTCTTTCACATTTGCAGGTATTGATTTGGCTGCGACTGAGCTTAACGAGCTTACGGCTGATGCAGAAGAAGATGATCTGGATGAAGATATCGCTGCACTGCGTGATCAATTCAGAGCTGATGCGCTTGCTGATGTTACCACTAATAGTACGTCAAATGATGATGACAACACTTCAGATAACTCCGCATCTATCACGAATGTAGACAGTGAGTTTGTTGAAAATGCTAACACGTTTGGTAATCGAGTTGCGACAACCAGTGACGGGGGTATTTTCGTTGTAGGCACCACGCAAGGTTCGTTTGGGCACCAGATTAATACATCTGGCACTCAGGATGTTTATCTTACCCGCTTTGATAGCGAGGGGAACGAGCTATTCTCCCGCCTTCTTGGCGCTGCAGATAGTGCTGACGTTTTTGATATTACTGTTGATGCGAACGATAATGTTATTATCACGGGTCAGACTAATGGTGAACTTGCGCAAGGTGATGTAATTGATAGCGAAGAAGGTGATGCCTTTGTTGCCAAGTTCAATGAAAATGGTGATGAAGTTTTCCGGTATCAGCTTGATACATTTGCTGAAACAAGTGGCCAAACCGTTGCTGTCGATTCTAATGGTGATATATTTGTTGGCGGGTTTACGCGCTCGGCAATCGGTATTGGTTCAACGTTCTCCGGTGGTGAAGATGCATTGGTGTTGAAACTAAACGGCACCACGGGCGCGCTTCAGGATAGCCATGTATTTGGTACATCAGGTAATGATGTTGTGAAGGGTATTGCGGTTGACGCAAACGACAACGTAGTGCTGGCGGTTGAAGAGGGTGCTAATGCTGTTGTTTACCGAGCTGACGGCAGTAACTTATCCAATCAGACAGATAGTGTAACCTTTGGCAATCTTGGTTTGGGCGGCTCTATCGAGAGTTTGACGATCGATAATACCAATGGTGAAGTTTATCTGGCCGGTACTACAAATGGTGGCAGTTTGAATGCATCTGGTGCTGCGACGGTTAATGGTGCTCAATCTACAGGCTTTGATGGTTTTGTAAGCGGCGCTACACTAAGTGGTAGTACGAATTTGTCTGCTAACTTCACTACTTACCTCTCGACGACGGGTACAGATACCATCGCTGATGTGGTGGTAAATAACGGCAATGTTTATGTGGCTGGCTCTACAAATGCCGAATTTGCCGGTGAGGATGACCGTGGGGCAACGGATGCTTTTGTAGCAAGGTTGGATGGTGCTTCAGGAACCGTAAGTGATATTGAGCAGTTTGGTGAGGGTTTGGCGCGTACCAATGTAGGTGGTTTAGCGTTTACCACGCAGGGCGATAGTGTGCTTGAAACACTGGGTTTGCCTGTGGGCGACATCAGCATTGATGAAACACTTGATATTGAAACTCAGACATCAGCCACGGAAGGTGATCACTTCTTTATTTCTTTTGATGGTGGTCGGCGTCGTGAGATCGATCTGGATGAGGGTGATACACTAGATGATATTGCCCGCAAAATCCGGATCGCTGGTTTTGGTCAGGTTGAAGTGAATGTAAGCTCCAGCCTTGAAGGTGACCGCTTGCAGATTGAAGCTTTGAGTGACGGTGTATCTGTTGATTTGATCGCTGGCGCTGATGGCGAAGACTTGCTTGGCCATCTAGGATTGGAACCAGGACGCTTGCTGCCGCGGGATGAAATTTTCGATCTGAATGACGATGATGATCGCCCGTTTGATCCTGAGACAGATCTGGGTGGTGTTTTTGGTTTGGGCCTTGAGGGTGCACTGCATATCCGAGACAGAGCGACAGCGAATTATGTTTTGAATTTGCTTGATAGTGCAATCGGCACAACCCAGCGGGCTTTCAGGTCCCTTGAGTTTAACCAGTTCCGTGATCTTCTTAACAGGCCGGGGGCAAGCGGTGGCACTGTTTCTCAGGCAACTCAGAATCAGTTGGCTAATTTACAGTCTGGTCTTGCTCGTTTGCAGGCAGGTTCCCCTGCAGGATCTTCTCTAAGTTTGTTCGCTTAGTAACACTTTGTAAAGAAATCAGCCTTATAAAATTTGCGTCTGAATAGGTGCAAATTGGGTGAGGCACGGCTTATTGCTAAATAGGTTGATGGCCTCATAAATGAAAAAGCCCGCTCTTTGAGCGGGCTTTTTTCTACTTGAGCGGGGTACGCGGGAATAGGTGCACGATTGGGGGTCGAGTAAATAAATTACCCATTCCCGCACCCCTGCTCGAGAGGTACGTTTATATATTCAAGGGGTGTGCCAGAATTTTAAATTAAATAAATCTTTTAAAATCAATATATTAGATAATTTCGAATATCTGCATTACTAAAATTGTATCATTTTGTTGAAAAATGCATCGATAATTTGTCTTTAAATGCAACAATTGTTGTAAAATGCGATAACTTATCACTTTTCATTCGACTGCAGTTGGGTCATGCTATTGATCTGACAGATAATTTTGAAAGAAACCTATGCTGAGATTTGCTTCAATAGTGCTGTTCCTTTTGCTGGCGGCCGAGTTTTCGCCTGCCCTTTCGGTCGTGACCATGCAGGATGCGCCGGAAGAAGGTAAGCACAAGGTTGAGCTAATGCCCTTTACCTTCACTATGCAAAAAAGAGGCAGGCTTATCGGTAAGGTGACTGTGCAGGTTGTTCTTGAAGTGCAGGATGCTTCAAAAATCGAATATGTTAAGCAGCGTGTACCACAAATTCGAGCCGATTTTAATTTGGTGCTGTCTGAACTTTCTCGCGTTCGATTTGATATCAATCGTCCGATTGATCCTGACCTAGTTCAACAATATCTGACACCATATGCAGATTACCGTATGGGGAAAGATGTTGTGAAGGTCTATCTTAAACAGGCTCTTATTGAGCCCAATAAGTAAATAAATACAGCTACAAACAAATAACAAACTGCCCTGACTATAAAAAATAGTGGTTCAAGCCCTTGACCAAAGGGGTGATCGAACTAACCATTAATAGTTGGGAAGGAATAAAAGATATTAGTCTAATCAGGAGGGGATATATGCTTCTTACTCGCTTTAGGAATGCTACCGCCTTGGCGGCAGGCTGTCTGAGCATGCTTGCAACTAGCCAAGTAGTGGCTCAAGACGATGAGTCCTATGAAATCGAAGAAGTTGTTGTTACCGGTACTTATTTAAAAGGTAAATCACAGTTTAACAGCCCATCACCAATCGCGGTGATCGGCGCAGATAATTTGAATAACATCGGCGCTAGTACAGTAGCGGATCTTGTTCAGACGCTAACAATCAACGCTGGTTCTCAGAACAATCCAGACGCGTTTACGCAGAATAACACCACGGGAACGTCAAACTTTAACCTGCGCGGTCTTGGTGTGGCGTCCACGCTTGTTCTTTTGAATGGTCGCCGTCAGGTTAACACAGGCGCGCTTACGAATGACGGTGTAACATTTGTGGATACAAGTTCACTTGTGCCGCAGATCGCTGTGCAGCGTATTGAGATCGTGAAAGATGGTGCCGCAGCGATTTATGGTACGGATGCTGTTGCTGGCGTTGTTAACTTTATCACGGATGATAATTTTGAAGGTCTTTCACTAAGTGCACGCGGTGCAACACTGACAGGTGAAGGAAGTCAGAGCGATCTTCAGGTTGAAGGTAAATTTGGTTGGAGTTCAGGTAACACGAACTTCATGATTGCCGCTAGCTATCTTGACCGTACAGAACTAACGACTGCAGAGCGCCGTCTAAGCCGCCCTGAGGATGATAGCTCTGCGCTTGGCAACCCAGGTTCGTTCTTTGTGCCGTCAGTTGCTGCCGGCCTGGCACAGCAATCAGCTGCAGCTGCAGCTGCCGGCAACGCAACGTTGGCTGCTCAGTTGGCTGCTCTTGCTAGGGCACCAATTATTGACCCAACAGGTTGTGGCGAAGTAGGTGGTATTCCTGCGGCAGCTACAACTCTGCCTAATGGTCTTCAGCCGGGTACATGTCGTTTTGATTTCGGTGATTTCTTCACGCTCGTGCCTGAAGAAGAGCGTATTCAACTGTACGGTGTGGTGAAACACGAATTTGAAGGTGGGCATACATTCCGTGCTGAAGTTGCTTATGCAGATAATGAAGCAAGCCGCGGTAACTCGCCATCGTTCCCATTCCTTCAGTTAGGTGCTGCTCAGGTACCTGCGGATCACCCAAACAACGTATTTGGTGAACAGGTTACATTCTTTGGCCGTGTGAGCGGTGTAGGTGGTGATGTATCGCCAAGCAGCTTTACATCTGAAACATACCGTGTGAGCGGTGCAATTGATGGCCCAATTAATGATAACTGGAGCTATAACCTTGCAGCAACCTATGCCCAGAACGATCACACGAACAATACAGAAGATACTGTAACAGATCGTGTTCGTCTTGCTCTGCAAGGCCTTGGCGGCCCAAACTGTGATGCTGCAACTGGTACGCCTGGCGAAGGTAGCTGTCAGTATTTCAACCCGTTTGCGACATCATTTACTACTTCGCCAAATGATCCGGCACTGCTTGATCATCTGATTGCTACTCAAACTATTGAGAGTAATTCAGAGCTATGGACAATTGATGCTGTTCTTTCAGGTACAGTGGGTTCGCTTCCTGCGGGTGATATTGGCCTTGCGGTTGGTTTCCAGTACCGGGATGAAACTTTTGGTCGTGATCTAGATCCGCTTGCAAATGCTGATGCGTTTGCGTTTGTGATCGGCGCACCAGATTTTGAAGACAGCCGTAGCATTTATGCATTCTTTGCAGAGGCTTTAGCGCCAATCACTGATAAGATTGATCTATCTGTTGCAGCTCGTTTTGAGGATTATGGTGGGAATATTGGATCAACATTTGATCCAAAAGTATCTCTACTTGCACGTCCAACAGATAGTCTGACCCTTCGTGGTAGTTATTCCACAAGTTTCCGTGCGCCTAGCCAATTCCAGATTCAAGGCCAGGCTACGAGCCTTAACCAGATCAGTGATCCACTTACAGGTGGTACATTCTTCGCGGCGGTTCGTGGTACAGACCCTCAAGGTGGTCGGGCTCTTGATCCGGAGCAAAGTAAAGCATGGAACTTTGGTCTTTCCTGGCAGCCAATTGATGGTTTGAGTGTTGATATTGACTATTTCAACTACGATTTCTCTGATGTGATCATTCAGGAAAACTTCCAGTCTGTAGTGAATGCTGATCCAACAGGTGACCGTGTGGTTCGTGCCTTTGATGGCGGTCCGATCCTGATGGTATTTGTAGATTATGTGAATGCATCAAGCGTTAAAACAGATGGCCTCGATGTATCTGTGAAGTATGATATCGAAGTTGGTGACGGCGTTATTCAGCCGTTCTTCGACGGTACATACTTGTTCAGCTATGATATCACTGATCCACAAGCTGGTAACATTGATGGCGTAGGTAACCGGAACTTCTCTAACTTCGGTAGTCCAACACCAAAAACACGCTTTAACACAGGTATCGCGTTTACCAACGATACCCATGATGCGCGTTTCTATGTTCGTCATATCTCTGGTCTGGATGATGATCAGGTTATTGGTGGGGTAGAGAATGGCGATATCCCAAGCTACACAACTGTAGATGTTCAATATAGCTTGAACCTTGGCGGTATTTTCGAAAACCTTGATGGAACATCGCTCCAGATTGGTGCTCGGAACGTGTTTGATAAAGATGTACCACGCGTGGCAACAAATGGTGGCTTCGAAAGCCGTACACATGATCCACGTCAACGTTCGGTTTATGCGAAAATTAGCACAACATTCTAATGTTGCTACTTTACGTTACGGAATCAAAAGGGCGACCTCGGTCGCCCTTTGTCTTTTTGAGCACTAATTTCTATTTTTCTTTGAAAAAACAGCAGTTTGGCTAAAGAATCCCCTTGACCTGAGCCATTTGCCATATGATCATTTTACTTAGGTCTTTGAAAGTTTTGAACCTTGATACGTGTTGCCAGAGCATATGAGGATGTCGGGTTTTCAAGACTAGGGATATATATGGGAGGACTTCATGAAACTATCACGCGGGCAAGGGACGCGTTCCCGCCTTTTGGCATCTGTCGCGTTGTGCGCGAGTATGGCCACCACCACAGCAGTCGTTGCACAAGATGACGATTTCGAGCTCGAAGAAATTCTTGTAACATCATCCAAGCGTACTCAAACGCTACAGGAAACACCGATTGCAGTTTCTGTAACAACAGCAGAAACCTTTGAAAAAGCACGTCTTTTAGATATCAATGATCTACAAACCGTTGTACCTTCATTGCGTGTTACAACACTTCAAAACTCCGCATCGACAAACTTCGTAATTCGTGGTTTTGGTAATGGTGCGAACAACGCTGGTATCGAACCATCAGTAGGTGTGTTCATTGACGGTGTTTACCGTTCTCGTTCAGCGGCACAAATTGGTGACCTTCCACGTCTTGAGCGTGTTGAGGTACTAAGCGGCCCACAAAGTACACTCTTTGGTAAAAACGCTTCTGCGGGTGTAATCAGCGTAGTTTCTGCGGCTCCATCATACGAAACAGAAGGTCGTGTAGAGCTTCAGTATGGTAATTATGATCAGGTTGTTGCACGCGGTTATGTTACGGGCGGATTGTCTGATACTGTTGCTGTTAGCCTATCGGGCGGTATTAACAAGCGCGATGGATATACAGAAAGCCTCGTAGATGGAATTGATGATCTAAACGACCGTGATCGCTGGAATATTCGTGGTCAGGTACTCTTTGAGCCAAGTGAAAATGTAAGCTTCCGTTTGATTGCTGATTACAGCAAGATTGATGAGAGCTGCTGTACAGTTACCACTATTCAAAATGGCCCGACAGCTGCAGCTGTTCAAGCGCTTGGCGGTGCTTTGAATGATGATACAGATCCATTCTCATATACAGCGCCGTTCAACCAGCCTTCTATTAACGAAGTGAAAGATGGCGGTATCTCCCTTCAGGGTGATGTTGACTTTGATACCTTCACTCTAACATCCATCACAGCTTACCGCTCGAACAAGAGCTTTAACGATGCTGAGGCGGATTATACGGGTGCGAATATTATTGATAGCGCGAACAATGACGCTGATATCGATACATTCACTCAAGAAATTCGCCTGACATCTACAGGTGATAATGTACTCGACTGGATGGTTGGTGGTTTCTTCTTCCAGGAAGATATCACACAGATTCAAGGGCTTGAGTATGGTACAGACACACGTGCTTACGTAGACCTTCTAACAGGTGCGCCGGGTACACTTGCAACACTAGAAGCACTTTCTGGTTCAACACCAGGTTCGTTCTTTAATGCAGATACTACAACGCGTGAAACTTTCACGCAGGACAACACTGCATATTCTATCTTTGCAACAGTTGATTATCATATTACTGACCGGGTAACACTGACAGGTGGTGTGAACTACACCAAAGATAAAAAGACTGTAACAGGCAGCACTGTGAACGGGGATGCATTCTCTGCAATTGATCTGTTCACTGTGAACAATGGCCTTATCCCTCAAGCCTTCTTCGGACAGGCATTCCAGGGAGCGACAGGCCTTGCACCAACACCAGAGAATATTGCCGCCATTGAAGCTGCAGCTCCTGGCACAAGTGCTGCTATTCAGGCTGGTGTAAACGAGTCGATCACTGGTTTGCAGGCGCTGCAGTTCCAGCCGCAATTTGTTGCCTTCCCGAACTCTGTGGAAGACGGCAGAACAAGCGATGATAAATTTACATGGACAGCACGTGTGGCTTATCAAGTAAGTGATGCTGTGAATGTGTATGCAAGTGTTGCAACAGGCTTTAAGGCTTCGTCTTGGAACTTGTCACGCGATAGTCGTCCATTCCCTGGGGATCAGGCAGCACTTGAAGCCGCTGGTCTCACTCAGGTTAACCAGAACTTTGGTACACGCTTTGCTGGCCCAGAGGAATCAACGGTTTACGAACTTGGTCTGAAAGCACGTTTTGCTCGCGGCCATTTGAACCTTGCTCTGTTCGACCAAACTATCAAAGGCTTCCAGTCGAACGCCTTCACAGGTACAGGCTTTAACCTTGTAAACGCTGGTAAGCAATCGACCAAAGGTGTTGAACTTGAGTTCTCTTACTACCTAACAGACGATTTTGTTGTTGGCTTCTCAGGTATTTACCTAGATCCGCTATATGATGATTTCGTAGGTGGCCTTGGCCCGAATGGTCCAACAGACCTATCAGGCACACGTCCGCTGGGTATTCACGAATTCAGCGCAAGCACATCTGCTACATATAACTTTGAATTCGATAACGGAATATACGGTTATGTACGTGCAGATTGGCTTTATGAAAGTGATGAGCCTGTTGGTGATCGTTTCCCAACAATCACTCGTGAAGTTAATACCTTCAATGCAAGTGCGGGAATCACTCTTGAAAATGGTGTAAGCCTTCAGATTTGGGGCCGTAACCTATTCAATGATGAGTATTTCTTCACGGCGTTCCCAGGTGTTATTCAGCCGGGTACGATCAATGGTTATCCAAGTGCGCCAAGAACTTATGGTCTAACACTGGCTTACGAGTTCTAAAAAACACTAAGAAATCTGCGGAAGGGCGGCCTGTTTGGTCGCCCTTTTTTTTATGCGAAATTCGCTTGCACTTGGGGTAAAATCAGCTATCAGTTCTGTGTAATAAAAATTTCATAATAAAGATTCCCAATAGGGAAAAGCATGGGCTATAGCCTGTTACAGTTTTGTTTTTGAGTACCAAAGCTTGGTTTATCTAAGGGTTTATTGATGAATAATCACAAGGTTGATTCTGACCTTAAAAAGGTACAGGGCTTCCAAACTGGGGTAAGTGAACACGGGCGACCAATCGCTAACCTTGGTTTTGCAATGTTATTTTTGCTGGGTGTATTCCTCTATGCATCTTTAGTACATGGCCTTGAAGGCACAAGTGTATTTGTAATCGTGGCTGCTGTTATTGGTGGCTATATGGCGATGAATATTGGCGCTAACGATGTTGCCAATAACATTGGCCCGGCTGTTGGCTCTAAAGCGCTTACAATGGTGGGTGCGCTTATCATCGCAGCTGTTTTTGAAGCCTCTGGTGCTCTTCTTGCGGGTGGTGATGTAGTTTCCACAATCCGCAAAGGTATCATTGATCCCTCAGGTATCAGCGATCAGATGGTTTTTATCTGGGCTATGATGTCAGCGCTGTTAGCGGCTGCATTGTGGCTTAATCTCGCGACATATGTTGGCGCGCCTGTGTCTACCACTCACTCAATTGTAGGCGGTGTAGTAGGGGCTGGTATCGCGGCTGCCGGTGCTTCAAGCGTGGCATGGGGCAAGTTGGCTGCTATTGCAGCCAGTTGGGTTATTTCACCACTCTTGGGCGGTGTTATCGCTGCTGGCTTTCTCTATTTTATTAAGCGGAATATCCTTTGGCAGGATGATATGCTCGCGGCTTCTCGTCGGTGGGTGCCTGTGCTTGTTGCTATCATGTCAGCAGCTTTCACGCTTTATCTTGCTACAAAAGGTTTGGCTAAGGTCTGGAAACCTGATGTTGTTTCTATGTGGGCAATTACAGCGCTTGTGGCTTTTGCAACATGGCTTGTAACCAAACCACTGGTTGCTCGCCGTTCTTTGGTGCTTGAAAATCGCCGTAAATCAGTAGCAAGCCTGTTTACAATCCCGCTTATTTTCTCTGCAGCACTTCTTTCATTTGCGCACGGTGCGAATGATGTGGCCAACGCGGTTGGTCCGCTGGCAGCTATCGTAAGCGTTGCAACAGACAGTTCAGGGACGGATCAAGTTTCTATTCCTCTGTGGGTGATGATTATCGGTGCTATTGGTATTTCTATTGGCCTGATGCTTTTTGGCCCGAAGCTGATCCGCACGGTTGGTGAGAAGATTACTAAACTTAATCAGATGCGTGCCTTCTGTGTGGCGCTGGCAGCCGCTATTACTGTGATTGCTGCAAGCTGGCTTGGGCTTCCGGTATCATCTACACACATCGCTGTTGGTGGTGTGTTTGGTGTTGGTTTCCTTCGCGAGTATCTCGCGAATAATGGCGATGCAAAAGGACGTCCAACCAAGAAAGAGCGCCGGGCCCGCGAAAAACGCAAGTTGGTTCGCCGCCGTGAGATGCTGACAATCGCAGCTGCTTGGGTGATCACAGTACCTGTTGCAGGTATACTCTCAGCTGGCCTCTTCTTTGTGCTCTATAATGTTTTTGAAGGCTAAGGGTTTTCCAATTCTTTGAGTTCTTGAAAAGCCGCTTCCTGTGAAGCGGTTTTTTTGTCGCAGCACCTCTATGTCACATATGCATAGCTTAAAGGTCTTGAGATAGTCCTCTAAGCAAACAAGAGGGGGATACTGTGTTTAAGATATTGGCATCAGTTTTGGCACTTGGTTTTACTGAAGCAACAGTAGCGGACGAACAAGAGGTTCAAAAATTTGAAAATGCCCTCGCGCCAACCTTTCAACTGAAGGGTAGATTACAAACATTTAATATGCTTGAGCGAATGCAGTTGTACGATGTACCCGCTGTTTCTGTTGCCATCATTGATGATGGGAAAATCGCTTGGTCTCACGCTTGGGGCGTGAGTGATACAACATCAGGGAAACAGGCCACGGAGCACACCCTCTTTCAAGCAGCTTCGATCTCAAAACCTGTTTCCGCTTTTGCCGTGATGCAGATGGTGGATAAAGGTGAACTTCGCTTGGATACACCTATCAATGATTATCTCAAAAGCTGGCAGTTGCCGGAAAATGAGTTATCGGAGAAAACACCAGTTACATTAAAGCATCTTCTAAGCCATACGGCAGGTACGACAGTGCATGGTTTCCCGGGGTATCAGCTTGGGGCTGAATATCCATCTACCAAGGATGTTGTAGCAGGAGCCGGAACAGCAAATACAGGCGCTGTAATAGTGGATTTCGAACCAGGTACCAATTGGCGCTATTCTGGTGGTGGTTACACCGTAATGCAGCTCGCGCTTGAGGACAGGGCAGGTGTTTGGTTCCCTGAGATTGTCAATAAACTCACTGTAAAACCTGCGGGCATGAATGAGAGCTTCTTTGATTTTATTGTCCCTGAAAATAAGAAAGCATTGCTGGCATCCGGGCATTTGCCAAATGGTGAGATTGTTAAAGATGGGTATGTGGTACACCCAGAAAGCGCGGCTGCCAGCCTCTGGACAACACCCAATGATATCGCCACTTTTTCGCTGGAAATGATGAAAGCATGGAATGGTGTGGAAGGGGCTTTGATAACTCAGAAGTCTGCCAAAGAAATGCTGACACATATCAAGGGCGGATACGGCTTGGGCTTCAGTTTGGAGATGGAAGGTGATGAGATCATCGGCTTCAAACACGGTGGATCAAATGTTGGTTTCCGGGCTTATATGATTACCCTTCTCGAAGGTAAAGGTGCTGTTGTGATGACCAACAGTGATAACGGCATGAAGATTATCGAGGAAATCCTGAGTGCAGCAGCAAACACATATCATTGGCCTATCTACCAATCTGCAGTGAAAGACTGGCGGCCAGCTACCGCAGAAGAAAGAAACAGATTTACTGGCTCGTATGCCTTTGAATTCCAAGGACGTGAGATACGTTTTAATGTTACCGCAGAAGGTGAAGGCTTTCTTGTCGAGAGCCAAGGGAATTTGTCTCCAACTCAGTTCTTTATTGAAGGGCATGAAAAAGGGGAAACCTATCTGTTTGCACAAATGGGTATGGAGTTTTCTTTCAGCAAAAATGAAGCTGGAGAGCTGGTAATGAAGGTGTGGGGCAACCAAGCGAAGAGATTGCCCGCACAGTGATAAAGGTTGGGGCTAGTGCGCTTCTTCCCAGTTATGGCCTGTACCGCAATCCACAATTAGGGGTACGCTCAGGTCAAGTACTGGTTTGCAGGCATTTTCCATCACATCACGGATAACAGGGATAGCCGCTTCTACTTTGCCTTCAGGTGCTTCAAATACCAGTTCATCATGCACCTGAAGGAGCATGCGAACATCCGTTAGGCCAGCGTCCTTAAGCGCATCCGGCATACGGATCATTGCCCGGCGGATCACATCAGCGGCCGTACCCTGAATTGGGGCGTTGATGGCTGCACGTTCACCAAAGCCGCGCTTCATTGGGTTTTTGTCCTGTAGGGATGGTGTGTGGCATTTGCGACCAAACAGCGTTTCCACATAGCCGTGCTCTTTACCGAATTCGACCGTATCATCCATATATTTGCGGATGCCCGGGAATTTTTCGAAATAAGCATCAATATATTTCGCGGCATCTGAGCGGCTAATATCTAATTGGCGAGCAAGGCCGAAAGCTGAAATACCGTATATGATACCGAAGTTGATAGCCTTTGCCTGACGGCGGACAATCGGGTCCATGCCTTCAACAGGCACACCAAATACTTCGCTTGCTGTCATAGCGTGAATATCAGTGCCTTCAGCGAATGCTTTTTGCAGTGCTTCAATTTCAGCGATATGAGCAAGGATACGTAGTTCAATCTGGCTATAGTCAGCCGCGATCAGAATGTTACCTTCTTCTGGCACAAAGGCACGGCGGATTTTGCGGCCTTCTTCTGTCCGGATCGGAATATTCTGAAGGTTCGGGTCATTTGATGACAAGCGACCCGTTGTGGTAGACGCCATATGGTAGCTGGTGTGAACGCGGCCTGTATGTGGGTTTACCTGCTGCTGGAGTGCATCAGTATAGGTACTCTTCAATTTGGAGAACTGGCGGAATTCCATGACCTTCTTTGGAAGTTCATGGCCTTCGGCTGCCAGTTTTTCAAGCACATCTACATTGGTTTGCCATGCGCCTGTTTTCGCGGATTTTTTACCGCCTTTCAGGCCAAGGTCATCAAAGAGAATTTCACCTAGCTGCTTCGGTGATGCAACGTTAAACGGGCGACCTGCCATGTCCTGAATTTCTTTATCCAGACGCTCGATGCCCATAGCAAAATCATTGGAAAGTTTTTTCAGCGTACCTACGTCTACCTTGATGCCTTCAAGCTCCATACCTGACAGTACTTTAGCCAGTGGGCGTTCAAGGGTTTCGTAAACCGTTGTCACCTTCTCTGGCGATAGGCGTGGTTTCAGAATTTTATACAGGCGAAGTGTGATATCAGCGTCTTCAGCTGCATAATCTGTTGCGCGGTCCAGCGGTACTTTATCAAAAGTAATCTGGTTTTTGCCTGTGCCCGCAATTTCCTTGAACGGAATTGGGGTAATATCCAGATGAATGCCTGAAAGTTCGTCCATACCGTGGTTATGCTTGCCAGCATCCAGCGCGTAGCTGATCAGCATGGTGTCATCCATCGGGTGGAGATCAATTCCCACACGGGAGAGGATCGACATATCATACTTGAGGTTTTGCCCAACCTTCAGAACAGATGCGTCTTCCAGCATCGGCTTAAGTGCTTTAATTACGTCTGCTTTTGGCAGTTGATGTGGTGGTTCTGCCAATAGATCATCGCTGTCACCCACGTGGCCCACAGGGATATAACAGGCTTTGCCTGGCGCGGTAGATAGGCAAATACCCACAAGACCAGCTTCAGCAGCATCAAGGCCTGTAGTTTCAGTATCTACGGCTACAACGCCAGTCGCGTAAGCGCGCTCGATCCATTTCTCAAGCTCCGCCATATCGGTAACGCAGCTATAATCCTTCTCAACCGTTTCTACTTCTTCGTCGATCGGGTCGATATCCGCGCCGTCACCCCAAGCGGCAATTGCTTTCACGCGGAGCGAGCGGAAATCCTGTGCGTCCACAAACTTCAGGAACGGGTCCAGCTCAGGCTGTGAGAGGCCAAAATCATCAACGCTGTTTTCCACAGGTACATCTGATTTAAGGGTAACCAGCTGGCGGCTGATGCGCGCCATATCTGCGAACTCAATCAGGTTTTCACGGCGTTTCTTCTGTTTGATCTCTTCGGCACGTTCAAGAAGCGTATCCAGATCGCCGTATTCATTGATGAGAAGCGCGGCCGTTTTAATACCAATACCAGGCACACCAGGCACGTTATCCACGCTATCGCCGGCGAGCGACTGCACATCCACAACGCGTTCCGGGCCAACACCGAATTTCTCAACCACACCGTCCGCTGCAGTGCGCTTGCTTTTCATGGTGTCAAACATATCGGTACGGTCATCAAGAAGCTGCATCAAATCTTTGTCTGAGCTTACGATGGTTACCTGCCAGCCTTTTGCGCGCGCTTCAGCGGCATAGGTTGCGATCAGATCATCGGCCTCATAGCCTTCCATTTCAATAGCTGGTAGGCCAAAGGCTTCAGTTGCTTCGCGGATCAGCGGGAACTGGGGCACAAGGTCTTCAGGTGCTGGTGGGCGGTGTGCTTTATATTCTGGGTAAATTTCAGAACGGAATGTTTTGCGGGCCGCATCAAAAATCACAGCAAGGTGCGTTGGTTTTTCGTTATCTTCCAGATCCTGAAGCAGCTTCATGATCATATTGGAAAAACCGTATACCGCACCCACAGGGGTACCGTCGCTGCGAGTTAGTGGCTTTCGAGCATAAGCCATGGCGTGATAGGCGCGAAAAATATAGCCGGAGCCATCGATCAAATATAAATGCTCTTTGCCGCTCTCTGCAGTCATCAGCTTCCCCTGAAATAATTATGTGTGGATAGTTCTGCTAAGTGGCTTACTTATCAGAAGGGCCGCCTTGCAAAATATAGCGGCGATCACAATATGGGCATTCTACCTGGCCGTTTTCGTCCATGGTTAGATAAACGCGTGGATGACCAAGGGCGCCGCCGTCGCCATCGCAGGCTACCTTTTTTGTGTCAACAATTTTAGTTTCTGGTGCTTCAAGCGTCATGGGTTTAATCTCTCTAGGATTTTTACTCGGTTAGACGGGAACTATTCTATATATCAAAGCTACTGCGGCGTACAAGCGGTGTGGTGCATATGGCAGTGAATTTTATACCATGCTGCCCGGTTAAGTTTGTAAAGGATTTTGGTGTGAGCGGAAATGCAATTGAAATCAAAGGCTTGAAGAAAGTTTATAAAGGCCGTGGCGGTGCTGAAGATAAAGTTGCGCTCAAAGGGATTGATCTTGAAATTCCGCAAGGGTCCATGTTTGGGCTGTTGGGGCCGAACGGTGCTGGTAAATCAACCACGATTAACATCCTTGCAGGCCTTGTGAATAAAACAGCGGGAGATGCTAAAATCTGGGGTTTTGATATTGATGAAAACCCACGAAATGCGCGTGCGAACATTGGTATCGTGCCGCAGGAATTGATGTTTGATGCGTTTTTTACCCCGCGCGAGATGCTTGAGGTACAGGCCGGTATGTATGGTGTACCAAAAGAAGACCGCCGTACAGAGGAACTGCTGAAGGCTGTGCATCTATATGATAAAGCGGATGCTTATTCTCGCTCCCTTTCTGGTGGTATGAAACGTCGTCTTTTGGTTGCTAAGGCGCTTGTACATAACCCGCCTGTTCTAGTGCTTGATGAACCAACAGCGGGTGTTGATATTGAGCTTAGGCAGCAGCTCTGGGATTATGTGCGCGAACTGCACTCCCGCGGCACCACTATTGTGCTGACCACTCACTATCTTGAAGAAGCGGAAGAGCTTTGTGATACCATCGCCATCATCAACCACGGTGAAGTGGTATGTTCTGAATCAACCGAACAGCTTCTGAAGCGGATTGATGAGAAAGAAGTGGTGATCAAGGTTGGTGAAACTTTGGGCGCGATCCCGACCGAGCTTGCTGATTTCAATAGCCATCTGCGCGGTGAACATGAACTTGCGGTTCAGATTAACCAAAGCGACGCGAACGTTGGCGCTGTGCTGGCTGCAGTTCAAAAAGCGGGGCTGACGATCAATGATATCTCAACCAACGAGACCGACCTTGAGGATATCTTCCTTCAGCTTACGAGTAAGAAAGAAGGCAAAGCGGCATGAAGCACATCTATGATGTTGTGATTGCGGGCACTGGTGCGGCGGGTTTGACCGCAGCCCTTAAGCTTGCACCGCATATGAAAGTGGCTGTGCTATCCAAAGGCCCGATGTCGGGCGGTTCAACCCGCTGGGCGCAGGGCGGTATTGCGGCGGTTCTTGAAGCCACGGACAGTATCCAAAGCCATATTGATGACACGCTGGTTGCGGGCGCCGGGCTCTGTAATGAAGAGGCGGTGCGTTTTGTGGTGGAACGTGGCCGGGAGGCCATCGAAGGCCTTATCGATCTGGGTGTGGAGTTTGACCGTGCCAATCAAGCCCATGAAGACGGCTATGATTACCACCTTACTCGAGAAGGTGGCCATAGCCACCGGCGGATTATCCATGCAGCAGACGCTACAGGAAAAGCCGTTCAGAAAACCCTGAATGAGCAGGTTCTGGCGCACCCAAATATTGATATCTATGAATATCATGTAGCGGTAGATGTGATCACCAATCGCCATTTGGAAAAGCAGGGTGGTTACACGGACCAGGCCCACGGGCTTTATGTGCTTAATTTGAAAACGGGTGGCGTGGAAACCTTTTCTGCTCGGTCCACTATTCTTGCCACAGGTGGTGCGTCAAGGGTGTATCTCTACAGCAGTAATCCTGATGCCAGCACAGGGGACGGTATTGCCATGGCGTGGCGAGCAGGTTGCCGCGTAACCAACATGGAGTTTAACCAGTTCCACCCGACATGCCTTTATCATCCAGACGCAAAAACCTTCTTGATTACCGAGGCTATGCGTGGTGAGGGAGCTGTGCTTCGTGGCAAGGACGGTGAACGTTTTATGCCCAAGTATGATGAGAGGGCTGAACTAGCACCAAGAGACATTGTAGCTCGCGCTATCGATAGCGAAATGAAACGCACAGGTGTCGATAATGTATGGCTTGATATCACCCACAAGGATGCAGATTTCGTGATCTCGCATTTCCCGAACATTTACCGCTACTGCCAATCACTGGGGATTGATATCACGTCTGACCTGATCCCGGTGGTGCCTGCCGCGCATTATACCTGCGGCGGTATTCATATTGATATGAAGTCCCGCACAGACCTAAGCCAGCTTTATGCCATTGGTGAATGTGCGCACACTGGTCTTCACGGGGCCAACCGAATGGCGTCAAACAGCCTTCTTGAGTGCCTTGTGATGGGAAATGCTGCGGCGGATGATATTCTTGAAAATGCGGCAGATCTTCAGGCACCAGCAATTGTGCGGCCGTGGGATGAAAGCCAGGTAACAGATTCTGATGAAGAAGTAGTGGTAAGTCATAACTGGAAAGAGCTGCGCCGCTTTATGTGGGATTATGTGGGTATTGTACGTACAGACAAACGCCTTGCCCGCGCTAAGCGCCGGGTTGATCTTCTGGCTGCCGAAATTCAGGAATATTACGGCAATTTTCGGGTAACCGCTGATCTGCTTGAATTGAGGAATTTGGTGACAGTGGCTGATCTTATTGTGCGTTCAGCACAGATGCGCAAGGAAAGCCGTGGCCTTCACTATACGCCGGATTATCCTGAACTAGCTGAAGGCAGCTATGAGACCACGCTTATCCCTTTCAGCCGAACAGTATCTGACCGGGTAGCCTAACTAGCATTCGGTTTTAGAAAAAGAAAAGCCCGGCAGGGAGGAAGCCGGGCTTTTTGCACATTCTCTGGGGGAAAATGCGGGTATTAGTCTAGACGCCAGTCTAGTGGAAGAACGAAAGAAAGTTCTTCCTGGCCTGCAGGTAGTGATGGCAGTGGGTTCAGGCGCTTAACCAGTTTCGGGATTTCGCGGTCAAGAACAGCAGCACCAGTTTCTTCGATTACTTCGTGCGCTTTAATTGCGCCGTCAGCAGCAACTGTCAGGCGAATTTTTGCTTTACCTTCAATTTCGCGAGCAAGAGCAGAACGTGGGTAGCGCTGATTTTTGGCTACTTTTTTTGCAACAGCTTTTTTCCATGCTGTCATATCTTCAACAGCGAATACAGCTGTCGTACTTGCTAGTGCGCAGAATGTTGCCAGAACTAGTACTTTAATAAGGTTTGTCATCACGTTTCCTATAAATTTCAATCAAAACCTGGGGGATTTGCGGGCGGTTCTACGGGGAATTCGTAACCAAAAGGTTACCAAAATCAGGAAAGCAATTTTTTGCTGATAAAAGGTATCACAGGCGATTCATTTGATGGGTATTGTTCAGTTTTGCGCAATAATATTATAAGCCTTAACGGCCTTTTAACCACAAGGGTGATTCGTGTAAACTGCTGTGGTGGTAAAATTCTCGCGTTTGGTGGGGTGATTCACGCTTCCTTGAGCTTACCGTGAAGAAGAAACAGTTCGCGGGCGATGTTCCCTTTGAGCATTAAAAGGTATGGATTGCATATGATGCGAAAAGAAACTTGAAGGTGGCTTCATTGCCGTGTAGTGTCCGCGCCACCAACTGATGCGCACCCATAGCTCAGCTGGATAGAGCGCTGCCCTCCGAAGGCAGAGGCCAGAGGTTCGAATCCTCTTGGGTGCGCCATCTCAAAATTTTCCCCACAAATCTCCCTCAAAGCCTTGAATGGCAAGGCGTACGCTGGTGTTCGAAAACCTTCACCGCGCTTGAACGCTAATTTGTCTGCAAACGTCAGTCTTAGGACCGTTCTTTTGTCCACCAATTTGGGGGAATTCCATATTTTCTGCGGGTTTGAGAGGTAGGTCATCGCGTGTTCGAACATTTGCTCGAAGGTATGCTTGGGTTTGTGCATATCTGCAAGCTGTTCACGCAACTCAAACTTGGTATTTTCAAGTCTTTGGATTTTACGTTCATATGCTTTGACGACAGTTTTACTATCCGAATCTGCGAGGAGGTCCATCAACTCATCGATTTGTTTGTCGATAGAATTCAAGTCTCTTTTCACGCAAGCCTTGAGTTGCGTGGCTTTTGACACTGACATGTCCCATAAATCACGAAACATATCTGCTGCAAGCGTCGCTAACGATTCTGATGGCTGCAACTTGCCTAAAAGCGTTTCGAACTCTTTCTCAATTAGCTCTTTACGGATAGACTTTCGGTAGCTTTCACAGCCTTTAATAAAGCAAAGATAATAAGGATAGCTCTTATTTCTACCTTTAGACCAACAAGCGGTTAAAGGATGACCGCAATCACCACAGGTAATGAAACCGCGTAAAGGGAAGTCTTCTCTGATATCCGCGACTGCAGGTGCTTTGGCACCTTTCTTCAGGCGTTCCTGTATCTTTTGATATGTCTGGAATTTAATCAGAGGCTCATGATGACCTTTTCTCAAAGAGACATCCCAATCAGGGATTTCAATATAGCCTGCATAGATAGGACGATTAAGAAGCTCGTATATCCGTTGATGACGTGCGATCCCTTTACTGAAATAAGGTTGCTTTTCCAGGAAACGCTTCGCTTCGGCTTTTGTTTCAAAGCGTCCTGATGCAAATCCATTCAAAGCTTCAGCTAGAATAGTTGCGTAAGGTTCGTCTCTTACAAGCAACTTGCCATGACCCGCTACTTTCTCATAGCGATAGCCTATCGGGGGCATAAACACCCAATAACCATTCATCGCACGCGCACGCATACGGTTCTTGGTTTGCTCGCCGTTCTTCTGTCGCTGGTGTTGCGATACAGAGGCAAGAAGGTTCTCTACAAGAATAGAGTCTGAGTCTTCACCAAACTCAATAGAAGGGCTTTCGAGCACACCGCCAGCAGTCGCAATATCAGCTCGAAGCTGCAAGTGAGCATCCAGCCCACGAGCAAGACGAGAGATATCGTCAATGATAACGATGTGACCGCTACCTTTTCTATTAGCACTTAGATAATTAAGCATGGCTTGCATACCTGTTCGTGCAGTCAGAGAGCCTGACGTGTCGTCGTTAAATACCTTAACGACTTTATGGCCTTTATACTTCGCATATTCACGACAACGCGTTTCCTGAGAAGAGAGACCATTGCCGCGTGTGGTCTGTTTTACATTCGACACACGGCAGTAGATTACAGCTGGTTGTTGGGGCATTATTTGTCCTCGCTTTCTGTTGTTAATTTATCCTTCAAGTATAAGTCATACTCGTCATCTAATGGGGCTGCTTCAAAGTCTTCTCCACAGATAGCTTTAAGGGCGAGAGTGGTTGCATCTCTGCCAAAACCCAGGTCAACAAATTGGGTCATGATCTGCCAGAGTGTGATGAGCAATTCCTGCTTTTGCTCTTCGGTCAGATCAAACTCGTCCAGGTGATGGCGATACTTTTCGAGTTCAGGAGAGTCAGCGGGTAGTGGGTCTGGGATTGGGGCATGTTCATTCATGTCTTCTACTTTCTTTTTATAGTTTGCGAGGGCATGTATTCGCCCACACTTGAAAAAAATTACATCTCAATAGAGATATTTTTTGCTTGCGATTGTATTTTCGCTGATTGAAAACTTGCCATGTGAACTATGGATAAGTCTAAGGACTGCCTGTTAAGTCCTGTAAAGTTTACGGAAGTTTACAAACTGAGTGATTTTGTTGGGGGTACATAAGTATGGCATTTGATGTGGCAGCGCATGGGCTTGATAGCCACTACTCCCCAGCACAGCAGGAACGTATCAGACAGTTAATGCTTGAGGACTGGAAAGCTGCTGGCGTTAAGCTCCCTACCTATATGAAACTTGTTGCACGCTATATTGAGAAAACAGGTGTGTCAGAAGACTGGCTATCAAAGCTGCGTCACCAGACAATGGATAATATGCTCAAAAAGCTTTACAACCCACGCTACGAGTTCTGGGCGTGCCTCCATTTATATCTGAATAAGAAATACGGTCATCAAGACATCACCGGTCAGTATGCCGAGGATGATATATTTGGTGCTGCCTTCGTTCGCTATGGGGGCGCTCAGTCAGCCCCAAATTCAGGTCAGCATAAAATCGGTGACATGGTGATTGATATAACCACCGAGGAAGGGAAGGAGTTTGCATATGCTTCAATCCCTCAGGAAGATAGCCATAAACCTCTAAATGACTTTACCCTTGATATTGAATACCCGGTAAGGGGCGTTGCTATTAAGCAGGATCAAAAGACCTTAATCATTTTAAGGGATGTAATGACCCAAGCGATCACCATGCAGGAGCTTGAGCAATGAGTGATCAAGCACAAGAACGCTTCGAAGCATTAAAGGCGTATTTCGATAAATTACCCACCAAAGAGAAAGAGCGAGAGGCCGCAAAGGGGCAAGCTCATGATGGCGCTGTATTTGATCTGATCAAGAATGGTGACGGCGTTGGTCTCTATGCCTCTGTGCAGAAAGATCCAAGCTTACTTGAAAAGCAGGATGAAAAGGGGATGACACCGTTACATTGGTCTGCGGTGGATAAATCTGGCCTTACGTATGAGATCACTACGTCACAACCAAGCAATGCACCCTGGATGCGGGATAACTTTGATCGCCTGCCTATGGAGGTAGCTAAAGAAGCTGGACGTGAACAAGATCAATTAAAACTCGAACGCGTTACATATCCGCAGCTATTCCAGCAGGAGAAAAATGGCCCCGAGCAATCAGCTAAAGTTTCTAAATATTATAAGAAGCATAAGGAAACTGGTAAGACAGATACAAGGGATAGGGAGAGCCGTGCTTTGGAGAGGCTTAAGGCCAAGCTTAACAAACTGTCCCAAACAAAAGAACTTGGAAGCCCGAAAGAAAAAACGAAATCAAAGAGCAGGGGACGATGAAAAAAGGGCGGCTATAAAGCCGCCTGAATTTGTGGGTGTAGTTATAGGCCGTATTCTTGTTTTTTCTCGGCGACTACTTCTTCAATGGTTTCACCTGAAAACCCGAACTTCTTTCCAGCCTTCGCATATGCCGCATCTGCCTTCTTACGGAAGGCTAGTTCTTCCGGTGTATCAAGGATCAGGGCATTCTTATAACCATCCCACGAAGTACGTGTGCCGTTATGGTCATAGTAATGTTTCAGGGCGTCACTGATCTTCGCTCTATGGGTGCCATAGTACCAAGAGCCATTTTTGTCTTTCTTAACCATCATGACAGCTTCTTTCTCACCCTTTGTCCCTTTGGGATAAAGAACCGCAATAACATTCTGCTTGGGTAGGTTTGCTGGATTACTGTCACTAATTTCATAGATAGTTTTGGCGACGCCTTCGATGGTAGAGACGTGAAGCTTCAATCGCACTTTATATTCTGGTTCTGCATCTGAGCCTTCATTATCAAATGCCAAAACCTCAACGTCATCCAATTGAATGACAGGCGTATCTGAATCAAATTCCTTCTCTTCAATTGCTGCTTTTAATGTGTCCGGGGTGATTGGTTCGGGATAGCTATCACAGGCGGCTAACCCTAATAATAAGAACATCATAAATAGATATTTCATGATGAATAATTCCTTCGAGTTAAAACCCTCCATTTCTCCCGTTTTTCATAACTATAAATTGACAGATTCAGCTTTTGAACGTAGGTAGGAAATCCAACGACTTGCTAAACATACAGTCGTATGTATCGAGTCGATGCGTGCAAATTCAGCCCCCGTGCATAATGGAGCCTTTTTGCACGACTTACACGTATCAAGAGTCTCTTTTCCCTTTTAAATCAATCCGCTAAAGCCCTATCCTTCATATATGAAGATAGGATATGCCCGCGTTTCTACCGAGGATCAAAGCCTTGATCTCCAACTAGACGCACTCACTGCCGCTGGCTGTGAAGCAATCTATAAAGATCATGGTGTGAGTGGCGTTAAATCTAATCGCCACGGCCTTGATGCTGCGATCAAAGCAACAGGGAAAAATGACGTGTTTATGGTCTGGAAACTCGACAGGCTAGGCCGCTCATTGGGCTTCCTTATTCAGCTGGTAGACACCTTGCGCGAACGAGGCGCTGGATTTTGCTCTCTGACGGACGGGATTGATACCACGACACCATCAGGGAAACTTGTGTTCCATATTATGGGCGCACTTGCTGAATTCGAGCGTGAACTAATCAGAGAGCGTACCAAAGCAGGCATGCTTGCAGCCAAAGAACGCGGAACCATATTGGGTAGACCAAGGAAGCTAACAATCAACCAGATTAAGCAGGCATATGCCCTGCATAAAAACGGTATGACATTAACCGATCTTGCACCACGTTTTGGCGTTGATAGATCAACACTTTCCAGAGCAATCGCAGCAATCAATGATACCTGTCACTAGGTTTAATCAAGGTTTCTGCGAACCGGATAACCAGCTTTCTATCTTCCGATGAAGGCAGGTTTAAATAGGCAGATAACAAACGTCCGCAATCGTCCGCTTCCATCTTGCTTATCTTCCTGAGTAGTTCGTTGAAATTGTCTTTGGCCATACAGTAGTCCTTTCTTTTTCTGGTAGGCCGGACGTTAACAACTGCGCAAACGCGTGCAGCACGATGTATTAGACCAGATTGCTCTAGTCCTATTTCACCGTCATCCGACCCTCAAGAAAGGCCGTTTTTGCGTTTGCTGGGTTGTTAAGCCCAGATTGACTTTCAGTAAAACAGATAGGATTTCCGCAGGCCATATCCCCCACATGGATATGCACAGCTTTCAAAGTGAATGACCTCAAATATCATTTGGAACAAAATAAGAACATATGCTAGTTTGATTCTAATAAAATAGAAGTGTTCACATGAGTATCAGGAAGATCATACATATTGATATGGATGCGTTTTATGCTTCCGTTGCACAGCGCGATAATCCTGAGTTGCGCGGAAAACCCATTGCAGTTGGTGGCGGTGGTGAGCGAGGCGTAGTAATGACCGCCAGTTACGAAGCTCGGGCCTATGGCGTTCGATCAGCCATGCCGGGTCGCAAAGCTCAAGAGCTATGTCCTGACATTATATTTGTTCCATCCAATTTTGATGCTTACCGCGAAGCTTCTCGGAAAATACGAGCTATCTTTAATGATTATACGGATCTGGTTGAGCCTCTGTCGTTGGATGAGGCTTATCTGGATGTAACAGAAAATAAGCATGACATTCCGTATGCGACACAAGTTGCCAAGGAAATCAGAGAACGGATTTTCGAGGATACAGGTCTGACCTCATCTGCCGGTATTTCTTTCAATAAGTTTTTGGCAAAGACTGCGTCAGACATAAATAAGCCAAACGGTATGAAAGTGATTTTACCAGAAGATGCACCTGCGTTTCTTGAAGCCATGAAAATTGAAAAGTTTCACGGTATTGGCAAAGCCACCGCGGCCAAAATGCACAAGCTGGATATCTATACAGGGGCAGATTTAAAGCAGCTTAGTGAGCATGAACTTCATCAGCGTTTTGGCAAAGCTGGTATCCGCTATTATCATATCGTCAGAGGTAACGATAACCGGGCTGTAAATCCGGACCTTGAGCGTAAATCGATCAGCGTTGAAAACACCTTTCGCCAAGACACCATGGATAAGAATACCCTCGCTGACGAATTAAGAGATATGTCAGAGTCCCTTGATACCCGTATTGAGAAAGCCAAGGCATCAGGTAAAACCATCACCCTTAAAATCAAATACTCTGATTTTAAATCGATCACCCGTTCAATAACCATTGATCATCCGACCGCAGATATTGATGAAATCCTGCGCCTAGGTATTCACTTGCTGGATAAGGTTGAACTTGTAAAAACTGTGCGCCTGATAGGAATTGGTATTTCTAACCTCAGCGATGATAATGGGGATGAAGAAATACCCCAATTAAGCCTCGGAATATAAAACCTAAACTCACCTCAGTTCACTACACCTATATCTCAGGACACGCCATACCCTTCACACGGGTATGCACGGCTTTAAAGATGAATAAATTCAAATATTAGTTGTTTTTTACATCCATTTTGCTCGATAAATTCCTATATAAATGAATTAAGAATCAGAAAGAGTAGACATGGGTAAAATACTTCAAAATTTTTTTCGGGCACTTAATGAACAAGAGAAGTTATTTCAGGCTGAACTAGCCACAGACAATCTAGGTATTGCTTTGCGAGCTGCCGTTAATGAGTTGGATTGGTATGATTACAATCTTAGGAAAGTTGCTGAACTCAATGCGGAACAACATGAACAATTCTCTATTCTAACTTTGGGAGTAACTAGGTTAATTAAACTCGCTTTGGACGCTCGTCCTTCTTATGACGTGCCAGTTGTCTGTTTTCCACGAACTAAAGAGATAACCATTAAGGCTTTAAATTGCGTGAGTGGGATTGGTATAATCCAGCATGGTAGAAGAGTTGCTCAAACTGTTTCTTCAGGTCGGGCAAAAATTGAACTCACCAATGAAAAAGAATTTGATATCACTCTGCCAGATAGAATTCACGATGAAAATTTATTAGAAAAAGCAGTATTTGAACATTATACAGCTCAGTCGTACCGCCAGTTCGAAGAGATAATGTCAAGCGAGCTTTTTCAAGAATTGCATGAAAAGGTCTCAGACCTTTTACAAGAACTGGTTTACCCCTTTGCAGAGCATTACATCGGTTACGAAGCAGACCCAACACTTGATGCATATTTTTTGGGAATAGCTCTCCATCGTCTTAAAGGTGAGAGAGGTTATGATAGCTTCAAATATGATCTTAAATTTGGAGGTATTGAATTCCAGAAATATTTAAATGCTCTAACTTTTTTAATAGGGTCAGCAATCCGGCATGAGCGTTTTGCAGAAGCTCTAGCCGAAAAAGAGGAAAAGTCTTATTTAGAAAACCTGCTTACGATATCGGTTGACAATGAGCCATTTATTGAGAGCTTACGCGACGCAATAAATTTTTTAGGTGAGGATTTAGTCGGTTATACAGAAACAACAACGGAAGAAGCGGCTACCATCTTCAAGGTATTATCAGTTGGGCGCGATAGTACAGAGATGTTGGATCGACCAGGGTGTGCGTTGCCATTGCTTATTCGAGTTTCTGATACCGCTGCAATTAGATGCCAGACTGCGGCATTTCACTTCCCAATGCAGTTTTTACTTGATTCGTTAAGGTGGCACTTCCCAGAAGATTATTCAAAAAATCAGGCGACGAGAGAACAATCTATGCAGGCGGCAGTTGAGCGTGTGATGTCTGAAGCATTTCCAAATTTGATTTTTCGCCAAAATGTTAAACTTCGGTTAGACGGTCAAACTTTAACAGATGTGGACTTGGTTGTCGCCGAACCTTCAACTGGTTTGATACTATTTGTTCAATTAAAACATCAAGATTTGTACGGGGAAGATTTACATGCTGAAACGCAAAGAAAAGAACGCCTCAGCTCCCAAGTGGAAAGGTGGATTAATTCGGTTGATGAATGGCTTAGTATGAATGGACCAGATAACCTATCAAGCACACTAAGACTTCCGAAAAAATTCCCTGAACCGATGATACGGACTTTTATTTTAACAAGACATTTTGCAGGTAATCTTCAAAAAGAATGTGATGGGAAAACGCTTTTGTCGGCGAACTGGGAGGTGTTTTATAATTCAGTACATTTGGTAAAACAAAACAGTACCATAGCTGTGGTGAATGATTTGCTTGATTATGTCGAAAAAGGTATGGAAGAGGGGGCGAGTAATACTTACTTACCGGAGCCAGAAAGTGAGTGGATTGTTCGAGATTTAAAATTCAAGGTCCAGCAAATAGGTAATGTTGAGGCTGCAGAGTAGAAGCAGGTATGACTATTTAACTTAGCCCTGTTGTGTATATAAAGTTTCTATGAACCATTCGCCGTTTATATTAGTAAGCATTTTTGTAAGATGACAGTGTGTCATAGTACTTGTACGACACTGGTTTTTCAGGGCCTGTTTAACAATCAGCGTCCTTTAAATCGTACGCAAGATGTGTACTGGTAGTACCATCTTGGCAAGGGGGTCGCTGCGCACCCCCGTTGCATCCCCCGTGCGTAATTGTGAAATAATACTTATGCCTTAAAAAGCTCTGTGCGGTGGAAATCCATATACTCTGCGCATTTTGCGGTCATATATATTTTCATGTTGTTGGATACATTGAATGTGGACGGGGATACTAATTGAGGTGAAACCATAATGTTACCTTTATGGTTAAAGCTGATAAGGCGTCTGTCAAATAGCTTGTCTAAGTTTGGTAGTAATAATAAGCCGTTTTCTGGATCAAGGCGTTCTGTGGAGTTAGAAAGGCGCCATGGCTTAATATGAGACGCTATAAGTAAAGAGCAGTCTTTGTATCCTGTAACTGAACATCCTCGCCATTTCTTAACCAATGCTTGTCGAAATTTATCTTGTCCAATTCGAGCTTTTACATTTGTGAGTTTATCCGTTTCGTCAATTTGAGAGATAAGAGCTGTAGTAGATTGTGGAAGGTAAGGTTCTTTTTGAGCAATATCTTTTTCGATTAACTCGAATGCTTTTTCTTTGATTTTTGGCTCTAGTTTCTTGGAGTTGAGTGCTATGAGTAAAGCGTCATTTGCGCGATCAGCTTTTTTAATTGTTCGGATATTATGAACCCGAGTCTCGTAACTTTTAGAGGTGTATCCATACTCTTTAATAGATCGAATTTTTGCGATTGTCTGACTAATGGTTAATTCTTCATCGCAGAATTCTAACCAATCAACAAAACGAGCTTTTCCTGTCTTTTGTAGCAGAGTATTTAATAATTCATCATCCATGACATTTTAAGTAGGTTTAAAAATTTAATTTAGTCTTGAGTAGTTGTAATTTGGGTAGAATGTTTGTTTTGAAATTAAATGTGGGTGCCACTGTGTGCGACTAAAATTCTTTTGCAGTCTTGATCTTCGACAAAGCCAAAATAAACACGTTCTTTATATTCAACACCGTCGTTTGTATTGTTAGAACTGAATTTGATATGAAATTCGCAGTTTACTGTTTTCTGTGTGCCATCTGAGAGTGTATGGAGAAATTTTAGCCTCTCTTTGTTGCTACCTTGTGGAGTACAGTCAAAACCAGATGCTGCCCTTACCTCCAATAAGATTTCCTCAGTAGTTTTGCCTTCTAGCTGAATGGTGTTCAAAGCTGCTAAAGCAATGGTTACATTCTCTGAGAATCCTTGAATTCCTGGCACAGGGGCTTTGGCGTAGGATCTAATTTTTTTCCCTTTAGCGTCTTTTGCAGGAGATGCTGAACCGTGGCTTTTTAACGTTTCTGGAAAATCGTGATGAAAAATTAAATTTGGGAATATTTTTTGGCATCTATCAGTATAATTATCTTCGTTTATTGGGGCTTTCGCTAAGTATACATGCGCCCATTTATTTAATTGATTTTCATCTGATACATGTATTTCCTCTGAAATACTGGGCCAAAAATTTTCTAATTTGAAGGCACCATAATACTGTAATTTCTTTTCATCTGGATTATTATCAGTTAGGTATAAAACTGCATCCGAGTAGTTTGTTTTGGTATCTATACATTCTGAGAACGTTTGATCATATAACTCGGTAAATATATGCCCCATTAGCTGACTATTTCCATCAACAACAATTTCAATTCCATCCCAGAAATTATAATCAGGGTTAGGTTCTTCGGCCCAATCTTCTGGTACCTTAACCTTTGCATACCCGCTTTTATTGATAACACGGATTAAAGATTTTAGATTGTTTAATGCATTATCTACGTGCTGAATATCAGTCCATGCCGTTATATCAATACTATGCGGGCCAAAAAAAACTATTCCGTCCAAAGCTATTTCCCCGATATCAATGTTCTCATGTCAATGGCTTGCTGATCGAAGAAACCTTCGGGCCAACTTGAAAGTTGGCCTACATCATTTACGTCTAATTTTTGGCATGATGATTTTTTTTCAGAATCGTTTCGTTGAAAGTAGAGGATATTTAAATCGGGAGCCGATAGAATCTTCTTGCGCACTAAAATACGTGCTCCATTAATTACATGTTCACTGTGAGTTTCTATTATAACCTGTACCCCAGCTTCAGCTGTTAAGCCAATTAATTGACCTAATTTACTTTGTCCTCTTGGGTGTAGGTGCGCTTCCGGGTTTTCGATGATAACGATATTCCCAGGTTCAGCTATAAGAAGGGCCGTTACAACACTTAAGGCGTAAGATAGGCCGAACCCTACATTAGATGCTTTATGTTGTTTTTGGCTGTCACCAAAGCTAAATGTACTGTATGCGGTTGCTGCTTTTTTTATGACTTGAGCATTTACACGTACATTCGGTGAAATTTCTCCCATCCAACTGTAAATATTTTCAGTGATTAGGTCGTTTGTTCCATTTTCATGGTGGCGAGGATCATTGCTATCTAAGAGATTTTTACCTGGTAGCTCGCCTGTATCTAGTGCACCTAATAGAGGAATTGTATATTCACCGTGCTTTCCTAACCAAGTCTTATTCTTATTTTCAATATTGAAAGGAACATTGTTTCTAGGCCCCCAACGTTCAGCTGAAATATATAGAAGATTGTCAAAAACTGAAGTGTGTTCTATTTCACCATCAAGTATCGGCAGTTCTATAGGGGCTTCAGTTGAAGGTATAACGTTGTCTTTATTATAACCCCAAGTAACGTTTTTTCCATCTACAGCAAAAGAAATATGAGAGTAGTCGTCTTCAGCTTTTTCATGCAATAAGTCACCATAATCACCAATCTCAACTAAAGATCCGTTTAATTGTATTGAAGCTTTCGTTGCAGATTGGGATACCATCAAGATGCTTTGAATCAGAGAGCTTTTGCCGGCACCATTGATACCGGTTAGCACATTCACCTTTGAAAGGGTTATATCTAATTCACTAAAGCATTTAATGTTTTTTAGGTTTAAGTTGGTCAGCATATTCGTTTTTAATTATCCATTTTTCTGTATCTGAGGATTTGTTTTCTAGAATTATATTTTTGTCAGCAAACTTTTCATAAACTGGATTAATATGCACAGAAGAACCTATGATCTCTTCTACCAGTGCAATGAAGTTATGAAAACGATAGAGTATAGTTACTTTTTTACCTGTTGATTGGCTTATTGAGTATTCGAAACCACGACCTTTGTTTAAGTAATTTTTCGATTGCCATTCATGTTTAGGTTTTCTTTGCCCATTTAGTAATTTTGTAAATTCAGTTCTGAAAATGTCTTTATTATGAATTAAGGTGTTTGACTGGTTCTGATTCAAATTAGCAAACACGGTAACCACTAATTCAAATAAAGGTTTACTGATAACAATTTTGTCTGCGGGAGATTTTTGATATCGGTTTTCTCCGAAAATTTGTTCGGCTAAGATAAAAGCCTGCTCTATTTTTTCTTTCAATTCGGTATAGATTGTAGCTGTTTCTTCTGTATTCCATATAGGTGAAATCAAGTCTGCTGTGTTTGTATCTTGAGATGTTAGGAAGTCTCCAGAAATTTTAAGTTTAAATCTATTTAGTTCTTCCATAGTTTTGCCAAGAAATTTGTCAAAACTGTTATAATCATAGCCTTTAAAACCAAACAATATAAATGCGGTTGCACCTAAGACATGTTCCATGTCTCGCATTCTCTTGTAACTGATTTTCTCAAAAGTGGTTTTCTTAAAGGGTTCATCTTCTGCAAGGTATCGGATAAAAGAAACGGAAGTTCCTTCGTATAGAGCACATCGTATTTCTTGATAACTTAATCGAATACCGTATGTATTAATACGTTGGAAAAGAGCTTTTACCAAGTCATCATCATTACTTTTTATCGAAATCACATGGCAATGAAGTGTATATTCTCGGAACTTACGTTGATAATCCCTGCTTAATTGATTGTATGGGATGCCCTCAAGTTCTTTTAATATACTTAGCTCTGAAAGATTGAACTTACCTTCCATATAGTCTTTTAATGTTGTTAGGCGCTGTAGACCATCGATTACAACCCATTTACCATTTTGGCGTTCTGCAAGATATAAATTTGGAATTGGAAGGCCGATTAAAATAGATTCAATTAAAGCGCTTTTTTCCTTTGGCTTCCATAATCGATCTCTTCTCTGGAAGTTTGGTTGTAGTTCAATTTCTTCGTAACGCATTCTTTCAAAAAGCAAAGAAAACATTGGTGTGATATATCTTATCCGGGCTTGTGAAAGCTCTTTTGTTTCACCTATGTCAAGTGGTTCGCCTAATTCTTCGTCATCGTCACTTGGTAGATCAATGTCTTCGTCAATATCTTCTGACGTACCATCTTCATCATTATTGAACTTTTGCTTTGAGGTTACTTTCGTGGAGTTTGAAACGAAACTTTCTGAATAATCTTCATTCTTAATAACTGTTCCTGAAATAGTTTCTTGTAGCAAATTGAATGCATTCAAATCCTTTTGAAGATCGGAAGATTGGAAATCTGCAGGATATTTAACCATGACTTCATTTAGAGAATTATTTAATGAAGTGAGAGCATTTTGAAATTGGGAAGAAAATTCTGATCGATTAAATTTTTGTTGATTATCTAGTACCCGCTTTGCTTCTCTTAATTGTGGGTTAGGTAATTCGTTGATAGTACCAAATTCATGGGTGGGGCTATCTTGTAGATATAGATGTTTTTTTCTTTTGTATTTGAAATAATCTACATACGCTAAATTTGCTAATACTGTTTCTGGATGATGTCGACTTGATCCAGCTCCCTCTAATACAGCTTCAACATTTATTGCTTTGTATACAATGAGTTGTTCCCAAATTTTTTCTAATTCTGCAAAATATCTTGTGATAGCTTTCCCGTGCTGAGGCTTCACAGAGTACCTTCTTAATTCATAATTAATGTTGGTAATTGTGATAGTACCAGTCTGTTCATTTATCGACTTTAATTCTTGGCCTTCAAGTTTAGATAAATCATATAATACAGTATCAAAATTCATTAATTACCTACCGAAATCATTTCGTTCTCTAATGTCTCCATAACTTTAGCTCCAACTAACTGAGCTAGTTGTACGGGGACACCATTTCCAATAGTTTTATATTTGTCGGATAAAGTCATGTCCTGAGGAAGTATATACGTGTCTGGAATCGTTTGAATTTTCATTGCTTCTCTGACAGAGAGTCTACGTGCTTTGTATGGGTGTAAGTGAACTTCATTGTTACCATACGCTGCCGTGGGGCTGTAACGCCATCTATGAAGCCTCTTAAAAGATTTCCGAGATACATCGCCTTCTTCAACCGAATGGAATTTGTCACTTATAGGTTTGAAAAATTCGTCTTGATTTTGCAGATTAGATAAATTCTCTAAATAATGTCCAACACATAGCTCGAGGGGGACGTCATTTGGTTTACTAATTTCTGTACCAAAACGATTAGTAGTTGGCCAAGCATATTTGAATTTAGCGTTGTCAAACTTATTTTCAAAAGGCCAATCAAACCATGATGTCATTGTGAAGCAATTACGATCTAGATCATTTTGAAGCAAGAATGCGTTTTTTCTAACTATTTCCCGGAACTCCATCGTATCAGTGATATCTGAGAGATAGGCTTTGTGAAAGCCAATAACAACTACTCGTTCTCTGTCTTGAGGGACGCCTAAGTCTAAGCTATTCAAGATTTTAATATCAAATACATAGTCGTTTTTTAGTTTGTCTAGTTGGCTGACAAGGTATTTGCGATGCCTCACGGTTGATAAAATACCTTTTACGTTTTCAAAGATAAAGAAAGTTGGTTGTAAGCCTTTGATTTGCTCAAAGTACACGCCGGTTAAACGCCCATTGTCTCCATCAGCCCCTTTGTTTTTTCCTCCTACAGAGAAGTCCGGACATGGTGGGCCGCCAATTACGCCAAACGCTTCGGGCCATTGTCTTCCGGTAAAAGCTTCTTGTCGAATTGAGTAAGGAGTAAGATCAGTTATCGATAAGCCATTTACGGGTAAATCATCCGTATGGATGCCTAAGTGCGATGAAAATCCACTTTGGAAGCCTTTAATAAAGGCTGGATGATATTCGTTCCTCCAAACAACATTAAAGCCAGCATTGTGCATGCCTAGGTCTAGTAAGCCAGCTCCAGTAAAAAATGAAAGTACGGGGATAGTCATCTAATGTTTTCTTACCTGATTTGTTTTATTATTTTATACTGAAGCTGGCCAAATTACTCAACCCTGGAAGATTGATTTAAACACATCTTCAATGTGTAAATAGTATATCAGTAACAATTAGATATGCTTAGAAATAAGATTGTTTTATCGCCAGCTTTTAGTGTTTTTCTCAAACCACCAATGTTTCTCTGCAATAATTGGGTAACGGTTCTCTACAAACAAAACCTGTTTATTCCTATGCAGTGTCATCATTTCATCAGCGTAAGCGAGCGGACGTGAAACATCATCAATAGTGATACTTTCGTTTGAGCCAGTTGTGGAGCTTGATGATGAACCAGACGATCCACCTTGTGCACCACTTGATGAATTTATCCCCGATGTGTGGCTATGGTTGTTACCAAAGCTAAATGAACGTTTTTTCATGGTGGTCATGCCACATAGATGCTCTGCATATTTGGCAGTTTCATAATCTCTTGAACCGAAATACTGGAATACACCAGCATTGGACACAAAGGTCTGCCAAGCCTTGTCACCGTATAGTTTCATCAATTGTCCAAGGTCTTGTGTAAATACCCATAGCTGCACACCAAGTCCTGCCATCGTGCCATAAGCTTTTTCAATGAGTGGTATTTTGTCCAGAGCAGCAAACTCGTCCAAGATCACACGTACCGGCGGCTTTGTATTGTCTACAGGTACACGAGTGAGATCAATCATGGCTGACGTTACAAGCAGACGCAGCCAGCGGTGAAAGGTTGGTAGCCGATCTAGCGGCAATACAAGATAAACCGTGATGCGTTCATCTGCTGTCTTAAGATCAGCGAAACTGAATGAATTGCTGTTATTCCCCTCAAGGCTTTTTCTAATAACCGGGCTATCTAGAAAGTGCGTATTGGATTGTGCAGAAGATAATACGCCCGAGAATTCTTTAGCTTCTTTTTGCTCAATCCGGTCGGCAGCCGTTTGCACCATCGGGTGATCACTGGCACGCATGTTTATGATGATCTCGTTGATGGTATTAGTAAGGTCTATGTCGTTTTCCTTGGCAGGACGCATGGAGATGATATCTCTTACTCTTGCAAGGGTACGGTTGCCTTCTTCTGCTTCATCCGTCACCACATAAAGGATAACACCGTAGATGAGGGCTTTGGCTTCATCTGTCCAGAATGGGTCTTTCGGGCTATCAATCACCAATGCATCAGCCAGCATCATCACATCCGTTACAAGGTCGGGATCATTTGGGTTAAGAGAGGCTAGGGGGTTATAGCCGCTTAGATATTCTTCTGAAATCCCTTCACCATATTTATCTGCTTGTGTGGAGATAGCCCAAGGGTCAATCACATATACTTTGCTATCTCTACCGTCACAGGCTTTAGACCTCGCTTCTACAGTACGCCGTGCATTCTCACCTTTGGGGTCAATGACCAATATGGATGAGTTGGAACGCAAGAGATTTGGGATAATTGCAGTAGCACCTTTACCTGTTCTTGTAGGGGCTACTGTGAGGGCATGCATATCGCCATCATAGACGATGCTGTCCTCTTCGGTCTTGCCTAGAAATAAGCCGTTGGATTTTTCCTGTTCGCCGAGTAAATCCCATTCCACCAAGTCATCTTTTGTTGCCCAGCGGGAAGAGCCAAATACGTTTGGCAGTTTGGTTTTAGGGATGAATTTGAAGTGGGCCTTCAAATAGAAATACATAATAACCGAGACACCCCAGATAAACCCGATGATACCAGCGATAGGGCTGGTCACAGCCGCAGCAGCGGAATTGTATCCAGCAGAGTCACCAATCAGTATCAGGCCAGCAAGAAAGATCAGAAACACCCATTTGCCATAGCGTTTAATTAGGAAGCGGGTGAGGGTGTAGAGGCCTGCTAATAAAAGGCCAAATGCAAAGCCTGTGATCAAGGATGATAGCGTTGGGATGTAAGTGGCAGGTGATCGGCCATAGTCGCCTTCAATACCGTGTAGAAATAACAAAGAGACAAGAAGAGTTACAACAAAGCCAATTTGTACACGGCGATCATCCAGATACTTCATACAAGCACATCCTTACAACAAGTGACAATGACCAGGATAGTTATAAAGATATCGCAATAAGGGAATTCACAAAGGTGTTAGTTGTTATTTCATATGCTTGGCTTGGATATGAAATGCAGGCTCAAGAGAGAATAGGGTTCACTCTAATTTTTCACCAAGAGTAAGGTTTTACGTGTGAATACAATGTTATAGTTGTTGTTTTGTTGAAAATTATTCAATAAGTTGTCTTTTTGTGTTTAAAGAGGGGGCAGCATGAGTGGTTCAATTCCTTACATCGATATGCTTGAAGTTATCAACGCAGTGTCAAATTTGATGATAGCATATGGGGTGTTTTTCTTTTTATATTTTTCACGAAGACAAGAGAAGAGAGAAAAAGTAGAGTTTGCCTCTAGGTATATCCAACAATGGAATACGCCAGATTTTTTTCATATAACATCGCGATTATTCAGTTTTGAAAATATAGAATTTCTTCGTGCCTTAAATCCTGAAAGCTATGAAGATTTTCGTTCCAACAATAAAGTTGGGTTTGATGATATAGTTACAACGTTAAATTTTATCGAAGAGATGGCACAAGCTATTGAGTCAAATCTTGCAGATGAACATACTTTACGTAAGTATTTCCAACGATCTCTGATTGAAACTTATTTGATTCTTGAAAATTTCATAGAGATAACAAGAATGTTCAGAAATCACCCAACAGCTTATAGATCAACGGAACGACTGATGGGGCAGTGGGCTTTCTCTAAAAGTGTTGCTGGGGGGAAGTAGATGAGTAGTCTATCGAATATACCCAACCCAATAGACAATAACCCGATTGAGGTAGTCGAAAGGAAGGTACGAGAAGTGCCCTGTCCGAACCCTCAATGTAATCATCAATTGGATATAACCAGCATTAATGCGGGTACTAAAATCAAATGTCAAAATTGCTCCAATGTCACTTGGACCCCTTTGTATCATCAGAAATGGTGGCAAAAAACTAAAGGGTTTATTCTGAGCTTGATTTTATCTCTGGCTATTGGCGTTACAGGCTCAGTTTTAGGATCGATGGTATTGACGTCTCTTTCAGTAGAGACAGAACAAGTGAGTGAGGGTGCAGAGTAATTCCCTTCCTTTCGATAGGAGATATGAGTGGCTTCACGGTAGAAAAATTTGTATGCAAAATGATAAATAATCAAAGGAAGATAGATTTTAAATTTCTTGCAGATACCCTATCTTATGATTGGGAAAATCGACCTGCCGTAAATTATGATTATGATGCACATATTAAGTTAATAAAGAGAGCGATCATTGATAATGATCTTGTTGATTATATTGAAATAAGTGGTCCAAATGTTGAAAAAGAATTTATCCAAGAATCATTGGATGAGTATTTCACAAAATGTACCATAGTGGTTAGAAACCTTGATATTAGAGTTGATAGCTTTAGATGTGATCAATTAATTCTGGATCGATTAGAAATTGATGAAAAGTATCCTGAAAAATCGATAAGAGAAGCCGACAAGTATAACGGCGGAATCCACATAAAATTCTTAAATAATAATTTTACAGCCAACGATTCCGATAGAAACCCATATGCTAAAATTACTTTGGGAGAAAATGCATATGTAAGTTTTGAAAGTAATACCTTTAAAGGAACTGATCTCTATTTTGGACTAAGTCCTCTACGTAGTATCTTAGTCTTACGCAATAACGCTTTTTTAAACCGTCATGTGACTATAGGTGGTTGGGAACGTACACCCACGGCAAGCCATGTTGCTTGGGGGTGGGTTTTGCAGGGAAGTGACATCGAACGTTACGCTGCAGTAAAAAGATTTGAAGAAAAACTAGAGGAACGAAATGACGCTTCATTCAGTGCGCTGCGCCAAACCTTGACTGCAAAATTAAAAGAAGGCGAAGACGGTAACATAAATGATGTGCTAGATTTTTTATTGCGTTACGAAGAGAAGCCCAAAGTTGATGCAAAAGATCTGGTTAGAAAATCAAATACTCTTAAAGCAATTGTTAGACTAACGGATAATCAATTTACCCAATTAAAGCCTTTGAGTGGAATACATTACTTTTTCCGGGGTGTTAACAAGATTGAACAGCTTGTTGCAGATGCACCACCAGAGTATTTTTATTGGGGGCAATACCAACAACTTGATGCAAAAGGGCGCTTTGCCCATGCGCACAAGCAATTCTTTATGCAGCTTAAAGCTAATGCAATTGAACGATACGATGGTTTTCAAGAGTTGATTCTAAAGCGTGAAATTGCAAAATGTGAGAGCCATCTACTGAAAGAGGAAAAAAGTTACTTAAAATCGTTTCAAGATAGAGCTGTTTTATTTATCGGGTGGTTTTTTTCAGATTATGGGGCTTCGTGGATACGACCTTTAACGATATTGTTCGCAGTGAATATTATAATAGTATTATTAGTTCATAGTGGTTATTTTTTCTCGAAACCTCACCCTCATTGTTGGTTTGTTTTTTGGGAACTGTTTAATCCAATAAGTAGCTTAGCTGAGACGATAGGTGATGCGGCAAAGAAATCATCGTTGATAACCGTTGTAAACACATTTCAAAAAATAATATTCGCAGGTGCAGCTTATGAGATAATTAAAGCTTTTAGGAGGTTCTCGGGTAAATAAAGCCCGAATAGCTATCTTCCTAAAAATACTTTAGATGTTTTATGGTTACAGTGTTTGTGGAGTATATTTTTATCCATGGTAAGCGCTCGGTTAATCAAGTTATTTACTCGATAGAGTTCTTCTTTTTGCCGAACTTTCATACGCTTATTTTCTCGTTGAAGCTGTTGACGCTCATTAAGTTGTTTAAGGATAATGGTATCCTTCTGTTGTTGGTGTTCTTTCGCTTGCTGCCATTCTCTGAACTGAGCTTCTTTCTTGCGTTGTGTTGTTTTGCCAGACAGGAAATCCCATACGCCAGCTAGGCCTTTTCTTGTTTGAGCAGCGTTGTGATGCTTGATCAGTTCCCGCTCTTTTTGTTGGCGTTTAGCTAATGACTGCCTTGTCAGTTTTTGTTGCTTGGCAAGAATGAATACTTTTTCCTGAAGGATGCTTTTCTGTGTATGGTGGTTTTGCTTTTGTTGTTTGATCAGCTTGTTCAGATTTGGTGTTATGCGTTTCTTGAATGTGGCTTTGACTTCATCCACTGATGGCAATTTTTCAGGATCACCTAGGCGTTGTTTTACTTCTTTGGTTTTCACACCTGCGTATCTTGCTATTGAATATACTTCACCACGGTAATCAACAGCGACAAAGCCACGTTTGTCGCCCTTAGCTAACATGAAGCCGTGTTCTGATAGAGCAGCATTGAGTGCTTTAGCGCTATCTGAATGTTGCCATGCAGATTGGAATATCTGTTTTATCTCTCGTGGGTCACGGCCTACCCGTAGTGCTTGTTGCCACTCAGCAAGGCCAAAGTTGGTTGGATCACGTAAGCTTGGGTCTCTGTGGCCATCAGGAAGCTTCCAGCCATGTTCCAGATACAGTTCTTTTGATAGTTCTGTCAGGCGGCGTTTATAGAAGGGGAGATTAACAGCCTTAAGCTTGTCATCCTCAATGCCAATGCGTGACCAGACCACATGAGCGTGTCGTCGGCCTTCTTTTTCATGAAATACAATAGCGCGTGGCTGGCCTTCCAAACCGAGACGTTTTTCTACTTCATCAGCCACACGGATAAAAGCAGGGGTTGCCACCTGTTCATGTGCGGGTGGGTTCAGAGATAGTGAAAACAGATATTGTTTACATTTGGTGGCTTTGGATATGGCATGTGCTTCATCAAATGCCCCTTGCAGGTCATTGGCAATAAAGCCTCGCATTTCATGAAGTTCAATATGTTCGTTTTCTTCTTTCATCAAATGGGCGGCAAGCTCACGCCCGCCACCCCTTTGACTAGCTTTTAAGATCATAAGCGTTTACCCAAGCCCTGTAATAGCATGAGGCGCATATCTGCAACATCAGTACAAGCTTGTCTTAAAGCTTGCTCGGTATCAGATGTTACGGGGAGAACCCCAAGCTGTGCAGCTTCAGATAAGTCATTCAGTGAACTTGCAAGGCCACAGGAAGCAAGTTTTGCTAATAGGAGAGCAACTTGCTCCTGTGACATGCGTCCAGAGAATGACCGCTTACTAAACACACAGCGCTTCACATAGCTTGATAACGCTTCACCATTTGCACGGCGTAACAGGTCATCACGCTCAGCATCATTCAAACGGATAGATAGTGGTGCGGGACGTTTTATTGTAGAGGCCGACTTCATGGTCGTGGCCCCTTCGGTTTTTGGGGAGAGGGATCTTCTAAAGCATCCCAATCAATGTATTTGAGAATGTCTTCCCAATCCGATAGGGCATTGAATAAATCGCGCAGTTCTTCAGGTGAATACTGTTTCGAAATATGAAAAGGCTCGCGCGCCATTCTTACTGTATTTCTTTCACCACGTTTTTGATCACATCAGCGATGCGCGTGTATGCATCGGCTTTGCCTACATCTTTACGGGAAACAAGCCCAATGGTGCGGTAGATATGCTTGTTCTTTAATGGTCTTACCATCACTTCGCTGTTCGCTGAGATTTCTGATTTGGCGTAAAGCTCGGGTAAGAAAGTTACTCCCATCCCCATCCCTACCATTTGTCTCAGTGCGTCAAGGCTGGTGCCAAGATAATCACCAGAAACAACTGCTTCAAAATCATCACAGAGATAGCGGATTTGCTCATGCATATGATAGCGTTGATCAAGGGACAACACGAGTTCGTTCTTCAGGTCCGCAGGGCTCACTTCTTTCTGGCTGGCGAACCTGTGATCCCGCGCATGCGCAAGAAGAAGACGTTCACGGTATAGCTCTGTGGTGGCCAGTTGTTCATGCTGAATGGGTAGTTGAGCGAGAATGATATCATGCTCCCCTTCCGCCAGTTCGCGTTCCATCTCTCTGGGATCAACTTCACGAATATAAAGCTTGAGATCAGGGTAATCTTTGTGAAGCCGCTGCACGACCTTTGGCAGGATATAGGGGCCTAGTGTTGATTTTGTGCCAAGCCTGATGGTGCCAGCCAGCGCATGTTTGCCAGCCTCTGCCACATCCCGTAATCCTTGTACGCGGAGAAGGATATCTTTTGCCCGCTCCAGCACTTCCCGTCCCACAGGGGTGAAAAACACGCCACTACGGCTCCGTTCCACCAATCTCACATCAAGAGTAGTTTCCAGATTCTGGAGTTGAACACTAAGCGAAGGCTGGCTGATACCGCAAACGGCCGCTGCTTTTCTGTAATTACGGGTTTCATCCAGTGCCGCAAGATACTGCATCTGTTTCAGGGTAACGGCGTTCATCAAGGCTACTTCTTTTGATAGTTTTTTTATATCAAAAAACATATTTTATTTATGTTGAACAATCAATCTGGTTTCCCATTTCAATCGTATCGGCAGAGAAAGAAAGAGAAACACAATGAAAAGCGAAGCGACAAAAGATCAAAATAAACTTGTTTTATTGTCTATGAAGGCGCTGCTTTCTGTTGTGAGCTCTAAGCTTGCTTACGCTGACGTAGGCGGCATTTCGGGCATTGAGAACAAATCAGCGCTTGAAGCAACCCGCCGGAGATTACAGGCTCGAATTAAAGCCCTTGAAGCCTCACATTCTCTTGCTCCTTGTTCTTAGTTCCCCCAGCCCTGCGCGTGCTACTTCATACCATACCCCCTACCTCAGTACGCGCAGGGCATTTTTTAGGTAATTTCCATGCAAAACCCATCATCCGCAGCTTCTCCGCAGAAGTCGGTTTCTGATTTATGGCATTTTATCCGCAGTTTGCTGCGGGATGAAAAGCAGTTCTATTGGCTTGCCATCATCTACGGTATCGGTATCAGCTTGCTTACGTTGGCGGTGCCGATTTCAGTACAGATGTTGATCAACACCGTTGCGAACACGGGCCTTAAAACCCCGCTTATCGGGCTTTCAGTCACGCTGTTTGTGCTCTTGATGGTATCGGGGTTGTTGAATGCGCTCAGGATTCATTTGATGGAGCTGTTTGGCAGACGGTTTTATGCGCGCCTTGTGGCAGAAATTACCCTTAAAACCTTATATGCCCAGAACCCGTTTTTTACAGATGCAGGCAAAAACACGCTTTTTAATCGGTATTTCGATATCGTAACGGTGCAGAAGGCAGTGCCTTATCTATTGATTGGTGGTTTCACCATTATTCTACAAGCTCTAGTAGGGTTTACGATTGTATCCCTGTATCACCCGTTGTTTCTGGGATTTAATATCGGGCTTGTGCTACTTATCTGGGCGGTATGGGGTGTTTGGGGTAATCGTGCGATGCTGAGTGCAGTGGCGCTTTCTCACACCAAGCATAATGTGGCGGGCTGGATTGAAAGTCTTGGTGCATCTAACGGCTATTATAAATCCCGTAAGCATATTGAACGTGCGCTTGAGCAGAGCGATAAGAAAACGGCTGATTATATCAATAGTACCAAGCATCATTTTAAATATACCTTTTCACAGGCACTGGCGTTTCTGGTGATTTATGCACTGGCCAGCGCTCTGCTTCTTGGTATCGGCGGCTGGCTGGTGATTAATGGTGAGCTTTCCCTCGGCCAGCTTGTGGCAGCTGAGCTTATTCTTTCAGCAGTATTTTACGGTATTTCCCAACTGGGTGATTATCTTGCGAGTTTTTATGATCTTACAGCCGCAACGGAAGAACTGGCACATTTTTTTGATGTGCCACAGGAAGTTCCAGCGGGCACGCTTACTCCGCGCAAAGGCGCAAAAGACCTGATCTTCGCACAAGCCAGCGGTTTTGCCCGGCATGAGCATGTAACCTTTAATCTGGAGATCAAAGCCGGTGCTTCAATTTTCTGTGCTGCTCCCAATGCTGCCGTTCAGCGTCTTTTTACAGATTTTCTGAAGCACCATGAACGCCCCCACCACGGGATTGTAAGCTTCACTGGCACGGATGTGCTGGATATTGAAGTGCATAAGCTTCGTCAGCTTATCACCATCCTTGATCGGCCAACTCTCATCCCTGGTACCATCAGAAACTTCCTGAAAGCTGCTGAGTATGAAGGGCAAACTATACAGCCACTTGAGGCCATTAAAATAGTAGGGCTTGAAAGCACCATCCAATCCCTTTCTGATGGCATGGATACGCAGCTTTCACTTACAGGAGCGCCGCTTTCGCTTGTAGAAGTGTTGAAGCTTAAATTGGCAGCCGTCCTTATTGCTGAACCGCAAGTGCTTGTCTTGACGCAGCTGTTTGATGCGCTACCTGCGCCAGTGCTTGAACGCACGCTTACAGCTATAAAAGCGAACACAGGAGCTTCCATTCTCTACTTCAGTAACCGTATCTCAGCCTGTGGCTTTGATCAGTTCATGTTAATGGCGTCAGACACGCAGCAGATCATCGAAAAACCGGAGGATTTTTTCATGCTTCGGGACCGCCCTTTCAGCTCTCAACCTCGGAACCAAACACAAGAGTTGGCATCATGACTACAGAGCGTACGCAGGCCTATTTCAAAACGCTTGAAAGTATTCAGCCACCAAAGGTGATGAGAGCAGTAGCAATTATGATAGCCACTGGTCTCATAGCAGTTATTCTATTTTTGGTTTTCATGCCGTGGGTACAAACCACTTATGGCCGCGGCAGCATTATCGCCCTTAGCCCAAATGACCGGGTACAGGAAATCAATGCACTTGTTTCCGGCCGCATTCAGAAATGGTTTGTAGAGGATGGCAGCTATGTGAAAGCCAATGACCCTATCCTGCAGATTGTGGATAATGATCCTAATTTCCTTGAACGTCTGCAAACAGAGCGGCAACAGGTTGCCTTTAAACTGGAAGCTAACCAGAACGCCATGAAAACCGCAGAACTGGATCTGGCTCGTACCGAAAAGCTTTTTAATGAAGGCTTGGCCTCTCGCCGTGATTTTGAAGCTGTGCGTATTCGAGTAGAGGATATGAAAAGCAAGGTTGCTGAGGCTTCTGCCCAACTAACAAGGCTTGATGTATCCCTGTCTCGCAGTTCTGTGCAATTTGTTCGTGCACCAAGAGACGGTGTGATCTTGAGAGTAAATGCTGGTGATAGCTCCACCTTCTTAAAGGCTGGTGATGTGGTGGCTACTTTTATCCCAGCGAATGCAGAACGGGCTGTAGCCCTTTACATCGATGGTAGAGATATCGCACTTGCGCGCATCGGAGATAAAGTGCGCCTGCAGTTTGAAGGGTGGCCGAGTATTCAGTTCAGCGGTTGGCCATCAGCGGCTGTGGGGATTTTTGGTGGAGAAATTGTAGCGATTGACCCAACGGCGGACCCAAACGGCCTCTTCAGGGTATTGGTGCAGGAAGATAAATCTGACCCACATCCCTGGCCCGATAGCTCATATGTCAGATTTGGATCGAAAGCCCGCGGTTGGGTAACCTTTGAAACTGTATCAGTTGGCTATGAAGTATGGCGGCAGCTCAATAACTTTCCACCTGAATTCCGCAAAACATTCACCCCTTGAGGCACGCCGATATGTTTTATGTTCTTAAAAAGCTGAGCATTGTAACGGGTATGCTAGCGGTGCTGCATATGTCTTTCGGGGCGTTGGCTCAGGATAAACCATTAACGCTTGAAGATGTTTTGGCTTCTTCGGTACGGAATGTACCTGAAATCTTGCTGGAAATTGCAGAAAAGAATGAAGCCGCAGGCTACGCGCAGGCAGCCCAAGGCGCATTCGATGTAAATTTAGGCGCTAGTGGTTTCAGTCGGGCAACAGGTTTCTGGAGTGGCTCTGTCGTTGAACTTGAAGCTAAACAAAACATTGGTGTTTACGGGGCACAAGTTTACGGCAAGTACCGTATCTCTGATGGTCGGTTCCCAATTTATGAAGATGAATATTTCACCAATACACTTGGTGAATTTAAAGTGGGCACGCTCTTTTCGCTTCTACGGAACAGGGATATTGATGAAAACCGTTTTAATATCCGGGATACGGCTCTAGCCCAAAAGCAGGCTGAAACCGATATCCTGTTCCAGAAAATTATTATTCAGCAGCAGGCTACCCAAGCCTATTGGAACTGGGTTGTGACGGGGCATCAGTATGGTGTTTATCGGCAGCTTTTGCAGATAGCAAATGAGCGGCAAAAAGCCCTTGAGATTCAGGTAAAAGAAGGCGCGGTGGCTGATATCTTTATTCTGGAAAACAGACAGAATATTACGCGCCGTGAGAAATTGGTAACCGAAGCAAAACAGCGCTTCCAGGCCTCGGCTATCAGGCTTAGCTATTATCTTCGAAATAAGGAAGGTACTACACGATTGCCTGAAGCGTATGAGCTCCCGGATGTTACTGTTTTTGATCAGCAAGAAAGCGTTGTTTTTCCGTTGATTTTACGGCCTGGTCAGTTGCTTCAGAACAGGCCGGAGCTACAACAGTTAAAACTTGCTATTGAACGGCTTAATCAAACTGTGAATTTACGGGAAAATGATCTTGCACCGCAACTGGATCTGTCGCTCGAACTATCAAGGGATTTTGGCTCTATTGCAGAAGGTGGTTCATCACGTGCATCTACAGATACTGTTGTTGGCCTCCAGTTTTCTATCCCGCTTGGCCAGAGAAAGGCTAAGGGCAAACTAACTGCTGCAAAAGCAAAACGGAAGGCACTAAGGCAGAAAACCAGAATGGTGCAGGATAAAATTCAACTTGAGCTTAAACGAGTAACGCTTGATCTTAAAGTGTCTGTGGAAATGCTTGAACTTGCGAAACAGGAAACCAGACAATCCAGACTTCTTGCAGATGCAGAACAGGTGCGTTTTCAAAATGGTGCCAGTGACTTCTTTATACTGAATATTCGGGAAGAAAGAGCCACAACCGCGCAAATTGAAGAGCTTAAAGCTCACCTTGTGCAGCGTACCTCACTTGCTAATTTTTATGCCGCTTCCATGAATTTGCAGAAGTTAGGTTTGTTTTAGCAAAGCCTTAAATAAAGGAGCTGCAAAGGCAGCTCCTTATGTCTAACTATAGAAATGTTTCAAAAGCCGCTTTAAATCTTCAATGTAATCATTCAGGTGTGGTGCAATATCTGGATCATTTTTACGGTCAGGATTACTGAAATATCTCAGTAGACCTTCAATATCCCCTTTTGATGGCGTGACTTTAATTCCAAGCTCTTTTGATAGTTGTGCATAATGAGCGACAATGCCGTTATAGCCTTGTTTCCTGAATTGTGGCATGGAGAGATTATAGCCCTCATAAATAAAACTCAGCGCATCAATGAGACCCGGAAGAATAAGAGACCGGTGTGAGGCATTTCTAATATCGCCTATATCCCAGCGCAGCCCTTCAGGTGTGGTTTCGTTAAAAATCTGCTGCATTCTCAAGTATTCATTTTCTATCCGGTAATACTCATCGCTGCCCAGGCTTGCGTAAAATACTTTATCGTTTGTGTCATGAGTTTTGAGAAACGTGCGCATATCTTCAAGCACAGGTTTTCCGTGATGATAAGAGGGGCTGAGAGCAATGAAGCTGTTGAAGAGATCAGGTTCATGAATGAAAAGATCTGTAACAAAAAGCCCGGCTAAGGAGTGCCCGACAATTGCTTTGGACGGTGTGGTTCTATAGGTGCTGTTGATATAAGGGAAGATGTCTTCCTTTAGAAAGCGGTGAAAGCTATCCATTTCCTCTCTGCGAGTATCGCCATCATAGGGACTATATTCAAAACGGGAATTACCACTATGTGGAATGCCTACAACAATGGTTTCCGGGATATTTTCTTTGCTCGAGAGAAAGTCCACGATCTGGCTGGAAATCAGAAAGTTTTCTGGACGGTTTAATACATATAAAACCGGGTAAGTACGCTTCTTCTCTTCTGAGTAAGAAGATGGCAGATGGATATAGATTTGCTTTTCTTTTTCTAGATGTTCAGAGGTGATTTTTGCTGTTTCATATTTAAACGATATGTGTTCGTCAGCATGCACAGGCGGGTTTAAAAGCAGCAGCACAAAGAATGTAAATAATAAGGGTTTCAGTGAATTCGGCATAAGTGTCTCCTTTCTTCAAAGAGGAAATCTTTGAAGGTGTTGGGTGATGAGGTTTTGGTTGGGAAAAGTCGGTGTGTTATTCGAGCTGGATCAAATACCGCTCTATGTCATTCCGCTTTTGGCGTTTTGCTTCTTTAAGGGCGGTGGTATGGCGTTCTTGATGATTACGTTCTTCTAGGCGGCCAACGGCTTTCGTATCAGCCCCCGCGCGTACCAGCATTTCAACGATTTCCAGTTTACCAGATGATACGGCTGCTATCAGGGCAGAGCCTTCATCATCAACAGGCATATTCGGATCAGCCTTATGGGCGAGAAGAAGTGAAACCATATCCGGATTAGCTATCTTCGCGGCTGTTGCAAGCGGGCTGGCATCCATTTCAGGCACAAGTGCGTTAATTGTTGCTCCGTTCTTTAGAAGCTGGGCAACTAGCGCAATATCTTCCCTTTCAACGGCTGATAAAAGCGGAAAACCCTTGCCTCTGGCAGAGAGATTAGTTTTAGCCCCGTGTGCCATCAGAGTTTCTGCCATTTTTGTATCACCACGGGATGCAGCAATAATAAGCGGTGTGCCGTAAGGTGAGATACTGATATTTGGATTTACACCGCTTTTAAGAAGTTTTGCGGCTTCTATAGTATCACCTTTTTGAGCTGCTGAAATCAGCGCCAGTTGGTCTGCGGAGGCGAAGGTGGCAATGGAAGGCGTTATTTGTCTTAACTGCTTGTTCCAGTCTGGCAGGACAGCGGCAAGAGTAATGATGGAAATTGTGCCCAATGCTAGAAGGTTGTTCACTTTTTTAGGGCCATTTAGGACTTCCAGCTGAATAGCCTGAATACGTTCTACAAATGGGTGTTTTTCCCGGCCCGTCCAAAAACAGTTGAGGGCGTTTGGAACAAGTTCGCGGTGGGCGTTCAAAAGGGTGTTTGCATACCGTTTGCGTGCCTTAGGGAATTGCCGGAGCACAGCTGCATCACACGCCAGTTCCTGATCCATAAAGAGTTTCCCAGCTGCATAATGAACCAGTGGATTGAACCAATTGATGAGCTGGAGCAGGGCGGTAATACCATTAACAAGTGGGTCTCTATGTTTTTGGTGCACCCGCTCATGGGTAAGGATCAACCGCTGTTCTTCGGAACTATATTTGGTGTCAAAATGTGGTGGGACGACGATTTTAGGTTTGATCAGGCCTATGAGTGCAGGACCAACGGCTTCTGTATTTGATTGATAATACCCTTTGCCTGAGTTCTTGATTGGTGAAAGTAATGTTTTCAGGCGTCTTTGTCTGATAGCAAAAATAGCGGCTGATAACACGAAACCTAAGACCCATAGTGTTATTGCTGGCGTAGCAATGCCGCTGGGGAAAAAGCTGGAAATTGTTTGCTGGATGCTTGATGTCGCAACAGGGGTTGGAACAACTTCTTCAAGAAGAAATTGAGCATAGATCGGTTGTGAGGCTGCCTGTTGCTCCATGAACAGTGCGGCAAAAGGCAGGAAGTATATCAATAGGGAAAACGGCACAGCGAGCCACACCATATAACAAGCTGATGCCCCCAAATGCCGACGCACCTGTTTTCTGATCATCAGCACCAGAAGGATTGCTACTGATAAAACCACGCTGAAGGAAATAAGTGTTTCCAAGGTACTATTCAGCATCTTCAATATCCTTGAGCAGTTGCTTCAGATCAGCAATATCTTGTTGTTTCAGACCATTTTCCCCAACGAACTGGGATACAAAGGGTGCCAATTTGCCATCAAAAAATCGGCCAAGGAATTTCTGACTTTCGGTTTTCACAAATGCATTACATTCAAGAAGTGGTCGGTACAGATATTGTCGATTTACACGCTCAGCAGAAATAGCTTCTTTTTTCAGGAGGCGATTGAGCAGCGTGCGAACGGTGGCGTCACTCCAGCCGTTAGGTTCGGCTGTTTCAGCCACCACCTCATGGGCCGTGAGAGGGCTTTTGTTCCAAAGCGCTTCCATGATGATTTGTTCTGCATCGCTGATTTTAGTCATAAGTTACTACTTCTCTTATCTATTACGCCTGTAATATTACGTGTGTAAAAGATGGAGTCAAGAATAATATTACGTTTGTAATAGTTGAGGGCGAGGCAGGCATAGAGGCTCTAAATACCTACTGTGATTTTATTTCGGAGGTTAGGGTCTCCTCGCTCCGTTATTCACTCTGAAACGCAAGTTTGTATGAGTTGAGGTAGCGGCTAATGACATTATTGAGCAACAGAATGGCTGAGCTGATTTGTGTTCAGCACAAATTGGTGTTGCTGCTAGCTGTTGTTCTGCTGTGGGTCTCATTTACGCAGATTGGCAATCTCAAGGTTTCCACTAAACTTGAAGCCTTGATGCCGGAAGGTGCAGCGAGTGTGAAAACGCTCCAGTCTGCTATGGAAAAGGCTGGTAGTTTTGCTTCTATCCAAGTGTTAGTGCGCGGTGAAGATCAAGCAAAAGTACAAGAAGTATTGTTCATTCTTGAAGCGGTTACTCGGCCGTTATTATGGAGTGAAAGCGTACAGTATTTTGAAGATATTTCGGTACTTGAACGGCATAAGCTGTTGCAGCTCAGTGTACCTGAATTAGAGAAACTGGAAACCACACTTGAGGAAGAAATACTTTCTTCAACGGCACGAGCTTTTAAGGAAAAAACTGGCATTCCTATCAGTATAACGCTTGTTGGGAGCGGAGTTGAGGCTTCGAGCGAAATAACCGAAGAAACACCGTTTGAAGAAGAGCAAACTATTGAAACCGAGCAGCGGTTTATCTCTGATGATGGACTGACGCAGGCGCTGGTTATCTGGCCGAAGCCGGGTTTTGAAGGGCTTGGTGCAGCCAAGAAAATGATTAGCGATGTGGCGTCTATCATTGGTGCGCTTGATTTGAATGCTGAGGATAGCGGTATCCATGTGGGTATCGCTGGGCGTATCAGAAACAAAGTTGCTCAGTATGATGCAGTGATAGGGGATGTGGGCACCGGGCTTGGCAGTTCTATATCCTTAATCGTGTTGTTGTTGCTCGTTTATTACCGCAGATTATCTGCAGTTTTCCTTATTATCCTGCCGCTTGTGGTTGGCATTATTTGGACCATCGGCCTGACAGCTGTTGTGGTAGGGGGCTTGAACCTCATCACTATCTTCCTTGCACTTATCCTTTTTGGGTTGGGGATCGATTTCGGCATCCATAATTTCAGCCGTTATGAAGAATTAAGGGCAAAGGGTGAAACCCATATATCTGCCCTCGGCGAGGTGATTGGGCATACTGGAAAAGCATCCCTGATCGCGGCTGTCACTACAGCTAGTGGGTTCTTGTCGCTTATGCTCACAGAGTTTCGGGCGTTCCGGGAATTTGGTTTTATCGCTGGCAGCGGTATCCTGCTGATTTATATTGCTATGTACACAGTGTTCCCTGCACTGCTTACATTCTCTGAGCGTTATATCAACTGGCAACCGCGTAAGAAGAAACAGAATTTCACTAATGCTTTTTGGGGATTAGGCGGAAAGCACAGCCGAAAGGTATTTCTCTGTTTGTTACCGATGGTTGTTATCGCGGGATATCTGGCACCACAAATAAGCTTTGAACGTAATTTCAAAAACCTTGAGGCAGCGAAAAAAGCTGATCATCAGTGGGCTGTAACTCAATCAAAAAATATCTTCAAAGGCGGGCACGACAGGGCTGTTCTGGTTGTGGAAAACCTTGATGAAGTGAAAGCTATTGAGGCCTATTTTGAAGAATATGCCAAAGCGGATACGGAAACACCTACAATTGCGAAGCTCACAAGCGTACGTAATTTTGTGCCTGACCGTACAGAGCAAGCGGAACGCCTTGAGGTAATTAAACGTATGTGGAGCAGGCTGGAAGAAAGCGGGCCTGTACCAGAAAGCGTGGAGGACAAAGCTAAATACTTACAGATTGATACATTTGGTGTCGATGATCTGCCGCCCGCTATGCGCCGAGTGTTCCTGGGGGATGAAAGTAAGCCCGGATATCTGATGTATATCTATAATTCTGTGACCATGGATGACGCACGATTGGCGGCACAGTTTTATGATGACGTAGCTTCCTTCACAGTGAATGGAAAAACCTATCATCCAGCATCAGAGAGTTTTATTTTTGTCGAGATGCTTCAGCTCATGAAAGCCGATGCAGTGAAGGCCGTGCTTCTTGTGGGCAGTATTACCCTCCTCGTTGTTTTCATGTTTGTACGTTCTGTGAGTGGCACGCTGGTTATTCTGTTGCCGACACTTGTTGGGTTGCTTTTCACAGTGGCTGTAATGGCATTCTCCGGTATCCAACTGTCCATTATCAACATGGTGATTATCCCGTCACTCATCGGTATTTCGGTTGATAATGGTATTCACATTTACGAGCGGTTTCGTGAGGGTGGCTCAAGTCTCACAGAAGTGATGGCCACGACGGGCAAAGCGTCCAGTATTACGACGCTTACGACACTTCTTGGATTCGGTGGTTTGATCACGGCATCAATGGGCGGGCTCCGCTCTATGGGGCTGTTGGCGATAATTGGTTTCACTATGTGCCTGCTCCTTACATGGGCGCTTCTGCCGGCGCTGCTGAAACTGAAGAAACCAGCGAACCCCGCACCTTCTACTCCCTACCAGTTAAGGACACTATAATGACAAAAGACCTGCTAATTGTTGCTGCAGGAATGGGCACACGGCTCAGGGCCAAAGGCAATCTAAAGCCGCTTGTTGAGCTTTGTGGCATTCCGCTTATTGAACGGGCACTTGAAAGTGCGTTCGCTGCGGGCTTGAGCCGTGCGGTTGTTGTAACAGGCTATCATGCAGAAATTCTTGAAACCTTTCTTGAAAGCCTTTCAAAGGACACTGGCTGGCATATTGAAACCATCCATAACCCTGATTTTATGTATCCAAATGGTCTGTCTGTCCTGAAAGCGGCGGAGAAGCTTTCAGAAAGTTTTGTGCTTTCTATGTGTGATCACTTCCTTGAACCTGCTCTTATTGAACAGCTGCTTTCTGCTGGTAAGAAGCAGGATGAAATAGCATTGGCGGTAGACGGTAAATTAAACAACCCGTATGTGGATTTGGAAGATGTAACCAAGGTGTGCACCAAGGGCCGTTATATTGCGAATATCGGGAAGGAAATCCCTCTCTATAATGCTTTTGATACAGGTGTCTTTCACGCGGGGCCTGCCTTGTTTGAAGCGATTGAGAAAAGCGGCAGAGACCAGAATGATTATTCCATCTCAGGCGGAATGCTGGAGCTGGCTAAGGAAAAAAGAGCGGTTACAGTGGACGTTTCAGGCCATTTCTGGATAGATGTTGATAGCCCTGAAATGCACGAAATGGCCACGAAATGGCTTAATTCTAACCAGCCCTTAATCGCTTCCAGATAGTTTTATCTTCTGCCGTTAGGGATGTGAGGCGAATTACCCCCAGATAGAGAGCAATGGCTGCGAAAATATATATGCCGAAGTAATCAGGATTATAAATCGCAGTCTCTTGTTTCATAAAGCCAAAGATAGCAGCAATGAAGAACGCCCCAGTGAGTGGTTTTAAGAAATTGCTGCTTAAAATGGTGATATTCAGTTTTGATTTCAGCTTCCATAGGCGCATCCCTGCCAGGCTGACCATAGCAAGCATAAACCCAAATGCCGCGCCTTCGGCCCCCAAAAAATACGAGAATGAGATGATGGCAATAGTTTCTATCATTAGTGCCACCATAATCAGCTTTGGCGGTGTGCGTGGTGCTGCATAAACGAGAGCTGTTTCTCCAAGGGCGAAGCTGCCATCAAACAGTTCAGCAATGAGCAGCAGGCTCAGCACCAAACCGCCAACATAAAATTGTTCTCCAAAGACAGCCATCAACTCGTTTGAGAACAGAATGAACGGCACAGTAAGGGCAAGTTGAAGTGTAAAGACCCAGCGGCAAAACCCGGATAGTTTTCTGCCAGTGGCTTTTCGTTTGGCGCCATGGTGCAGTTTCGCCAGCACAGGAGCCATCATCGGTTCAAACAGTTGGTGGATTTTATGGGGTACAGTTACAATTTGCTGCGCCATATAATAGATGCCTGTTACGCCGTGGCCCGCAACGAGCGACAGCAACAGAATATCAATGCGGCGAAACATCATGATGCCAATATCTGTAATACCTACTGGAAGGCTTTTCAGGGGTATCTGATAAAGTGCTTTAATCTCGATTTGGGTATGGAATATAGCGCTGAAACTATAAGCTTTATTAAGGCCAATACCGATACCAAAAGCAGCCGCCAGCGCCGATATAGCGTACGCTGAAAGAAGACCTGCTTCTGAAGGTGAAAGCCAGTAAAAGAGGGTGGCTGATATTAAGAAAGCCCAGGGTTCAAAAATGCAGCGCGCGATTACTTCCCAGCGGATAATGCGTTGAAAGCGGATAGCTGTGCCAGCCACTTCCGCAAATACAATTGCCGGGATTGCTACAAGAAGCAGGATTGGCAGTTCAATATCGGTGAATAGATATTCCCAAAGCACTCCAAAAACTATGGACATAAAACTGGCAAGCAGCAGGGAGGAAATAAGAGCTTCTTTGACGATTTTTGAGGCTTTGCCTTCGTTGTATGGATGGCTCAGAATATCTAGAAGACTACGTTTCAATCCGATTACTGCGGCTGCAGCCAGAATTTCCGTGAGCGCTGCAACTTGCCCTAAAACACCGAGCGCTTCAGCGCCGTATAATTGACCTGCAAGCAGCATCAAGATAAGCCGCGCAATAACGCGGCCACCAAACCCACCAAGAGACGCCAGAGCGCCTCTGAGGATATCCTGAATATCTGAGAGGGTACTCATGCGGGTGGGGCGGTGAAGGTGTTAGCGTATTCAATCAGGGTTTTTTCTTGCTGCCATTCAGCGATGATTAACCCCAACATTATGATGTTGAATAAGATCAGTTCCACTGCAAAATAAAGTGCGGGTTGACCCATAAAGGCGAAGATAAAAATAAGCAGCGTACGATTATTTGCATTAAGTAAAGCCCAGGCTTTCACCATGGGGATAGTGCGCATGATGACAGCACCTGCCACACCTTTACCCCACTGAGTTTCGCTGAGTTCCATTAGTTTGCAGTCAAGCCCGTGGTCAGCCCCAGCAACAAGTTTTTGGGCTTTGTCGTAGAGCGAAGCGAGGAATGATTTTTTCCCATTTATATGAAGGAGTTTATCTTGCACTGATGTGCGGTGAAGGCCTTCTATTCGCCTTTGGTATTTTTGGCGACGTTCTTCATAGCCTGCGGCCTGTACCGCATGGGAAATCCCGGCCCCAATTACCAGCCACCAGACATTGGGGGAGTATCCCGTTTCTACGAGATGGAGAGCGAGGGAGATATATACCACACTAAATACAACATGATCACAGATACCGTCGATGATACGGCCAAAAGCACTAGTCTTCCCTGTGGCGCGTGCTAGTTTGCCGTCTGCACCATCAAAAACATGCCAGCCGATCATGGCGAGGAAACCGCCAATCACATAAGGCGTTTGCGGTAGATAGTAGTATAGATAGGCTGCAAGAAAACCGCATCCCATACCCATAAATGAAATGATGTTTGGGCTAAGTTTGAGAGCAATTCCTATCTCTACTACTAACTCTGAAAGCGGATGGATAAAATACTTATTAGAGGCATCTTCAATGGAATTGGGACGACCATATTCTGGCGGCTTTACGAAGGTGACTTTTGTTTCGCTCATTTGAAGCCTCAATAAAAAAGGGATCTGCGGGAACCGAAATGCAGAAAGGGATGGCTCCCGCAGAAAGTGCCGTTCCTGGGCGTTAGCTAGCGAGGGCCGCTAACGCTTCCGGAACGGGTACAGTGGTTACATTAGAGCCTTCGATGAAGGCTTCTGTCATCAGGCGGGCAATATCATCTGTATGCTGGATTGGAGGGTGTTTACAGAAGTAAGCTGATGGCCCTTCAACAACACCTGCGATGCCGCGGTCCAGGGCAACTTTAGCACAGCGAATTGTATCAATCGCAACACCGGCTGAGTTTGGCGAATCTTCCACTGAAAGACGAAGTTCCAGGTTCATCGGCACATCACCAAAGAGGCGGCCCTCCATGCGGAGGAAGCATACCTTGTTATCATTTTGCCATGCTACATAGTCGCTAGGCCCTACGTGAATGTTTTCATCATCAAGGCGACTTGCAGCAACTGATTGAACGGCTTCTGTTTTAGATTCTTTCTTTGATTCCAGTCGGTTCTGGTTTTTCATGTTGAGGAAGTCAGTATTACCACCTGTGTTCAGCTGGTAAGTGCGGTCCATCGCCACGCCACGTTTAGCGAACAGATCAGTGAGGATACGGTGGACAATTGTTGCGCCAAGCTGGGCTTTGATATCGTCACCAATGATTGGAATACCTGCATTTTCAAAGCGTGCTGCCCATTCTGGGTTGCTGGCAATGAAAACAGGGATATTGTTTACGAACGCTACGCCAGCTTCAAGAGCACATTCCGCGTAAAACTCTGTCGCTTTCTGGCTGCCTACTGGTAGATAGTTCATCATCACATCTACTTCAGCGTCTTTAAGCGCTTTTACAACAGCTTCTTTGCTTGGCTGTGTATCAGCAGCGGGCATGAAACGGCGCTCATCTGGATAGTTTTCCATATGATCTGAATAGCCATCAAGCATATGGCCCATTTGAACAGCTACCCCCTGATGTGGGATGTCTTTCTGGAAAACAGCTGTGCAGTTTGGTTCAGCGAAAATCGCTTCTGATACATCTTTGCCCACTTTACGGCTGTCGATATCAAAAGCGGCGGTGATCTGAATAGCAGATGGCTTATAGCCACCCAGTTCACTGTGCATCAGCCCTGATGCATCTGTCTCACGGTCTTCGCCGTAATAATAGATGCCCTGGATAAGCGAGCTCGCGCAGTTACCCATGCCAATAATTGCCACATTTATTTTTTTGTTTGTTGGTGCAGTCATAAAATTCACTCCAAGGCTAATTCCTGCTTTGGGTGAAAAACGGAGCAAGTGAAAACCCACCTCCAAAGTTTTTTAGAAAAATGTCATAAGCAATTCATGGCTTCCTAAAAAATTATGGATACGCTAGAGTTTAGCCATGTTTGATTGGATTAAAAACAAAACCCTACGTAAGGGCGGTGACGAGGTTTGCAGCAACAAATCCTTTGAAGATTTGTTCCGTCTGCAACGTGGGCCATTACTCCGTTTTGTGAATGCTAAAATCAAAAATGAAGCTGAAGCAGAAGAAATTGTGCAGGAATGCTTTATTCGCTTCCAAAACAAATATGATGCAGAAACGACAGGCTCGCCAGAGGCACTTTTAGCGCGTATTGCCCATAATTTGTTGATTGATCGGGTGCGGGAGAAGAAGGCCAGAGCTGCACGAGAAGATGCGTGGGGTAAACTCCATACAGACGGTGCAGTGGATGCGATTGGTGGCTCTGAAAGTATTGATCCTGCCCGCGCGTTATCCGCAAAGCAGCAGGTGGAGGAGGCCTTAGGGGTTATTGAAAAGCTACCAGATAAAACCCGGCAGATATTTCTGCTGCACAGGTTTGAAGGGCTAACCCATTCTGAAATATCAGAAAAAACAGGTATTCCGAAAAGTACCATTGAGAAACATATGATTAAGGCTATCAAGGCCTTGTCTGATTTGAAAAAAAGAGCAGCACCGTAAGAGTTTTTTTGGAGGCAGGCTGATATCTACTTCGTTAGATATATGGGCATAGAGTGAAAAACATGGCGAACGATCTGAAACGTATTGATCAGAAACTCATTGATGAGGCAGCCGAATGGCAGGCGAAGCTTGCTGGCGGCGCTTTGTCTGATGCGGAACGCGTGCGCCATATGGAATGGCTCCTTGAAGATCCAGCCCACACTGATGCCTTTGAATATGTGCAAGAAGCTTACGTGGGTGTTGGTCAGCATGAACAGCAGATCAGAGCAGCCTTTGCAAGTGATCTTAAGATACCTTCAAATCAAGGGGCAGTAGCTCCCAAGCCTATGAATGCTAGTTGGGTGTGGCCAAAGTTTGCCACGGGGCTTGCTGCTGTAGCTGCCCTGCTTTTTGTCGTGTTTTTCCCGCAAACGCCTTTTTATGATGCACCGTCTGATCCTCATATCTATTCAGCTAGCACGGATGGTTTAAAAAATGTAAAATTGATGGATGGTTCACGGGTAACCCTTTTTGCCGGTAGCCGTATTTCTGTGGAAATGGATGATGGTGCACGCAATGTAGCGCTTGAAAGTGGTCGTGCTTTCTTTGATGTGGTTTCCGATAAAGACCGGCCTTTCTATGTGAATACAGGTGAACGGCAAGTGCGTGTTGTAGGCACGCGCTTTGAAGTCTTGAAAGCAGATGGGTTTGACCGGGTTTCGGTGAATGAAGGTTTGGTTTCGGTGGCGTCGCAGGCAGGTGAGGAGAAAACTCCAGCAATCCTTATAGAGCCGGGCACTGTTGCGACTTATGCATCTACAAGTGATGAACCAATTCTCAAGGAAGTAGACCCAACCACAATAGGGAATTGGACTGAAGGGGTGTTGCGGTTCAAAGAACAGCCAATCAGTGAAGTACTTGCACAAATTCAGCTGATTTATCCGACCATTCATGCGGTAGTTACAGCTGAAGGAGATACAGTGTTTTCCGGTACACTGGTGGTTACAGAACCAGAGACAATGCTTCGAGAGTTAGCGGAATTCACAGGCATGGAGTTGAGAGCTGATAGTAATACCTACAGTCTTAACCCTAAGCAGCAATAGAGAGTTTTGAGTGACTAGAACTGGAAGCATGTTGGCTGCCTTTGGAGCTCTCTTTTTTGTTGAAATGCTGGTTGTTGAGCAACCTGCTTACGCGCAAAACGGTCTATATGATATTAAAGCCGGTACGCTCGAAGAAGCACTTATCGCATTTTCTGAAAAAGCCCGACTTTCTATCAATTACTCTGGGGTTGATATCTCAACCCTTAAAACAGAAGGTACGGGTGGCAGCCTTTCAAAACGCGCCGCGCTTAGAGCTATTCTCGATGGAACTGGGCTGGAATTTAGATTTCTCACGCAAAATTCCGTACAGATATTGCTCTCTAAAACCACTTCTGAAAATAAGCCTGTAGTGAGAGCAAAGCGCACTGCTGATGAGCCCCGAGCGAGCTATATAGAAGATGTTGTAGTAACAGCGACCAAGAGGACTGAGACAAATTTTGAAGTGCCCGTCAGTATTGCTGGTTTATCGTCTTTGCAGTTTGATGATCTACAGGCATATGACCTTCAGTCACTAGCGCCACATCTCGCAGGGGTATTTTCAACAAACCTTGGGCCAGGCAGAAACAAGATTTTTGTAAGAGGTCTTTCTGATGGTGCCTTTTCTGACCGAACTCAGGGTGTGGTCGGCGTTTATATTGATGAAACACCTGTGAACTTCAGTGATACTAACCCGGATATACGCTTGTTTGATGTGGAACGTATTGAACTGGTGCGCGGCCCGCAAGGAACTCTTTATGGGGCGGGTTCTTTGGGAGGCTTGTACCGGATTGTTTCTAACAAACCGGATTTAACAGAAACAGGTTTCAGAACCCGTGTAGCAGTAGAAGCAACGAAGGGTGCAGGCCCTGGATTAACGCTTGATGCAGTCTACAATCAGCCCCTTGTTGAAGATAAACTGGCACTTCGGGTATCTGGATATTTTGAAGGGCATGATGGGTATATTGATAATCCGCGTCTTGGTGAAACAGATACTAACGATTTGCGGATATGGGGGCTAAGGCCATCGCTCTTATGGCAAATTAACCCAAACTGGTCTCTGGAAGCATCGGTAAATCTGCAGGGTATTAACTATGATGATGCTCAGTATTACTTTGCAGACCAAGCACGAAACCAGAAAGATACATTTACCCCTGAGCCCTATGAAGATTCCTTTTTCCATGGCAGCTTAACGCTGAAAGGTAAGATAGGTTCAACCCTGTTGACCAGTGCAACAGCTTTTGTAAGCCGGGGGGTAACGGAAACGGCTGATGCAACTATTGGGCTGCCTTTTATCGATACAATTAGATCTGCGGCAGGCACTTTACCTGTTCTCGAAGGCTTTGGTCAGTTTCAGGAAGTAAATGCTTTCTCCGACTTTTTCACCCAGAACGCTGTGGGTTATTTTAGCCGTGATGAATATAGAACCATTAGCCATGAAACCAGACTGCAGTCTGAAGGTAATGGCGATTTCGATTGGCTTCTTGGGTTTTATTTTCTAGGCCGAAACAATGATCTTGATAGCTTGTTGTTGCAAGGCAATGCAGGCCAATCCCCGGAAGTAGCGCAAACTGAAGAACGTGATGAAACCGTTTTTGAATTCGCATTTTTTGGGGAAGCCAGTTACCAAGTTACAGATAAATTTAGTGTAACTGGTGGGCTTCGCTATTCGAAGCATAAAACCGAGGTAGAATATGCTTCGTTGTTTACGCCAGATAACACCAACTTTGCCTTAGATGAAGATGCAGATACTGAAGAGTTAACGCCAAAACTGGCGCTTCGGTATCAGTGGACAGATGCTATTCAAACCTATGCTCAGGTTTCTATGGGATACCGGGTTGGGGGCATTAATATCAATACACCGATTGAAGCCTTGCAAGCCGTGCAAGGACCTGAGGATGAACAGGGGAATGTTGAAAGCGAAGTGTTTGAATCTGATGAACTGGTGAACTATGAATTGGGTATCAAATCATTCTGGTTTGATAGAGCATTATCCCTCAATGCGTCGGTTTATTATGTGGATTGGTTTGATATTCAGTCAGACCAAATATCAGAAGCAGGGTTTCCCTTTATCACCAACGTGGGTGATGCGCGTAGCCTTGGCTATGAAATAGAGTTTTCCGCTCGTTTGTTCCCTGGTTTTGAATTAACAGGTTCCTTGTTTGGTAACGAAACGGAACTTCGTGAAGATAATGCTTTTCTTGGTGCTCAAAGAGGGGACCGTTTGCCCACGATTCCGGGAAATACATATAGTTTGGCAGCGCTTTATCAGTTCTCTATCAATAATGATTGGTCTGCGACGATTGCTGCTGATTATGCCTATACTGGGGAATCGGCAATCGGATTTAATGAGGGCACTTCTCCATCAATGGGAGGATACGGTATTGCAAATGCACGCTTTCAGTTATTCCGCGACCGCTGGAAGTTAGGGCTTTATGTCCGTAATCTTACCGATACGACGGCGAATACTTTCGCTTTTGGTAATAGTTTTTCTTTCAGGAATAGAGCGCAGGTAACACCTCCACGCCCAAGAACGTTTGGTATCTTTGTGGAAACCAGTTTCTAGAAGCCTATCTCCGACGCCGTGGGCGCTTTTTTTGCTCTTTCCCGAAGATGATATTTTCCATAAGAGCTTTGCCCGTGAAGGCTTTTACGCTTTCATCTGTGGTCAATGTGAATTGGTATGTGGTCAGATATTTGTGACGTTCCACATCTGCCATAGACCCAGCGGCCAGTTTTTCTATGGCATTTAGCTGGTCTTTGAGATTGAAAACCTCGAGGGGTTCAGAGATGGCAATCTCTCCTTTCATAGTACTATCGCCAGATATACCCGTAATCTGCCAGCTCATTGGTGTGATTGGTTTGAAAGTGATATTTTCAAATGTGGTAGGTTTCCCTGTTTTTTGGATAAGTGTGAGTGAGCGAATTTGTTTGCCTGAGGGAGTTTCAAAAATATGGAGAATTGGGGCGGCTTCTTTGTTTTCAGTCAGGCCTGAAAAACGTATCCACTTCTTTAATTGTTTGTTTGGGGTTTCTGTGTGCACTACATGAAGGCCGTAACCGAAACCCCACCCTAAATCTAGCCAGTTACCGTTTTCACCAGCACCACCAATTTCTGGTCCGGCCCTCCAGCGGCCATAAGCTTGGGCAGCGGGTGCATATAAAGTGACCTGTGGAAGATTTTCCGCTTCATTTTTCGGGATCAGATTTATGGCCTGATAGTCTTTCGTGAAAAGCACATCTACTTCAGCAGCGGTGTTATGGAGCTGCATCAAATAACCTTTTTCATCAGTCATGAGTTTGTGTTGAAAAATACTCATGGTTTCTGCAGGTTCTGAACTGTAAAACCAGCCACTTTTTTTCCGGCCGTTTTTAATAATGACGTTGTCTTTGGAAGGTTCCTTTAAAGTGCCCACCATAATACCGTGGTGTTTGCTAAAGGGCAGGTTGGTGATGAGGAATTGAGAAGTAACCAGCGTTTTATTTTCAAAAAGAAACTGCTGTTCCCAGTATTCGCTGTAGGAACTATCATTCAATAACTTGGGTTCTTTTAAATCGCCAGCTAGGGCAGCGTGACTGGAAAACAGAAGGCATATAAACAGGCTTTTGAAACAGTGAGGCACCGATACTCTCCGAAAATAATATATTTCTTCTCTAACGAGATGAAGGAAAGGATGCCTCCAAAGCATTTTTATTGGAGGTGGTCTCACCACTGATCCGTTGACCCTGTGAATATGCGAATGCTTATCCAAAAGGGTTCTCGGAAAATGCTGATGATGAACACAAATGCTCTGTCTTATACAGACCATGTGATGCAGAAAATCCTGCCTTGCATGGCTAAGTGTTATATCGCCAAAACGAACCCCAGCCTGTGGCAAAAACTCTGGGGCCGCAATCAGGATAAAAAACTTGAGCGCTGGTTAGGACTTTTATTAATGGCTATGCGCATGGATGGCAGATTGCATAACGGCGCTAAAACGGAAGAGGTGAAAGAAGCATTTTACGCAGCTTTCATCCAGTATCAGGATTCAGATTGGCCTGAAGCTATTCTTTATGCCCATGATCTATTTGGCCCATCGAAAAGCCATACATCTGATTTGATCGTAAAATTTATGTTAGCAAATTAACCTTGCTCTTCTTCCCATGGAGCGGTGGGCCTGAATTTCCTTAGGAGGAAATCGATAAAGACTCGCACCTTGGGGGCGATGATACGATTGCTAGGATAAATGGCCCAGATGGCTGATTCTGTGAGAAGAGGATAATCAGGCATCACTTCAACAAGCGTGCCTTTACTGAGTTCCTTATAACCGTTCCACAGCGATTTCATACCTATTCCAAGGCCTTGCTTCAACATCATGCGCATGGCTTCGCCGTCATTCACTACATGATTACGCTGTACCTGAATGGTTTGGCCATTTTCAAATTTCCAGTTGGCTCTATCACCAAGAATAACACAGCGGTGGTTCATTAAATCTTCCGGTGATGTAGGTGCACCGTATTTCCCTATGTAATCTGGTGAAGCAAGTAGTAGGCGTTTATCTGGAGCAAGCTTACGGGCAATCATGCTGCTGTCTGCAAGGGGAGCATTCCTGATGCTGAGGTCATAGGCACCTTCCACCAGATCGAGCACTTCATCTGATAGCCTGAGGTCAAGCTGGATGTCAGGGAACTTCTCATGGAACTCAGCCAGATACGGGATGATGTGCATTCGCGCAAAAGATCCGGGCATCGTGACGCGAAGCTGACCTTGAGTAGCCTGATTATTTCCGCATACCATATTCAAACCGTTTTCTAACGTTTCAATCATTTGCTCGGCATACGGATGGAAAGCAGCGCCGTCAGTAGTAAGTGATACAGCTCGTGTTGTTCGGTTGAAGAGGATGAAGCCCACTGTTTCTTCAAGTTTTGAAAGCCGGGCACTCGCGCTTGCTGGCGATAAAGATAAATCTCGCGCAGCTGCGGAGACCGCACCGAGTGCAGCCACTCTGAGAAATAATTTTAGTGAAAGAATATCCATTTATCAAAAATATCCGAATAATGATTTCGTATCAATCAAGATTATCATGCGTGCCTGAATAGTTACATTGGGGATAGATAAGTTATTCAGCAGAAAGATAATGATATGAAAGCGATTGGTTATAGCGAAACAGGCCCAATTACAGCGGTGAATTCGCTCGTTGAATTTGAAACAGATATACCCGTTCCTGGTCCTAAAGATATCTTGGTAGAGGTTCAGGGCGTTTCCATGAATCCTGTGGATGTCAAGGTACGTGCTTTGATGCAGCCAGACGGTGGTAGCCCTCGCGTTCTGGGTTTTGATGCTGCAGGCACAGTAAAAGCCGTTGGAGCTGATGTAACTCTATTTCAGCCGGGTGATGAAGTGTTTTATGCTGGTGATATAACCCGTCCTGGTTCAAATGCGGAATATCAACTGGTTGATGAACGAATTGCCGGGAAAAAGCCGTCGTCACTTGAGTTTGCAGAGGCTGCTGGCTTGCCGCTTACCAGCATTACTGCATGGGAAATTCTTTTTGATAGTTTTGGCTTGAAAGAAGGAGACGGAGAAGGAGAAGCCCTTCTTATTGTCGGCGCAGCTGGTGGCGTTGGATCTATTCTTATTCAACTCGCAAAACAGCTTACGAGTTTAACGGTTATTGCGACAGCTTCCAGAGCAGATACAGAAGCTTGGGTAAAAGAAATGGGGGCTGATCATGTTATCAATCACCGGAACCCGCTTGATGAGGAAATCAAATCACTTGGTATTCAACCAAAATATGTTGCGTCGCTCACTCACACAGATAAGCACTTTAGTGCCATTGTAGAGCTTATCAAACCTCGGGGACATATTGCCCTGATTGATGATCCACAATCCCTTGATATGGCATCAATAAAGCCAAAAGCCCTTTCTTTCAGTTGGGAATTTATGTTTACGCGTTCCATGTTCCAGACAGAGGATATGGATGCACAGCACCAACTTTTGACCCGGGTTTCTGACATGCTGGATAAGGGCATAGTAAAGTCTACGGTTACAAGGAATATAGGCGCGATGACTGTAGAGAATTTAAAGGCCGCCCATGTAGCACAGGAAAGTGGTGCTTCAATCGGCAAAACTGTTCTTGACGGTATGAAAGCGGAGTAAAGCAGAATGGCAAAACTTACGATTGTTGCTCATATTAAAGCTCATGCAGATAAGATGGAACTTGTGAAGGCGGAACTGAAAAAACTGGTGGCACCAACCCTCGCCGAAGAAGGGTGCCTTCAGTATGACCTTCATCAGGATAATGATGATCCTTCACTTTTCATGTTTTATGAAAACTGGGAATCGCGTGCGTTATGGCAGAAGCATATGGCGGCACCGCATTTAGCGGCTTATTCGAAAGCGGTTGAAGGTGCAGTGAAGGAGTTCATTGTGCATGAGATGACCCATATTACCTGATGTGGCGAAATCGCGCTGCCCCAAAAATTTGAAGTAGTGTTTCCTCATTTCTCTCTTGTTCAAAAACACTACTTCTTTGGCTGAGATATAAGGACCAATCATGCACATGATATTTTATTGCAAAAATAACGAGTGGCATGTTTGAATAGAGCCTTGATGGGGGATGAAGATAATTGGAGTAACTTTCAGGGCTGACTAAATGAACAAAGAGATGCCTCATGGCATGGGCAAAGCCAAAAGGCGTGTGCCGCTAACAAAACGTGGCGAAAATACTGTTAGCAAAATCCTTGATGCAACGAGTGAGCTATTATTTGAATATGGTTATAGCAAGCTCACGACGAACCATATTGCCAAAAAAGCTGGTATGAGTATTGGGACGCTCTACCAATATTTTGAAGATAAAGAGACAATTCTCTATGCTTTAACGTTGCGGTGGTACGATCATATAAATGCGGATTTTGAAGAGATTTATAATACGGTTGATGATCAGGTATCAGATATCTATGAGATGTTTCATCGGCTTTATAAGCGCATTTATGAAAATCAATATCTGGATAACGAGGTGTATATCGAGATCATGAAAGTGATTGGTCGTGTGCCGGAAATCGCTGAACTTCGTGAAACCCACATCCATAATTTCACTACCCGTATCATCGCATTGTTTGAGCGTTTTGGATATAGAGCTGATCGGGATGATCTTTATCAGGTAGCGCTCTTCATTCATCAGGTTTCAGGTTTCACAATGAATCTTACGGTGTTAGGCGAGGGGAAAGCACGAGATATCAGGCTGAAGCTTGGTATGGGTATTCTAGATAATCTGATTGATGCAGCTATTGAGCTATGTAAGCTCCATAAAGCCTCTACAAAATAAAAATGTGCCAGTCAGTAACCGTAAAACTGACTGGCACGAAAGATTTAGTACAGTAAAGCGGGGCGCTTTAAATTCTTCATGATACCGTGGGACCAGCAGGGTATGATGGGGATGGGCACCATGAGGGAGAGAGCTGCACTAAATCTTGAGTAACTCTTCCAGACATTCCGTATTACGGAACAGCCGCAGTGTTATTTCCTTTCAATAGCTTATCTACTTCGTAGAGTATGCTTGGTGTTCCAAGGAGCATACTTCCCGCGAGTGTAAGCGTGAACTCCCCCATTCCCCAGTTACCACTCATGCTGGAAACCAGCACAGGCAGGCTCAGAAATATTACACCGTAAAATAGCGCTTCACTTATGAACTGATATAATTCAGAAACGGAAAGTGGTGCGCGAACTGAGTCTTTTATTACATAGTGATATCCCCCTGATACCACTGCGCAAACCCAGCTAGTAATGATCGCAACCGAGTATTTAAGCCCAACGAAAAACAACGTAGCGGTAGCGGATAAGGTTATGAAATCTATTATTTTTAACAGTTCCATTGGATGCTAACCAATCTTGATGTTTTGCCGTTATTGGCTTGTAATTACCTCGTGAGATCAATTCTTATCAAACTATTGTGGGCTCTACGCGTGATCTTCATCACGCTGCATTGAATTTCCGCTTGCCTCACGGGTTTTAGCGTGCCGATATAGTTGTATATGAAAGCTGCACTGTGAAGGAGAGAGCATAGTGAGCAACTATAAGTATAAAGCGTTTATCAGCTATAGCCACAAAGACGCTGCTCTTGGGGAAGAGATCCACAAAGAGTTGGAAAAATATAAAGTACCCAAAAGATTGGTGGGTAAAGCCACAGCTGTTGGTGTTGTACCGTTGAAATTGGGGCAGTTTTTTCGAGACCGTGAAGAATTACCTGTTGCCGAAGATCTTACGACTGAGGTTGCGAAGGCTTTAGGCCAATCTGAATTCATGATTGTTTTGTGTTCACCTTCTGCGGCAGCTTCTCGCTGGGTTAACAAAGAAATTATCGAATTTAAAAAGTTACGCGGTGAGAAATATGTTCTGCCTTTGATTCTTTCAGGTGAGCCGTGGGCATCTGATACTGATGATAAAGAGGCGGAATGTTTTCCACCAGCCCTTCGGTACCGTATCTCTCCAGCTGGTACGCTTTCGCATATTCGTACAGAACCAATAGCCGCTGATATTCGCGAGCAATCAGATGGCCGAAAGAGAGGTATTCAGAAGCTGATCGCAGGCCTACTTGGGGTTGGGCTTGATCAGTTGGTGGAGCGAGAACTGCAAAGAAAGCAGCGCCGCGTGATGGCTATCACGAGTGCCAGCGTTCTGGGCATGATAGTGATGGGCGCATTAACTTATCAAGCAACTACAGCACGAAATGCTGCCGAGCGGCACCGTGCGGAAGCGGAAGATTTAATCGAATTTATGCTCACCGACCTGCGCAAAAAACTGGAACCCGTTGGCAGGCTTGATGTGCTTGATGCCGTGGGCACTAAAGCGGTTGATTATTATAATGCGCAGGATCTGGATGATGTATCAGACGATGCAATGGGCCGACGTTCGCGCGCTTTTCACATGCTGGGTGAAATACAGAATTCCAGAGGTAATTTGCAACAAGCGGATGTGATGTTCAAACGGGCCAATGCCGCGACAGAGGGGCTTTTTGAGCGTGATCCATCTGATCCACAGCGTATTTACGAACATTCGCAAAGTATATATTGGGTGGGGCATCAAGCCTGGCAATTGGGCGATTATACTGCTGCTGAGATAGCGTGGCGTAAGTATAAAGAGTTATCCCAGCAACTGGTATCTATTGATCCGAGCAATATCGATTGGCAGTTTGAACTGGCCTATGCCCACAGTAATGTCGGGACCTTGCAGTTAATAAATTTGCATCAACCTAAAAAAGCGCATGAGAGCTTTACGAGATCCTTGAAAGTGTTTGAAGGCCTTAGGCACGCGCTGAATGATGACATAGATCTGGAATATGAAATTGCTGATACGCATGGCTGGATTGCGGATTCATTATTGCAGTTTGGTCATGCGAAAGATGTCCGTACCGCACGAGAGTTACAAAAAGGTTTGCTAGAAAAACTTGAGCAAAAAGACCCTCTTAATAAAACAGTACAAACGATGAAGGTTATACCTTTTCGTGCTTTGGGGAACTTGTCATATTCAGAAGGAAATTATCAAGAAGCTATCAGGCATTTTACGCAAGCAGTTGAATTAGCAACACAGCTAAGTATTAGCGATTTAGAAAATCGTAGATGGAGATCGTCCTTAGGTATTGCTTATATCGAGTTATCTTCTGTGTTGCTGACTACGGGTGATCTTTTGGGGGCTCAAGAAGTTTTCTCCGAAGCAGAAGAAATCGCTGCAGCGCTGCTTGGCCAAGATAAGGCTAACTTAGAGGAAACCATATACTTGGAATTCAAATTAGCCTTTTTGGAGTATGAGCTACGAAAAGTGCAAAAAGAGTTGTCATTTGATGCCGTACAAGAAGCTCAGGCAATATTAGATAAGGTACTTCTTCAAGCTGAAAAATTAAAGAGTTCAACAGCTGGGCGCAGTGTTTTAACAACTGGGTACGTGAACGTTATTCTTGCCTTACATGACGCAGATCAATTGGATGACGCCCAGATTAAGATGAAACATATTTGGGGTGGACAATCAGTTTTGGGGGAACTGACAGATTATGCAGGTGCAAAGCCTTCATACCTGAAACAGTTACTCACATTGGCAAAGTTAAATGGGAATTTGGATCTTCAAAACGATGTGGAGCAGTCCCTTTTAAACAGAGGTTACGCCATAGAATAATTCTATGAAGAAACTTTAATCGCACTATGGAGAGGAACATTATGTACGAAAAATTACCAGAGCTTGATGCTCAATTAGAAAGCCGGAAGAAGTATACGACTATTTTGAAGATTGGTATGACACCAGAAGGTCAATACTGTGTGGGACGTAGTAAACCGTTTGATGGCTTTTTGAATAAAAAAGAAATTTTGGAAGCAATTCCTGGCGTCGAGTTTGATCCAGTTACTTGTGAAGATCCATTTTATCTGGAAGTCAATGGTCGCCAGAGGCTTGTTTTCTCGTTGGCTCCTGAAAGCTGGTTTTTCCAACCAACGATTGCGCCTTTTACTTTGAAAACCCCGGACCCGCTTAATAACTTTGTTAACCAGCAAAAATTGCAAGATGATCCATATGGCTATGGTCGTTCGAAGACAATTTTTGTGGATGACGAGAACAAGATGGCTCAGGAAAAACCATACAGTTACAATCTCTTCATCGATGTATGGCAAGACGCAAAAGATATTACGTCTGCGACAACACCGGTCATTATTGACCCTCGTGTTCGCAATAATAATGGCGGTTAGACGTTAAAAGATATGTCCCCGACGGAGCAATATAACTCAATCTTAACGCTGCTTAGAGCTGGTGCTCTTGAGCAGGCGGAGAAAGAGTATTTCCGTCTGGGGCTGGATACAGTTTCAGATAATGAAGATATTCTGGCGCTGGGTGGGCGGCTTTTAAAAAGCCGGATGGTGGAAAGCCATCAATCTCACAAACGGGAACTGGCGCGGCAGGCTGCTGAAAAATATTATCACGCCTATGAAGCAACGGGTGGTACATACACTGGTATCAACACCGCCGCAATGCAGATGCTTGCGGGAGATATTGATAATGCCCGTGCGACCGCGGATGAAGTTCTTCATAAAACCAGAGGGTATTCACCTAAACCGGGGCAGGATGCTTATTATCACATGGCAACCGTGGCTGAGGCCTATTTCATTTTAGGTGATCATGCACGCGCTGAAACTAACTTAACGGATGCTATATCTCTTGATCCAGAGAATTATGATGCTCATGCTTCTACTCTGAAACAGTTTGAACTGCTTGCTACGGTAAATAGCGCAGATATTAGTTGGCTTGATAAATTCAGGCCCCCGAAAACTCTTCATTTTGCAGGGCATATTTTCGGCCTTGATGGCGACGGGAATATTCTTGATGAAGCATCCGTCTATGGGCTCGGTAAATCTATTCTGGATAAAATTCTCTCTGAAAATATTGGTTATGTTTATGGTGCACTCGCCGCTGGTTCTGATATCCTGATTGCAGAGAAAGCACTTGAGGCAAATGCCGAGTTTCATTTGATTTTGCCGTGCCCTGATGAGCTGTTCATTCAAACGTCTGTGATGCCATTTGGCGAGCATTGGGTGTCTCGCTTTTGGGCTTGTAAAGCAGCAGCTAAAACAGTGCGGTATCTCTCGGGCGATAATCTCAAAACAGATGATATGTTCACAGCGTTTGCCAGCGAAACCGCGATGGGGTTGGCAGTTCTTAAGGCAGAGCGTTTAGCCACAAAACCGCTGCAATTATTGATTTGGGATCAGAAAAATCCAACAGCAAAAGCGGGTACCGCGAGAGATGCAAAAGTGTGGGAGCAAGCGGGGCGTGACCAGATTATCATCCCCTATCCAAGAGATACAAGGAAGGCAACAGGAGCCGGAGACAATACCGAAGAGCTAACAGCCAGCCGCGACTTGAAGGCGATGGTTTTTGCCGATGTGAGGGGGTTTGGTGCGCTTACAGATAGTCAGGTTCCTGTGTTTATTGATAAAATCCTGCGGCCCTTAGCCATCTGTGTAAACACCCAAGGCCGGCAACTTGAACACCTGAATACTTGGGGGGATGGTTTGTTTCTTGTGCTGGATAGTGTGGAAGCTGCGGCCAAGGTCGCAAGTGACTTGCAGGAAACATTCAGGGCTATTGATCTTGCTGAAATTGGATTGCCGGAATTTCTCGCGCTTCGTATCGGAGGTCATTATGGCCCAGTACACGAAATGCGGGATCCTTTTACGAACCGGATTGGGGTATTCGGAACAGAGGTAGCTTTTGCGGCTCGTATTGAGCCCGTAACTGTGCCTGGTTCAATATATGTGAGTGAGCCATTTGCCTGTGCTCTGGCACTAAGCGCAGAAGAAAAATACCGCTGTGAAACCGTTGGTAAGGTTGAAGCCCGGAAAGGCCAGCAAGCGCTGAAACTTTTTAGTTTGCGTGTGCGCTAATTTACCCAAGATGTTTTTCTTTTAAGTGCTGATCTATCAAGAATTATAAGATCGCTCCCCTTCTTTTCCACAGCACCTTTGCGTACAAGTTCATTCACAGTACGGGAAACTGTTTCCCGAGTACTGTTAATACGTTTAGCAAGTACCGTGTAGGCTGGGATATTTTCAACAAGAAGCTGGTTATTTTGCCTTCTTGCAAGGCGTAATAGCTCGGCATGGACCCTGCCTTTGGCTGAAACGGCGGTAAGTTCGTACATGCGCTGAGTGGTTTTATGTACTCGGTCAGCCAGCATTTTAGAGACAGCAAGGCCGACACTGCCGTGGTTCTCCATTAAATCCAAAAAGCATGCGGCAGAGAAAGCAGCGAGTTCTACACGAGTTGAGGCTACGATATCAGCAGTTCGACTTTGGGCACTAAGTACAGCCATTTCCCCAAATAATGTACCGCTACCAAACTCATCCAGCCATACTTCTTCACCGGCGTTTGAATAAAGTACAGCTTTTACCTTGCCAGTTAAGACAAAGAAAACTGTATTGCCTTCTTCTTCCTGTGAGAAAATGGTTTCGCCTGGATTGAAAACCATGCGAGTGGATTTTTGCTCAATATCATTAAGCATGGCGGATGAAGTGCCAAAAAAATTTGCGAGGATATCCCGCATCTCGTGCCCCCTATGATCGATGCATTTTAGATTGATCAATCCACCATTAAAAGCAAGTAAATAGCGAAATTTGTGCTTAATAGTGTGGTGGTGGTGGCTCGATTTCTGGTTTCCCGCTTGACGATTCCAGATCCAGCAATTGTTCGTGAAGGCGGTGAATAGCGTTCTTCAGGCTATCGATTTCCTTCCACTGTTTGGTTAGCTCAGTATTCAGCGTATCAATAGTTTCTTGCTGGAAAGCGAATTTGCATTCCAAATCAGTTAGTTTTTCTTCTAGATCAGCCATAAGACTATGCACCTGTTATTGTTTTAACGCCATGATTTAGAAAGTTCGTTTCACATAAGCAACGATTATACGAGTAAAATAGACATTCCTGTATTTTCGTCTGTCAAAATGTTTAACAAAGTGTTAATTGTTGTAGAGCGTGAACGAGAGTTCATGAACCGTACAAGTATTTGTATCGATTTGGGGTTAGCAAGGGAACACTAGATTGATGATCGCGGAGAGATTATGAGCTTTGGCGATGGGATGAACAAAGCAGGGGATATTGCTAAACAGGCAATTGAACTGATGGACAGCCATAAGGTGCCTCCAGCACCACCTAATTTCGCAATTTGGTATAGCTATGTTAGCCAGCGTTATCCGGATTTGAAGATAGCACTTGATCAGATGATCAGGGACGATGCCGACTTTGACGGCATGGTCAACCAGTCACTGTATGATACATATCTGGGCTATGAGAAAGAAGGTGCGCTTCTGCAGGAAACCGGCGCTCATATGAAAGAGCAGGCGGATAAAATGCTTGAAGTTATTGGTGGTGCTTCTTCAGAAATTGAAGGCGTGCGCGCTTCCATCAAGGATAATCTTAAATCTTTCAGCGAAGATGCGTCCATTACTGGTATCGAAGCATTTGTACAGAATATGATGCAGGAAACTCGTCGTATTCAGGAAACCAATGCGCAGCTTCAAGCGCGCCTTGAAAAATCCTCGGCTGAAATTGAAACGCTGCAATCAAATCTGAAACAGGCGGAAAAAGAAAGCTACACAGACGCTCTCACTGGTATCGCAAACCGGAAGAAGTTTGACGCGTTTCTTAAGGCCGCTTCCGAAATGGCAGAGAAAGACGGCAGCAAGCTCTGTCTCGCCGTTGGGGATATCGATTTCTTCAAGAAGTTTAATGATACCTTTGGTCACCAGGTGGGTGATCAGGTTTTGAAACTTGTTGCTGGTGCGCTTCATGCCAATGTGAAGGGGAGCGATTTAGCAGCTCGTTATGGTGGTGAAGAGTTTGCGCTTGTCCTGCCAGATACACAGATTGAAGATGGCTTTAAGCTTGTGGATAACATTCGCGATAAAATCGGTTCTCAGCGTGTTCGCAATAGGCAAGCGGAAAAAGATTTTGGTAATGTAACGCTGTCGCTCGGAATTGCAGAATTTAAGCCGGGTGAGGCGCTTTCGGATTTCGTGGAACGTGCTGACGCTGCACTCTACAAATCAAAAGAAGGCGGCCGTAACCGCACAACTATTGCTGAATAAGCTTTGAAAATATTGCCTGTTAGTGGAAGTTTTCTGCTGACAGGTCTTTGCCCTGATTATCAAAATCAACTACCAGCTTCCACTCATCAGCCTGTTTTTCAAAGATCAATAAAACCCTGCCGTAAAAGCTCTGTGCTTTACCGTCTCCTTGCGGGATATTCACACGATATTTTCCTGCGATATGCGCAAGCTTTTCCCCTACAGTTACCAATTCCTCTGAAAATTCAACGGTTGCACCGCCTCCAGCCTTGAACTGTGCGCCATAGTTAGCTCGGATTTGCTCTATAGATGTTACCAGATCACTGCCGTTATTAGCATAATAGATACGGTCACCATATAAAGCCATAAGAGCACCAATATCTTTGGTGTTATAGGCATCGAGCCAGGCTTGCATCTTTCCGCGGATAATATCTTTATCATCCGCCTGCACTGTAGGTGTCAGCATAAGGAATAATCCCAGAAGGCCAGCGGTTAGGAATTTGCTCATTAATCTTATTCTTTATCTAAAGTTCCAAACAAACGGAGACGGCTGATACCGCCATCTGGATAGATATTAATTCGAACATGGCTGATAGAGCCAAGCTTATTCAGCTCGCTCTCGAAAGTGTGTTCAGCATCAGCGGTAAGTTTCTGGCGCGGCATCAGTTCTTCCCAGAACTGGCTTTGAACCGGTAGGCTATCATCTGTGCCGCCCGCTACGCGTGCTGCCTGCAGACTGATGCTTTCAGGGAAGTTCCCTTTGAAATAGGCTGTATCTACAAGAATGCGGTTAATTTCTCCTGCATGACCAAGGGCAACAATCGCCCAATCATTCCCTGGCTCCCGGCGGCGTCGTGTTTCCCAACCATCGCCCATATTAATGCCTTTACCAGGCTGCATGATGTTTGAAAGCACGCCAAAATGCTCGTTATTGGCAATGATTGGGCGGCCACCATTTTCCATGGCGAGCAGGTCCATTTCCTTGCCGTAATCGCTTTCCTGCCAAACCTTGTAGAATTCGCCATACACACGCAGACGAGCAACGCCGCCATCAGGGTAGATATTCAGGCGTAAGTGCGTGAAGGGTGTATCATTCTCTACAGCAACCAGATGGTGGCTGTCGCCGTTTAGATTCATTGACGGTACAATCTCAATCCATTCAGCTTCTTCTCCGGGTGTATCTGCATTGCTGAAACAGGCTTCAACTGAAGCAGCCGGGGGGAAGTTGCCAGTGAAATGGCTGGTATCAATATCCAGGCCTTTGATAATGCCGGCTTGTCCCAGTTTCAGGATGCAGTGATCAAAACCTTGTCCGCGTTTGCGGCGGCTTTCCCATCCGTCCATCCATTTGCCGTTATCATCATATTTGCCGGGGATGAAAACCGCTTCTTCGTCTTTGATCAGGCGGCTTTTATCAGCAAAAAAATCATCAGTGGCGAATATTACTTCTGCACCCAAGCGCGGGGACGCCATATTGATAAAGCGCGTAAAGCTGTGGTCTGTCATGTTGGTGTCCTTTATTCCGCTAGGTCTGAAAGCCTGAAGAAGGCAATGCGGTCAATTTGTTCAAGTGCTGTGGCGAACTCTGTTTCCCTATCGTTATTGATACGGGCTCTGAAGTGGGCCAGAATTTCTGTACGGTCCATGCCTTTCACGGCCACAATAAACGGGAATCCGAATTTGGTTTTATAAACAGCATTCAAGGATTGGAATTCTTCAAATTCTTCTGGTGTACAGCGATCAAGCCCTGCGCCAGCCTGCTCAGATTTCGATTCTTCGGTCAATTCGCCGCTAATTGCCAGCTTGCCTGCCAGATCCGGGTGGGCACAGATAAGCCGCATTTTGGCTTCATCACTACCATCTGCGACAGCCTTCTTCATGGCGTTATGAAGGCCTTGAAGTGTGTCGAGGTTTCCAGAGTCTTTCGCTTCCCACGCACCTTTGGCAATCCATGGTGAATGTTCGTAAATCACACCATATGTCACCATAAATTCGGTTTCAGAAATCTCGCTTGGCCTTTGTTTCATGAAGGGCATTATTTCTCTCCCTTATAAGGGTGTTCAGCATGCCAGTGTTTGGCAATGTCAATGCGGCGGCAGAACCATGCGTCTTTATGGGAGCGCGCATATTCAAAGAAACGTTCGAGCGCTTTGATGCGCCCCGGTCTGCCAATAAGGCGGCAGTGAAGCCCAACCGACATCATCTTGGGACTGGTTTCGCCTTCTTCATACAGTGTATCGAAGGCATCTTTCAGATAGTTAAAGAACTGGTCACCAGCGTTAAAACCCTGAACCGCTGCGAAACGCATGTCATTTACATCAAGCGTATAGGGCACAACCAGTTGCGGCCTACCATCCACCGTTTTCCAGAAGGGAAGGTCATCACTATAATCATCCGCGTCATAAAGGAAACTACCTTCCTCTGCTACCAGTTTGCCCGTGTTGGGGCTTGTACGGCCCGTATACCAGCCAAGTGGCCGCTCGCCAGTGATATCCTGAATGATCTTGATGGCGTCCTGCATATGCTGGCGTTCGGTTTCAATATCTACATTCTGGTAGTTGATCCAGCGTAGGCCGTGGCTACAAATTTCATGTCCTGCATCCATGCATGCCTTGGCTACTTCTGGGTGTCGCTGAAGTGCCATAGCAACTGCGAAAACCGTTACCGGAATATCGTATTTTTCAAAGAGCCTCAGCAGCCGCCAAACACCCGCGCGGCTACCGTATTCATAGATAGATTCCATACTCATGTGGCGATCTTCCACATGAGGCGCACTTACAATCTCTGACAGAAAAGTTTCGGCGGCTGGGTCACCGTGCAACACACAGTTTTCACCGCCTTCCTCATAATTCATCACCACCTGGACAGCTATTTTGGCGCCGCCCGGCCAGTTGGCGTGAGGGGGCTTGGGGCCATAGCCGATCATATCCCGTGGGTATGCTTGCTCTGTCATTATTAATCCTTAACTGGCGGCAGCAAAGATCGCGTGCAGGTCTTGTCCGGATTCTTCGGTTTCGAAAGAAAGCTGGCTTTCAATGCCGCGCAAATGTTCTGCCATAATGGTTTGTGCTGTTTCTGCGTCTTGGTGTTCAAGCGCATCAACAAGGCGTTCATGTTCTCCACCCTTACAGCTTGATGGCGCGCCCGCTGTGCCGTACTGCGATATAATCAAAGAGCTTTGAAACACCAGCTGCTGAAGGAAAGTGCACATAGGTTCATTGCGCGCAATATGCGCAAGTTTGATATGAAACTCTCCTGAAAGCCTGATCCATGCGGCGAGATCTGCTTCGTTGAGTGCGGTTTGTTCTTCCTCAAGGTGCGCACGTAGACGTGCGATATCCTGAGGTTGCACGCGCTCGGTGGCACGGCGCAAAAGCGCTTTTTCCGTTGCGCGCCTTGCTTCGAAAACCTGATGCGCTTCTTCAACTGTTGGCGCGGCAATTGTCGCACCTTTGTTGCGTTCAAGCCTGATGATGTTGTCTTTACTAAGCAGGAGGAAAACCCTTCTGATTGTCGTACGGCTTACCCCAAATATGCCGCACAGTGATTCTTCAGTGAGTTTTGTGCCAGGCGCAATACGCTGCTCAAGGATACTATCCCTGATACGCTGGCACACGTCTTCTTCCGTTAGTGCTGTGGTGTTTGCCATGACCTATCCCCTGTCGTTTGGCATGTAGCACATTGAATACAGCCTAGATTTTTTGCCGCTGTCACCAAATTGTCAACAATTTAATGGCATTAATGTTGATAATATACTTTACAATTCGTCAATCATCAGTACGGTATCAGAATTGAGGAAGACCATACCCCGTAAAGAGAGGATAAGATGGGACGTTTAACCACCCATGTACTGGACACTGCAAATGGCTGTCCGGGAGAAGGCATTAAAATCAAGCTATATGCTTTGAAGGGTGAAGAACGCCGTCTGTTGAAATCCGCTGCCACAAATGATGATGGCCGTGTTGATAGCCCGCTTCTTGATGGGGATGATTTCAAAACTGGTGAATATCTGCTAGAGTTTGAGGCAGGTAGTTATTTTCGGGCTCGTGGTACAGAGCTGGCGGAGCCAGCCTTTCTAGACGTGGTGCCTATCCGTTTTGGTATAGCGGATGTGGATGCACATTATCACGTGCCCTTGTTGATTTCCCCATACGGCTACAGCACCTACAGAGGCAGCTAGCCGGAGCAACCGCTTTCAGGGAATTAGGAGTATTTTATATGTCAGGTACTGTTCGGTTTCTGCTGGACGGACGGGTTCATGAAATCCATAGCCCAGACCCAACGGCCACATTATTGAATTATCTGCGTTACGATATGGCGCGCACCGGTACCAAAGAAGGATGTGCCGAAGGTGATTGCGGCGCTTGTACGGTGGTTGTTGGTGAACTCAGGGGTGGCCGTGTGGAATATAAAGCGGTGAATGCCTGCATTATCTTCCTGCCCACACTCGACGGTAAAGAACTGCTGACCGTGGAAAGCCTGAAATCAAAATCGGGTGGCTTGCATCCTGTTCAGGAAGCACTTGTTGAAACTCATGGTTCGCAGTGCGGTTTCTGTACACCGGGTTTTGTGATGTCGCTTTACGCGCTGTACCTCGAAGGCCCTAACCCAACGAAAGACCGTATCGAAGATGCACTTGCGGGTAACCTTTGCCGCTGCACGGGCTATGGCCCTATCATTGATGCGGCGAACCGCATGTTTGAACTGGGCGCTGATGAACTGCCTGATATGCAGGAGCAAGTAGCGGCCCTTGAAGGTATTAAGCGGGATGATACGCTTTATATCTCAGCGAAAAGCAAGCTGACAGGGAATGAAAAACGCTATTTCGCACCCGTGAATGTAGATACGCTTGCAGCTGTTGCAGAACAGAACCCGGATGCTACCTTCCTTGCGGGCGGTACAGACGTTGGCCTTTGGGTTACCAAAATGCATAAAGAGCTGGCGACAGTGATTTATCTGGGTGATGTGGCTGAACTGAAAGAAATTACCGAAACTGCGGATAGTGTTGAGATTGGCGCGGGTGTTACCTACACGGATGCCATGGAACTGCTTGCAGGCCTCTATCCTGATTTTGGCGAATTGATCCGCCGTATCGGTTCCACGCAAATCCGCAATAGCGGCACCATTGGTGGTAATATCGCGAACGGTTCCCCGATTGGTGATACACCGCCAGCGCTTATTGCGCTTGGTGCTAAGCTTGTGCTCCGTAAAGGGCACGAAGAACGCACTATCGATCTTGAAGATTTCTTCATTGATTACGGTAAGCAAGACCGTGCAGCAGGTGAATTTGTTGCCAAAGTAATTGTGCCGAAACCGGCGGCAGATACGGCATTCCGTTCTTACAAATTATCCAAGCGTTTTGACCAGGATATCTCTGCCGTGTGCGCAGCATTCTCTATCGCTCTTGAGGGTGAAACTGTGAAAGAAGCGCGCTTCGCATATGGCGGTATGGCAGCAACACCAAAACGCGCTGCAAATGCAGAAAGCGCATTGGTTGGCAAAGCCTTCACAGAAGAAAATGTGGAAGCAGCTATGGAAGCGATGGCAAATGATTTCAGCCCGCTTACAGATATGCGTGCCTCGAAGGATTACCGCATGTTATCGGCGCAAAACCTGTTGATGAAAGTATTTGTTGAGCTTACCAGCGATGCGGATACCCGCCTTGCTCTAAGGCAGGAGATGGCCAATGTCTAATCCGTCTCTTTCTGAAATTAAAGGTGCTGTACACAAAGATTTGCGTCACGATAGTGCGCATAAGCATGTAGCTGGTACTGCCGTGTATATCGACGATGTAGCAGAGCCAAAAAACATGCTGCATATGTATGTTGCCATGTCTGAAAAGGCACATGCGGAAATTACTGAGATGGACCTTTCCGCCGTTCGTGCGGCGCAAGGTGTAGCTGTTGTTCTTACGGCCGATGATATTCCTGGCCATAATGATGTAAGCCCGTTTGCGGGGGATGATCCGCTCTTTTCCACAGGGCTTGTAGAATATATTGGCCAGCCGATTTTTGCGGTGGCTGCAAATAGCCTTGAGGAAGCAATCGCGGCTGCAAAGCTGGCGAAAGTTTCGTATGACGAGAAACCGCATTATCTGAACATTGATGAAGCCGAAGCAGCAGATCTGAAGATTGAGGACAGCCAGTTGATGGCGCAAGGCGAAGCTGAAAAAGCCCTCGCCGCATCAAAGAACCGTCTTCAGGGCAGTTTCTATATTGGCGGGCAGGATCACTTCTATCTTGAAGGCCAAATCGCGTTCGCGACACCACAGGAAGATGGCGACGTGCACGTGCTTTCAAGCACACAGCATCCAAGCGAAGTACAGCATCTTGTGGCTCATGTACTCGGACGCCCAACCAATGCGGTAACCATTGAGGTACGCCGTATGGGCGGCGGCTTTGGCGGTAAGGAAACGCATCCTGCGATGTTTGCGGCTATGTCTTCACTTGCTGCGGTGAAAACACAGCGCCCGGTGAAACTGCGCCTGGACCGCGATGATGATATGGTGATGACAGGCAAGCGCCATGACTTCAAATATAGCTATGATGTTGGCTATGATGATGATGGCCGGATTACGGGTATTGAAATCGAGATGGCATCCCGTTGTGGCCGTTCGACTGACCTGTCGCCTGCGATTAATGATCGTGCCATGTTCCATGCGGATAACTGTTATTTCCTATCTGATGTAGCGATCCGGTCACACCGCTATAAAACTCATACGGTTTCCAATACTGCTTTCCGCGGCTTTGGTGGCCCGCAGGGCATGATCGGTATTGAACGCGTGATTGAAGATGTAGCCCGCGAGATCGGGAAAGACCCACTAGATGTGCGGATGCTGAACCTCTACGGCGAAGGTGAGCGTGATACCACACCATACGGCATGAAGGTGGAAGATAACGTCGCTGCTGAGGTCATGGAAACGCTCGCAGAGACATCAGAATACCGCAAACGCCGTGATAAAATTCGTGCGTTTAATGCCAGCAGCAAATATCTGAAAAAGGGTATTTCCATCACGCCGGTGAAGTTTGGTATCAGTTTCACGACGACACACCTCAATCAGGCTGGTGCACTTGTGCATATTTATGCGGATGGTAGTGTGCATCTGAACCACGGCGGCACAGAGATGGGCCAAGGCTTGTTTACCAAGGTAGCGCAGGTCGTGGCGGAAGAATTCCAGATTGATGTGGACCATGTGAAAATCACTGCCACTACGACTGCGAAAGTGCCAAACACATCAGCAACTGCGGCTTCCTCAGGTTCTGATCTGAACGGTATGGCTGCTCTTGATGCTGCGCGCAAAATTAAGGCACGCCTCATTGATTTTGCGGCGGAAAAATATGGTTGTCCGAAAGACCGTATCACTTTCCGCAACAATAAGGTTTATATTGAAAATAAGGAAATGGCCTTTAATGAGCTTACGCAGGAAGCGTATCTTGGCCGTGTTTCCATGTCTTCAACAGGTTTTTATAAAACACCAAAGATCAAATATGATCGTGCCTCTCACAAAGGCCGTCCGTTTTATTATTTCTGTTATGGTGCCGCTGTTTCAGAAGTGATGATTGACACCCTTACCGGTGAGAACAAGGTCCTCCGTACGGATATTCTTCACGAGACAGGCCGTTCACTGAACCCGGTTATCGATATTGGGCAGATTGAAGGTGGTTTCATTCAAGGCATGGGTTGGCTGACAACAGAAGAACTTGTGTTTGATGATGCGGGCCGCCTGCGTACACACGCGCCGTCCACCTACAAGGTTCCAGCTTGTTCTGATCGCCCAGATGAACTGAATATCGAGCTTTGGAACAAAGGCCGTAACGTTGAAGCCACCATTCACCGTTCTAAAGCTGTGGGTGAACCACCCTTTATGCTGGCGAACGCTGTGTTTATGGCGCTTGTTGATGCTGTTGCCAGCGTAGGTGACTATAGGGTACCTGTTAAGATGGATGCACCTGCAACGCCTGAAGAAGTTCTGATGGCTGTGGCTGATGTAAAGAAACGCGCTTAACGAATACGGATACCCTGATGCAAAACTGGCTTACGAGTGCACAAGAGCTTTATGCGCGCGAGCGGCGCTTTGTGCTCGTAAGTGTGGCCGCTGATCGTGGTTCCGCGCCGCGCGGTGCTGGTACCAAGATGCTGGTTTCTGAAAACGAACTTATCGGCACTATTGGTGGTGGTAACCTTGAATTTCAGGTGATTGAGCAGGCTCGTAAGCTGCTGGCAGCTGAAGGTGGACCTGACTATATTTTCCAGAATTATGCGCTTGGGCCGCTTCTTGAGCAGTGCTGCGGTGGCAGTGTGGATATTCTTCTTGAGCGTATAGAAGGTTTAAGCGCCAAGTTCCTTCGGGGTGTACAAACCAACACGTTGAAAACCACATTTGAAGGTGGAAAGCTTTCCAAAGTGTGGTTGGAAGAGAAAGCGGATACTGAATTTACCTTTTATGGTGAAACTGGGGAGCCGCTGGATGGTGCCGTTAAAGCGGCATCTTATCTTCTTGAAATAAGTGCCAGCAAAAGTTTTCCTCTTATCCTGTTCGGTGCCGGGCATGTGGGCCGGGCGACTGTGAAAATTCTTGCTGATCTGCCGTTTCATATTACCTGGGTGGATAGCCGTACGGCCGAGTTTCCGGACGATGTTCCTGCGAATGTAACACCGTGTCTTACAGATGAGCCTTTATCTGTTATTGCGAGCGCACCTGAGAATACCTTGTTTGTCATTTTCACCCATAACCACCAACTGGATTATGAACTAACAAAGGCTATTCTTGAGCGGCAGGATGCAAAATTTTGCGGGCTTATTGGCTCTGCAACAAAGCGTGCACGCTTTGAAAACCGTTTGCTTCGGGAGCGGGTAATAACAGAAGAAGAGCTTCATAGACTTACCTGTCCGATCGGGATTGCAGGCATTACTGGAAAAGAGCCTGAGATTATTGCCGCATCGCTTGCCGCACAGCTTTTGCAAGTGATTAACTAAGCAATGGCACTTTCAGGAAGCTTTTCCTGAAACAGTGGTTCTGCTTTTACCCTGTCTACCAGATAATCGAGAAATACCCTCAAGCGCGGTGGTACAAATGTATCGTATGGGTAAAGCGCAGCAATATAGCTGTCATCGGTCATATGCTCGGTAAGCACCGCTTTCAGCCTGCCTGCTTTTACATGTTCTGCCACTTCCCAATATGGTTTCAGAACGAGGCCAGCGCCAGCCAGTGCCCAGTCCGTCAGTACCGCGCCGCTATTGCTATCAAGTGTACCCGCAAACTGCATTTCGTATGATCCGCGCTTGTCCATAAACCGCCAGCGATATTGCCGTGAACCGGGGAAGCGCAGCATCAGGCAGTTATGGTCTACCAGATTATGCGGTTTCTTGGGGATGCCGTGTTTCGCAAGATATTCGGGCGAGGCAAAAATATAACGGGGGCTGGGGCAAAGCACGCGGGCTTTAAGGCTGCTGTCTACCAGAGGGCCAACCCTGAGGGCTATATCCATGCCGTCAGTGAGCACGTCCACAAGCGCATCTGTCATTCGGTATTGAAGCCGGATATCAGGATAACGAGCAGAGAAATCAGGGATCATGTTGGTGACGAACTGGTCCCCAAGTGCCGAGGCGGCTGTTAATCGAAGCACCCCTTTAGGCGCACTGTCATCTTCTACGATCCGGCTTTCGGCTTCTTCCACCCGCCGAATGATATCAAGGCAGTCTTCATAATAGCGACGGCCAGCATCGGTTGCTGTAACTTTGCGGGTAGTACGCACAAAAAGGCGCGTGCCTAAATGGTTCTCAAGCCTAGCAATGCGGCTGCTTACAAGGGCAGGGGACATACGCAAACTGCGCCCGGCCTGGGAAAAACTCCCTTTCTCAAAAACGGCTATAAACACCGGCATATCATCGAAAACACTCATGTTTTTCTATTATCAAATATTTTTTGAAAAACATACAGAAATAATGGGATTATCATAAATGAGGGAAAGATATACATAGAGGCTTCCAACTGATGGAACCCCCTAGGTGAGAAGAGGTAGGGTACGTCTGCGGAAACAAACATAGTGCTGCATGCAGCAAAATGATCAACCTATCCCAAGCATTGATCATTTTTGTTCCGAGTAGTTTCGAGTAACGCTAAGCTCCGTATGTTAGGCGATGCTGTTAAGCGCATAATGATTGTTTCCATTTGAGTGTGTAGGAGGCCCCCAATTCTCCTCAAATACTCGGTTCGTAGTGGTGTATGGACAATGCGCTCTGCCTCTTCCACCTCCCTTTTCCATTTTTGGCCTTTTCTGGTCTTGGCCTTTTCTGGCTCTTACAGTTGATGAATATTCCAGTATCGCGTTTGTTTTGGCGCACATTTCCCCACGAAAGACCAAAGCGGAAAAGCGTTGGCAAAATTAAACAGGCTTTAATCTGCCTGTGTTTAGAGTAAAGCGCTTGAGGAGCCTGTAGCCAACAACAGGTAGCGCGGGAGACGGCATTATGCCGATGGGAGAGTATAATGGAGCTTGATATAGCCCCTTGGTTAAACATGGCCATTCGCTGGTTGCATGTTATCACCGGTATCGCTTGGATCGGTTCATCCTTTTATTTTGTATGGCTGGATAACAACCTTGAAGACCCCAAGGAACCCAAGAAGGGTATGTCCGGGGAACTGTGGTCCGTGCATGGTGGTGGGTTTTACCACAAACAGAAGTATGCTGTAGCGCCTGAACAGATGCCTGATAACCTCCACTGGTTCAAGTGGGAAGCCTATTTCACCTGGATGAGCGGTTTTGCTCTGCTCGCTGTGATTTACTATTATGGTGCTGAACTTTTCCTTATTGATAACAGCAAAATGGTGCTTACCCAGTGGCAGGCAATCGGTATCAGCCTCGCTTCTATCGTAGGTGGCTGGGTGGTCTATGACGGTCTTTGTCGCAGCCCTGTTGGACAGAACAATAAGTTGCTTGGTATCATTTGGTTCAGCCTTCTAACAGCGGCAGCGTATGGCCTCACACAAGTTTTCTCTGACCGTGCAGCATACCTTCATGTTGGGGTGATTGTTGGCTCCGCCATGGCCTTTAACGTGTTTATGGTGATTATCCCCAATCAGAAGAAGGTGGTTGCTTCCCTGATTGCAGGTGAAAGCCCAGACCCGCGCCTTGGCCAGATCGGCAAGCAGCGTTCTCTCCATAACAACTATATGACATTGCCTGTACTTCTGATGATGGTGAGCAACCATTATCCCATGACATTTTCAAACCCCTATAACTGGGTGATCCTTGCGGGGCTCGCGATTGTCGGTGTGCTTATTCGCCATTTCTTTAACCTGAAGCACAGAGGTCAGACCAATTATGCACTTCCATTTGCGGCTGGTGGCGTGTTTATTCTCCTTATGATGTTTGCAAGCGATATGGAAGCCCGCGAACGAAAGGCCCTTTCTAAGGGTGTTGAGGCTTCATTCAACCAAGTGCAGATGCTGGTGACAAAACACTGTGCAAGTTGCCACGCTGCAAATCCAAGCCACGAATCTTTCGAGGAAGCACCAGGTGGGGTGATGCTTGATAAACCACAATTTATTATCCAGCACGGCCCGCGCATTATGGAGCAGGCGGTGAAATCAGATATTATGCCGCTTGGTAACGAAACCGGTATGACCGATGAAGAGCGTGCTATTCTAGGTAAGTGGATTGAAAATGGCATGAAGGTGGATGATTGATGCGTACCATCAAAGCAGAACCGCTTACCGCAGAAGCATTTGCGCCGTTTGGTGATGTGATTGAGGCATCAGCGGGAGCAGAGCAGTTTTCCATCAATTACGGGAATACCACCCGTTTTCATAATTTGGCGGATGTGGATGTCTCCGAGGAAGAAGGCAGTGTGTGCGTGAATATTTTCCGCACCAAACCTCTGCCGCAGCCCATTATTGTAAAGTTGATGGAATATCATCCACTGTCCTCACAAGCTTTTATTCCTATAGGCGATCAGCCTTATTTAGTGGTGGTTGCCGAAAAGGGTGAATTTAAAGCAGAGAATCTGCGTGTGTTTCTTGCAAGCGCTGATCAGGGCGTGAATTACCATGCGGGCACATGGCATCATTTCTCACTGGCGCTGAATAGCCAGAGCGATTTTCTGGTGATCGACCGGAAAGGGAAAGGTGATAACTGCGTGGAGCACGAACTGACCCACGATGAACAGGTGACTATAAGCCTATAATCTCTTTTAGTTCAGCGCGTTGATCATATAACTGTTTGGCTTCAGGTTCGATAATGATCTGAAGCTTTTTATCCAGTTTTTCCAGTGCTTCAATATTCCAATGTTTTCGTTCTGGGCCGGTTGGGTAGGCTTCCAGTGTATTGGCTAAGCCTTCTATCCTCCGCATTAATCCAGAAGGTTTGCGGTGTTCGGCAATATACAGGGAATAGATGTTTTTGATCTGCTCGGAAAAACATATCCAATCCTGCTCTTCATAGGCGGCTACAAAAGCTTGGTATATTGTTTGCTCCTTGGATTTCAAAATATTACCCCACAATGTTGGCCAAGTGTTTATACACAAAGAATTTAGTCTTAGCCTTCGTGATCCGTGCTACATCACACCTTATGCGTATCATTCTTTTAACAGCTTTAGCCATGATATTTTTCGCCGCCAATTCGGTGCTAAACCGGTTGGCTCTTGCAGAAGAACTCATCAACCCGGAAGCTTTCCTGCTGATTAGGATTGGATCTGGCGCGTTGTTTCTGTTGTTGCTTTTGAAGATGAAAGGGCTTTTTAAAGGCCTTTCAACGCTCAAGTTTAATGCCATGTCCGTGGGTGGGTTGGCGCTATACGGTGTCGGTTTCACCTTTGCTTACATGGTTTTGGAAGCTGGCTTTGGTGCGCTCCTTTTGTTTGGTACTGTGCAGATCACTATGTTTGTTGGCGCTATTTTAAAAGGCAGTAGGCCGCGTGTGTTGCAGTGGCTCGGTGCATTTATTGGTATGGTCGGGCTGGTTTATGTGATTAACCCTGATACCGGAGGTTTGGACCTGTTTGGTGCCGGGTTGATGGTGCTTGCAGGTATTGGCTGGGGGTTTTATTCGCTCGCAGGGCAAAAAGCCGAGAATGCTCTTATTGCCACCACAGCTAGCTTTGTGTGGACAACCCCGGTTGCTCTTCTTGTGTGGCTATCTTCAAATGCGGGCGCTATTGCAATGGAAGGGGCCGTGCTTGCCGCTATATCTGGCATTATCACATCAGGGCTTGGTTATGTGGTGTGGTACCGGGTGCTGCCGGAACTTGATACCAGCGTAGCGGCGATTGTGCAGCTTACCGTGCCGCTTATCGCCATGCTTGGCGGTATCGCCTTTATTGGCGAGATATGGACGCTGGATTTCACTATTGCGTCCATCCTTGTGCTTGGCGGTATTGCGCTTTCGCTTCTTGGCGGAAAGCGGCAGCAAAGTTAAACCCTGCCGTTTAGCTTGCTCTATTTGGTGTGCTGTAGTTCACCTGCCACATAGGTGTGGCCGATGGTGCGGTCATCCCCAAGCATGGAAAGTACAAACAGCGTTTCGTGAAGATCACGACAGTTTTTAAGGCGGCGCTCCAGAAGCGGGGTGCCTGCAAAATCAAGCACTAGGAAATCAGCTTCTTTGCCCGCTTCAAAGCTACCCACTTTATCGGCCATATTCAGTGCTTCGGCACCGCCAAGAGTTGCCAGATAGAAGGACTTGAATGGTGTAAGCTTTTCCCCCTTCAGGTGGCACACCTTGTAGGCTTCGTTCATAGTCTGCAGGAGAGAGAAACTGGTACCAGCACCAACATCTGTGCCCATACCGACGGTTACACCGTATTTCTCTGCCTGTTTCAGATCAAACAGGCCACTGCCGAGGAACAGGTTAGAAGTGGCGCAGAAGCTGATGGAGGCATCGGCCTCCGCCATGCGCTGGCATTCCTCTGCTTCCAGATGAATACAGTGGGCGAACACAGATTGGTTTGTTAGCAGGCCAAACTTTGCGTAGGCATCTAGGTATCCATCACAGTCAGGATACAGTTCTTTTACCCATTCAATTTCAGAAACATTTTCTGAAAGGTGCGTGTGCATCAATACATCTGGATATTCAGCAAGCAGTTTGCCGGCGCGTTCCATCTGGTCATCAGAGCAAGCTGGCGCGAAGCGCGGTGTTACTGCGTAGCCGAGGCGACCTTTGCCGTGCCACTTTTTGATAAGCTCGCGGCTGTCTCTGTCACCAGATTCAGCGGTATCACGCACGCTTTCAGGTACATTACGGTCCATTAGTGCCTTGCCAGCCACAATGCGCATATTGCGCTTATAAGCTTCTGCAAACAGCGCGTCCGCAGATTCCTTATGCACGGTGCCGTAAACAAGCGCTGTTGTGGTGCCATTCTTCAACAGCTCGTTTACGAAGAAATCCGCACACTCTTCTGCGTGTTCAATATCGGCAAACTTTGCTTCTTCCGGGAATGTGTATTTCTCAAGCCAATCAAGAAGTTGTTCACCAAAAGAGGCGATCATATCAAGCTGGGGGAAATGGATGTGGGTATCAATAAAGCCGGGCACAATCATATTGCCGGAATGGTCAATAATCTCTGTACCTTCAGGAAGTGTTTTCTCAATATCCGCTCGGTTGCCAGCACGCACGGTGATGCCGTCATTCACAAGGAGCATACCATCTTCGAAATATTCGTGTGCGTTATCGATACCGACCACGCTTGGGTCAGCGGTCATGTGAAAAACAGAAGCTTTATACGCTTTAAGAGCCACGGGGTTTCCTTCCTGCTCTAAAATACACATTGTGCCTGTGAAACTTGGGCCAGACACGACAAAGCAGCGCGAAACCTGAGCACAGATTTGGCGCTGCTTTTGATTAAATTACTGCATTCCTGACTGTTTGGTCAATCAAATATTTACGCATTTATGCAGGCCTGATGAACGTATTCATAAATCCATTTGAAAATCATAAACTTGATAGCAGAATCAAACATTCATTGATTTCACATCCACACAAACAAGTATTTTGATGACATCCATATTTTCATCAAACAGAGGTGAATATATCGCGTGAGCTTCCATAAACAGACGGTCCTCACAAAAACCTGGCGTAACACCAAGAATGGGCTGTTTTTCTTCAATCACTAAGCCTGAAGTGCGGTAAATACGCTTTACGGCGTTTTTATTGGACATGCTTTCAATGAACTTGCCGCCAATCTCCCCATAGTAGGAAGCAACGTGCCCGCCGATCAGTTTCACCAGCAGCTGGAAGCCATCTGGCTCTTGAGGAACTACATCCATCAATACAACGCGGTCCAGAAATCGGGTCATGTTTCTGGGTTTGATATCTTCTCTTGAAGGTCTTAGACCCTGATTTCTGAGAGCATGCCAGTGGTTGTAAAAGAAATCAGCAGCACGATTTTTACCGAGAATTTCTTCACCGCGATATAGGGTTTGCGCCCCAAATCGAGTGTTTGAGGCGACCTGTTGATTTGAGATATTCAGCAAAAATCAGGTCCCTTAAAATAATTTAACCATATTTAAGGTAGCTGAAATTTCTTAAAGAAGTGTTCAGGGTTGTTTACTGGGGCTCAGCAAAGTCCAGACACCAACAGCTACCAAGCTTTTTAAAACCTGCCCGTTCATAGATACCTGCACCGTCTGCTGTCGCCTGCAAGGTGAAGTTTTTGGCTCCAGCCTCTGTTGCTGCATCAAACACGGCTTCAAACATGGCCGAACCAATACCTTTACCCTGAAGGGAAGGACGCACCGCTACATCAAAGATAGAGGCGGTATCGCCTGTGAGCAGGAAGCTGCCAGTGGCGATAGGGCCGCCATCTTCATAGGCAACCAGATACTGAAGCGGTAGGTTTTTAACGGCTGCTTCTTCCTGTGCCATATAGATGGACTGAACCATAAAACCTTCTTCGTTTTCACCGAAGATTTCTGCGAGAACAGTGCCTGCTGCGGCGAGATGAGCACTGGATGTAGCATGAGCTACAGTGAGTGCTATTTTTGGTTTTTGTGGTACTCGGCTTTCAAGGGTTGCAGACATCACCAGATTTTCTTCTGCGGCCCCCAATAGCGGTGTCAGATCATCCAGCTGGCCTTCTTCCCAGCTCCAGATAGCAAAGCGGTTGTCTGCACCAAATACCGAGCGGCGGGCATGATCAACAGTTTCAACGGTTGAACGCTTGGCGTTCGGCTCCAAGGCGAGCACATTGAAGGTATCTGTTGAGCTACCGCTGAACACGGCGGTGGCGCCCATAATATCTTTCACGGTGAAGAGCGGGTCTGCTTTCTGCCACGCTGCGGCTTTTGCAATGAAAAGCTCACGGTTTGTTTTTATATCAATCATTTTTCTTCCTCAGTCGCGCAGAAGCTTCAGCATATGAGGTTCCAGATACGCTTATGCGCTCTGGGTTTCAAGGGGAATTGCGCGTTTCTGAGTGAAGCTGGTGATAATGAAGAATACAAGATTAAGGATTTGGTTCAAAGCACCTGCAGCGAGGAACATGCCTGCAACAGCTGCTGCAGGACCATCCACATAATGCATTAGAGTGATACCAAGCCCCGCGAACAACAAATCAGTGTTGGGAAGGAACGGTACACGGGTTAACACCATCTGTGCGGTCAACAGTAATATCCACGTATCAAAAGGGACATCTGGGAATACCACGGCCCACTGGCCTGCCTGCAGTAAGAGAATGGCAACCAACCGGCAGAGATGAATGAAAAATACCCGCTTTGCTTTCTCAGGCGGCAGGCCGAGGATACGGGCGTGATAACGCAGTACGATAGGTACAAGGAATAAACCAACAGCTACCGATAAGCCGATATAATATCCGTAATCCGGGTCTGCATCCGTTAGTACTTCAAGCTGCCCGGTCAGGAAAAAAGCTGCGAGCAACATCACTGTAAAACTGTTGGATGCGAGGGCTGAAAGGATATTGCTGTCCTTGACGGCAGACACCGCTGCCCGGCCTTTTTTTGCAAGGTTTTGGTGTGCCCAAAGCGCGATGAAGGCTTCGCCAGCATAGCTTACAATAGCCAGATTATAGATACGTGCTCGCAAGAAGACATCAAATCGGCCTTTTACGGCTTTGCCCCATATTTCCTGATAAACAAGCCATTCGCCAAGTGGCAGAGCAAAATACATAGCGAGGAACATGATATAAAACCACGGTGTGGTTGGGAGAGATTGCCAAACATCATCCCAGCCAATTTTCCCTAGCTTATCGAGCATATAATATAGCACCGCAAGCACGGCTAAAAGTTGAATGGCGCGCAGGAATAACTTCACCAGTGGGTTTTGCATCAAATCTTTTAATTTCGATACATCGAAGAATTTAGCCATATAGGATGTGTGCCTGCTTAATTGTACTTACCCCAAGACATAAGGCCTTGTTTCATAAGCTCATGTCAACTTGATGGATAATTACACAGAAACCTTAAAGGTTTTCATCACATGCTGATAATGCCCGATCACTTCACTGAGAATAATATCCCATGTGAAGGAACGGCTTTTCTCAATACCATTTTCCCGCATGCGAGCGTGAAGATTTCTATCCTCAATCAGAATAGCGATTTTATCCGCATATCCCTGAATGTCGCCGTACTCCACCAGAAAGCCGTTTTCGCCGTCTTTTACCAGGTGTGCGTTCCCGATGGAATTCGCACACACACATGGCAGGCCACTGGTCATGGCTTCAAGGGTAACATTACCGAAGGTTTCAGTGATGCTTGAGTTAAAGAAAATATCCGCACATGCATAAGCGGTTGAGAGGTCTTCACCGCTCAGGTGGCCAGTAAACACAGCATTCGGCAGCATTTTCTCGAAAGTTTCACGTTCAGGCCCTGCGCCAACAATAAGTGCTTGGTGTGGCACGCCGCGTTTCTCAAGTTCCTTAAGTGTATCTGCGAAATTCCCAATGCCTTTTTCCAGTACAAGACGACCGACAAAAGCGACGGTTACTTTATCATCGAAGAGGCCCATTTTCTGGCGCCAATCATCGCTGCGTTTTGAATAATGAAACAGATTTCGGTCAATTCCCCGGCTCCAGATACGAATATCTTTCGCCATATTCTGTGATTTCAGCAATTCCACCATGCCGTCTGTAGGCACATAAATCTGTTCGCACTTATGGTAAAAACGGCGCATATAGGATGTTACATATTTTTCAAGCCAGCCGAGGTGATAATAACGGAAATATGTGTCAAACCGGGTATGGAAGGATGCTACGGCGGGCACCTTGTTTTTCCGGGCCCAGCGCAGGGCCGATTGCCCAAGCAAATCTGGTGCAGAAAGATGTACGATGTCTGGATTGAATTTTTCCAGAATTTCTTGCTGCTTTTTCGGTAGGTACGGGCTGATACGGTATTCGCTTCTTCTGCCCGGGATTGCAAACGACGGTACCGAAACCAATGTGCCTTTATGCTTAAATGCTGGTTTATCTGCGGTTGGTGCGAAGATAAGAACCTCGATGCCCTGTTCTTCAAGATATCCTACCAGTTTATTGAGCGCACGCGCAGCACCGTCCATCACATAATTATAATTGCCGGAAAATAGCGCTATTCTGCGTGGTATCTGTGTTCCTGCGTCGTATGGCATTTATAGTCTCTCATGGCCGATAGGCTTCTTTTTTATAACCTTACACTCTCATATAGCTATAGAATGTGTTCAGTTTGTGAAAGTGCCTTCGGGTCGTTTCACAGCTGATTAAGCTGGTTTAGCTACTCTTACCTAATCGCTCCTCTAGCGGTTTAAGATTGCAGTTCCGTGAAACTCACTCGACACTGAAATCCTACCATAGTTAGCTCCCTTATGCACGAACGGTAGGAAAGCGCCTGTTTAGATGCGTGAAATGCTCAAATATTACATTGAATAGCAAAAAACTTTTGGTGTGGATTCAATAAGTTGATGGATTTTGAGCGGAAGAACCGCAGAAAACAGCGGTTTTTCCTTGAAATTTGGTTGACGGCGTCATATCTGTTTGATAATGATGCTGCGAACGGTTCGCATTATTGATTGGAGTTCAGCGCACCATGTATGTTTGTTTGTGCAATGGTTATACAGATAAAGAAATCCGCACAGCTGTTCGTGAGAACGGTGTAAGTACTGCGGAAGAAGCGTATCTGTCACTGGGCAATGGTTTTTGCTGTGGTGCTTGCACTGACTGCGCTAATGATCTCGTAAAAGAAGAGCTGCCAAACCAGCGCGTGCTCGCAGCGGAATAACAGCTCTCTTAATTCTTTCAGCTATATAGCCTTATATCTTAGTCCTCTGCAGGGGATGTTTGCAGTTGGATATAATTCTGAATGCCCATGTTCTCGAGCGACTGTAGTTGTGTCTCAAGATAATCAATGTGCTCTTCTTCAGATTCCATGATGCTCTTTAGAAGATCGCGGGAAACGAAGTCACGCACTTCTTCACAGTGTACGATAGCATCAGTCAGGTCTTTATGAGCGATATGCTCAATGTTCAGGTCGCATTCGAGAATCTCTTTTACATTCTCACCGATCTGTAATTTGCCAAGATCCTGCAGGTTTGGAAGACCTTCAAGGAATAGAATACGCTCAATCAGTTCATCAGCGTGCTTCATTTCATCGATGGATTCTTCATATTCTTTTTTACCGAGCTTATCCATACCCCAGTCATTAAGCATACGTGCATGCAGGAAATACTGGTTAATCGCTGTTAGCTCATTTTTTAGAATCACGTTCAAGTGACGGATTACTTCCTTGTCACCTTTCATATCTGCCTCCATAGGTCAAAGTTGCATTTATGATAGCAAGAGAAAGGGGCTTTGCCAACAAGTTTTCCTAGTTGCTAATTGGTCTTAATTACATGATTTTAAAGGGTTTTTTGTAATAATGAGAGTGCCTATTAACTGCGTTTTCCAGGCTCTTTTTATAGCTTTTTTTGCTGTGATTTTACACGTGAAAATATAGGCGGTATAAGGTGTGAAATTGAGATTTCAGGAAGCAGGATAGAGCGTGGATACACCAGTTTTATATAGTTTCAGGCGCTGCCCTTATGCCATGCGGGCACGCATGGCAATTTATGTGAGTAATCAGCAGGTTACCCTGAGAGAGATTGTCTTAAGGGATAAGCCCGATCATATGCTTGAGATATCCCCGAAGGGCACTGTGCCTGTGCTGCAACTACAGGACGGTAAAGTAGTGGATGAAAGCCTTGATGTAATGCTGTGGGCGCTTTCTAAAAACGACCCTGAAGGCTGGCTTGAGACTGAAAATGGCTCGAAAGAAGATATGCTCGCGCTCATTAAAGCCACAGAAACTGACTTCAAGCCGCATCTGGACCGTTTTAAATATTCTACCCGGTATGAAGATGTGGATCCTGCTGAGCATCAGAAACTGGCCCGGGATTTTCTGGGCCACCTGAATGGCAGGCTGGCGAATGGTCGTAGTTTGTTTGGTGAAAAACGTGCGCTTGCAGATTATGCCATCATGCCGTTTGTGCGCCAGTATGCAAACGCTGACCGCGCCTGGCGTGAAGAAAAAATCCACCCGCACACTCTCCGCTGGCTTGATGAGATGCTGGAAGAAGAACCTTTCACGCGCATTATGCAAAAGTTTCAGCAGTGGAAGCCTGAAGATACTGTGACACTTTTCCCTGATAATTCACTGTAAGCGATAGACTTGCGGTGATAAACAATATCCAATTCATTCATTAAGAGAGTTAAGAGGGCGATATGACAAGACAAGCAAAAGTTAGATGGGCTGGCGATATGACATTTATCGGTGAGTCCCCGAGCGGTCATTCTGTATTGATGGACAGTGGCTCTGAGAGCGGTGGACTTGATCATGCTATTCGCCCGATGGAAATGCTGCTTCTCGGTGCTGGCGGCTGTGCGAGCATTGATGTGGTGATGATCCTTAAGAAGGCACGTCAGGACATTAAAGACGTATGGGTTGAGCTTGATGGTGAGCGTGCAGAAGAAATGCCAAAATATTTCACCAAAATTCATATGCATTTTGTGGTTGAGGGTAAAAATATCTCTGAAAAGCATGTGGAGCGCGCGATCCAGCTTTCTATGGATAAATATTGCTCTGCTTCTGCTCAACTTGCGGCTCTGGCCAATATCACAACAGACTTTGAAATTCGTGAAGTAGACTAGCAATCTGTTGCAGTTTCAATGAATTATCAGTACTCTTCCCACTCACGTACTGGCGGGGAGAGTATTTTGGAATCGCGTCTCGATAACAAATTGCAGAATAAGCAGCTTGCTCCTCTCGGCCTTCGTGCCTTCTTTAAATTAGCGGAAAAATGGGGCCTTTCTGTTGAAGAACAGATGGTGCTTCTTGGCCAGCCCTCCCGCAGCACATTTTATAACTGGCGCAGTGAGAAAATCTCCGGTGTGCCACATGATACGCTTTCAAGACTTTCCCATATTATGGCAATCCAGCATGCGCTTCATACGCTTTTCAGCGATGATCAACAGGCGCTTGGTTGGGTGAAGAAACCAAATGATCAACTTGCAGGACAAAGTGCTCTGGAAAGGTTATTGGCTGGCGAAATCACCGATCTTTATGTGGTTCGTATGTATCTTTCAGGGCTTGCGCAATCCTGATGGTTAAGCTTGATATCAGATCAATTCCAGATAGCTTCTTGAAATGGCCTGCGGCATATCGTTTGAAACCTGCACGTGTTCCAGCGGATCATGCACTGAAGGGTTATGGTGAAGATGAGGCTGCTCTTGATGAACTTATTGGCCTTACAGCCCCCACGGGTCGTTGGCGAGATGGTAAAATCGCGTTGGAGCAGGGAACAGAGATAGGTACCGCCCCCGAAATTCTAGAGGGTTTTGCAAATCCTTACCCCGAATGGCGCTTCAATCCCCGTAGTCTGCCGCATATGGTGGTTGGTGATACGATTGAAGCAGCAGTAGCGTTTATATCTGAAATTTATGAGGCATTCCTGCGGGATACAAATCAGCCACCTTGTAGAATGAATTTTCTTCTAGAGCGTTATACACTTGAAGGCAGCTTCAAGGATGTGACGGACAAAGAAGTCTTTCCAGCATGTTATTCTACGGCTGATCACAGCGTATCTCAACAGGTGGCGGTGGATGTTGCTGCTTCTGGAAATGCTGGGCTGCTGTATGAAGAAGAGGGCGGCACAGTTGCCGTGGTTACGCAGGCAAAGGCACTTAAATGGCACGGACAGGAACGCGCGGTGGCGCTGGATTGGGATGGCACACATTTTACCCGTATGTTTGATTATCGCGGTCTTTACTGGCGGGATATTGTTACAAAAAAATAGCCACTCCAGTGGAAGTGGCTATCTTTGGAAGTTCTTGTTAGCGTTACTTAGCGCTCAATCGGTGCGCAAGCTTTTTCAAGCCAAACTCTGGTTTCTGCATCTACAAGGCTGTTCAGTTTTTCCCAAACATCCGCGTGATACGCATTCAGCCAGTTAAGTTCAATATCATCAAGAAGGTTTGCATCCACAAGGCGGCGTTCAATTGGTGCCCATGTAAGGTTTTCAAAACCAAACATACGGCGCTGTGGGTCCCCGCCAAGGTCCATTTCCTTTACAAGAACAAGGTTTTCAATACGAATACCGTATTCACCTTCTTTATAGTACCCCGGTTCGTTTGAAAGGATCATGCCTGCCTGAAGTGGAACTGGTGAACCAAATTTGGCAATACGCTGTGGGCCTTCATGTACCGCCAGGAATGATCCAACACCGTGACCTGTGCCGTGGTCATAATCAAGGCCAGCTTCCCAAAGCGGGCGGCGTGCGATGCTGTCCAGCATCATGCCTGCTGTGCCTTCAGGGAAACGGGTTAGTGTTAGCCCGATGTGGCCTTTGAGAACGCGGGTGAAACGGTCTTTCATTTCGTCTGTTGGTGTACCAACGATAACGGTACGGGTAATGTCTGTTGTGCCGTCCAGATATTGTCCTCCGCTATCCACAAGATAAATGCTGTTCATCTCAAGTTTGCGATTGGTTTCTTCTGATACTCTATAGTGGCAAAGAGCGCCGTTCGGGCCTGCACCCGAGATGGTATCAAAACTGCTGTCTTTCAGCATGTCGCGGCGTTGGCGGAATTCCCAAAGTTTGTCTACTGCGCTGAGCTCGTCGACAGTACCTTTTGGTGCTTCACCTTCAAGCCAGCAAAGGAATTCAGCGATAGCAGCGCCATCGCGAATGTGCGCATCGCGGGAGCCTTGTGCTTCTGTTGCGTTCTTAACCGCTTTTGGCAGGATACATGGATCTTGTCCCTCAACCAGCTTTGCACCGCTCGCTTTTAGAGTTGAGAAAACTTTGGCATTGTTACTTGCGCGGTCAACCAACACTGTTTTGCCTTCTGAACCCAGCTTTTCAAGCTCGCCATAAAAGGCAGTGCGCGGTTCAATGCGTACATTGTTGCCAAGGAACTGCTTCAAGTTGCTGTCGACTTTGCGTTCATCCACAAACAGAGTAGCCAGCTCATTCTTTTCCATGATCGCGAAAGCATGTGGTACTGGTGTGTTCAACACGTCTTTACTGCGAATGTTAAAGGCCCATGCAACGCTATCCAGCATGGTGATAACCGCGGCGTCAGTACCTTTTTTTGCAAGTTCAGCAGCTACATCAACACGTTTTTCTGATGCAGTTTTACCCGTGTATTCTGTATCGTGGCCGTAAACCAGTTCAAGGGATGGGTCTGGTTGATCTTCCCAAACACTGTCGATTGGGTTTGTATCAACCGCTACAAGCTCAACACCTGTGCCGTCTAGCGCCGCGCGAGCATCTTCTTCCCAGGCTACGGTTGCCAACTCAGGGTCATATCCAATGCGGTCACCAGCTTTGGAGTTATCCTTCACCCAGCTAAGCAGAGGGTACTGTTCGAAGTGGTGATGTTCCATGTGCGCAGTATCAACCTCTGCAGCAACCTGAATGGTGTAGCGACCATCAATGAAAACAGCTGCTTTTTCAGCCAGAACAACGCCGTTACCAGCAGAGCCCGTGAAGCCTGAAACCCATGCAAGGCGCTGGGCATAATTTCCTACGTATTCGCTCATATGCTCATCAGTGAGCGGTACGATAAAACCGGCAAGGTCGCGATTCTTGAGTTCGGCGCGTAGTGCAGCCAGATGTTGCGGATTTGTGGTCATAATATATGCCCCCTCACTTATTATTTTACGTTGGCCAGCCCTGACCCTTTTAGCCTACTTGGCAGCGAATGCAGATATTTGCAAGCGCTATCCCTTAGGCGGTGTGTAAGATTCTTCAAGTCTTTACACATTTGCATATGAGGCTTACCAGTAAGACAGTTTTTTACTCGGGAAAAGAAACATATGCTTAAAGCACCAGAAAGCCTAGCTGCACCAGCTGCTGCAACAAAACCTTATTCAGCTACTCATCACGGCAAAAGTTTTGATGATCCATACTTCTGGCTCAAGGACCCAGGATACCCTGAGGTGAAAGACGAAGAGATTTTAGGCTATCTGAAAGAAGAAAACGCATATTTTGAACAGGTAATGGAGCCTGAAAAAGCGCTTACAGATAAACTGTTTGAAGAAATTAAAGGTCGCATCAAAGAAGACGATGTTGGCGTGCCGTGGCAGGAAGGTAAGTATGATTACCGCTGGGCGTTTGCTGAAGGCACCCAGTACCGTATCTGGTACTACCGCCCACGAACGGAGAACCCTTTTGAAGGTGAAGGCTGGCAGGTGCTGCTGGATGAAAATGCCGAAGCGGAAGGTAAGGAGTTTTATAAACTTGGATCGCTGGCTGTTAGCCCGGACGGCAAATATCTAGCCTATAGTGCAGATGATAATGGGTCAGAGCGTTTTACAGCTAAGGTGCGTAATCTGGAGACTGGTGAAGATCTAGGTGATTCTATTGAAGAGACATCCGGTGAGATCGTTTGGGATAGCGCATCTACAAGTTTTGCCTATGTGAAAGTCTCTGCTGAATGGCGGCCATATCTAGTGAACCGGCACACGCTTGGTGCTGCGGAAGATCAAAAGATTTTTGAAGAAGAAAACACCAGTTTCTTCGTGCATATCCGCGCTACATCATCTGATCAGTATCTGATTATTCGGTCCGCTGATCATGTAACTGCTGAAAATCATATGGTGCCACTTGATGATCTTTCGAAAGTGCCAGAATGCTTTGCTGCGCGCCGCGATGGGCATGATTATTATGTGGATCATGGCGGGCAGGCGCTTTATGTGCGCTCGAACAAAGGCCATAGAAATTTCTGTGTGTATGAAGTGCAGGCTGGTGGTATCTCTGAAGATCACTGGATACCAGTGATTGAAGGCAGTGATACTCGTTACCTTCACGGTATGCAGGTGTTTGATGGCTTCCTCGCGCTCCAGGATAGGCTGGATGGCCTTGATCAGATATATATCTGGCGCGGTGGTAAAGGTTCTTACGTGGAATTTCCTGAGCCAGTATATGAGGTAGGTCTTGGTGGCAATGCGGAAGCTGCCCAAAAGTTTGTACGCCTTGCTTATAGCAGCATGACCACACCTCCAACGGTGTATGATTGGGATATAGAAACCGGTGCCCTTACCGTTCGGAAAGAACAGGAAATCCCAAGCGGTTACACCAAGGAAAACTATGCCTCTGAACGCAAGATGATCACCGCGCGGGATGGTACTCAAATCCCGGTAAGTATTGTGTATCATAAAGATTGGAAAAAGGGGTCAGGCGCTCCGCTTCACCTATATGGGTACGGGGCTTACGGCCTTGGTATGAGCCCATCTTTCTCAAGTGCGCGTCTCTCGCTTTTGGACCGTGGTTTTGCCTATGCTATTGCCCATATTCGTGGTGGGGATGAGCTTGGCTATGGTTGGTATGAAGCGGGCAAACTGGAACGCCGCACTAACACATTTAATGATTTTGTCGATGTAGCACGTGCTTTGACAGATGAAGGTTATTGCGCAGAAGGTGGTATCAGCATTTCCGGCGGTAGTGCAGGTGGTGAGCTTATGGGAGCTGTTGTTAACCAAGCGCCTGAGCTATTTGCAGGCTGTGTGATGCATGTACCATTTGTTGATGTGCTTAACACCATGCTTGATGCGGACCTGCCGCTTACACCTATCGAGTGGCCAGAATGGGGGAACCCAATCGAAAGCGCTGAGGCATATGATACAATCGCGGACTACTGCCCTTATTCAAATGTTGAAGCAAAAGATTACCCGCCAATGATGGTGACAGGTGGTTTGAATGACCCGCGTGTCACATATTGGGAACCGGCGAAATGGACTGCTAAAATGCGCGCCACTAAAACGGATGACAATCTTTTGGTGATGAAAATCAACATGGGTGCCGGGCATGGCGGTAAGTCAGGCCGGTTTGAGCGTCTTTGGGAAGTGGCCGAGGAATATACCTTCGTTTTGAAGGCTTTCGGGCTTAATAAAGAAAAATAACCGAACGATCGTTAAATATTGGGGCGCTACTGTGACGCCCCATATTCTTTAAGCTGAGGTGTTCAGTTCACGGATATGATCAAGTGATGCTTCCATCCCGCTTAAGTCATAGCCTGCTGTAGAACCATTAGCGATAATCTCTTCGTTAGCTAATTCGTTTGTAAGTGCAGAAGCCAGCGCCCAGATATTGCAGGAGCGTGTTCCTGTGCGGCAGAAAGCTAATATTTTCTCGTTTCTTTTTAGCTCATAGTTCATCTGCATAACTTTGTTGAGGGTAAGGTCTGTGCCCGCAAAAGGAATATGTAACCACTTTATACCAGCTTCGTTTGCGTAAGCTTCTAGGTCAGCATTTGTAGGCTGGCCAAGTTCTTCGCCATCCGGGCGGTTATTGATAAGCAGAGTGAAGCCTTGTTCTTTTGCTGCATCAATATCAGCCGTTGTGATTTGCGGTGATACCGAAACGGTATTTGTTACTTGCCTGAAATCTGTCACTCTCAACTCTCCATCTTAAAATGGCGCATTAGAATAATAATGCCATGATAATAGCGCCATCACACTGCGGTATGGTTTCCAGCGTTCGCCGAGCTTTTCAGCTTCTTTTTCCGTAGGGCGCTCTTCCAAGCCAACAATACGGCCAATACCCACCCGAACTGCAAGGTCACCAACAGGCCATATATCTGTACGGCCCAACGAGAACATAAGATACATATGTGCAGACCAAACGCCTAAACCTTTTACTGATGTAATGGCCTTGATTGCTTCTTCGTCGTCCATGTGTGGCAAAGCTGCTATATCAAGCACGCCGGATTCAATAGTTTCGCAAAGTGAACGTAGATATTTAATCTTCTGCCTCGATACGCCTGCTTCCCGCAAGGCTTCATCGGACTGTGCGGCATAAGCGCTGGCGTCAGCATCTTCACCGACGAGCGCCTGGACGCGCGCCCAAATAGAAGCAGCTGCTTTCACGGAAAGCTGTTGGCCCATGATAACTCTTACAAAAGTATTCAAACCTTGAGGATTTACCCGTTCTCCCGGATAATCTACCAGTTCAATCGCTGCTTTCACGTTACTATCTGTTTCCGCAAGCTTATCTAGCTGAGCTTTAATATCCTCAGGGCCTAGGCCAAAATTCTGCATTATGTCACCATATGTTCCAGAAAAACATTTTTCACAAGAGGCTGTGATTTCAATTGTTTCTGGATAGCACGAGCATTTCTTTCCGCCAAGCTTGGTACAATAACGGTTACAATCATACTGTCATGTTCCTGCCGTGTTGCAGAAACCTTGGCAGGTGTAATATCGCTCTGAGTGAAAGGGCTTAATGCCTGTTCAAGTGATGTTGGGCTGCTTGTAAGCAGGATATCAAAACGGTTTGTAAATTCAAACGGCGCGGTCATGGCGCGCTACTCCTATAAACGATGTATGTAAGGGTCGAACGATAGTGCCCCGGCTTCCAGTGGAAACCGGGCGGATCATTCGCTTACACATGCGTTTATATGCGCCAGTTCTTGTCATGGGCGGGACCATAATATGGCGACACTACGGAATCAAGCCTAATAGGCGGAAAATTCTCCGGCCAGTCCCCATGCCACCATAATCAGGAACATGGCGAAAGCTGCAACGCTCAGTAACGCGAGGTGTAGAGGTACAAAAAGGATAGCTTTCCCTGCTGGTACCTTGTTTTGGCGGGTGAAGGATATAGCAAAGAGCGGTAAGGATAGAATAAGAGCCAAGCCCACATTCATGAAAAATCGCCATAGGTTGATAAGCCACGGCATCTGCCAGTCAAAAAGAACAGTTGGCCATACTGTATATTCAAGCACGATAGAAGCCGTGACCAGAAGTGTACCGACACTGCCAAATTGCCCCATCCTGCGCCATGGCTTTTCAAAGCTTGGCTTCACATAGAACAAACTGGAGAAGAGAACGATGAGTACGAAAGGTACAGCGGTTATCACCATTGTTTTGTTACCAAGCGGTCCTACGTAGCGGTAAAACTTATCACCCATAAGCATGTAACCACCTTGTTTAAATGGGCTAAAAAGTACTCCTTCTCCCGAGGGCGAAGCGTAGGTGAAAGCTGCTGTGCGGTGATAAGTCATTTGCCTGATACCATCATCAATGATGACAGTGCCGTCACCTCTGTCACTGAGGTCGAGTGTATCATCACGAATAAAGTTTATACGGTCCTTGAACCAGGCGGACGGCTTATCTGCTCTTACATATAGCCCGCTAAACCGTGCAGTTGAATAGAGCGCTTCCAACTCTTTTTGGCGACTGTCTGTCTCTACTGGCAGGAAGCTATTCTCAACTGTAGTGCTAATCGCGTTGAGATAAGCGTCTGTAGGGCATCCAATTTTAATGAAAGCAACATCCCCCGCTGGATAGGCCTGAAAGAAGATACCTTTCTCACAATCGGTTCCCGCAGGCTCAAGCCATAAGCGATTATTTGCCCGTTTTTGAACGCCTGCCAATGTGCGGGCATCTGACATAGGATGCATGCGCCAGCTATGGTGTTTGATCAAGAAATCATGAGTATAACGCTGTAAAAAAGGCGCCCCTTCTTTTGTACGGTTTCGGATAAGAACACGCACAATTTCGGCTATGGCTTGGCCGTTTGCCTTCATGTCTAAAAGGTTTTGAAACGGCGATGGGGTAACTACTTCCGGCAATTTAATGCTTTCTATCGGCAGCCCGAGTGGGTTCAGGAGATGTGTATAAATTACCGTGTCGATTGAGGTGCCAGTAGAGCGTTCCAGTAGTTTAATTAACACCAGCCAACCGACAATATCATCATGAGCCATTTGGCCTGCGGTACGAAGTTCTTTGGCATAATAACGGAGAGGGCTGCTGCTGTTTTGGATAGGTACCGTAGCAAATCCTGCGGTTTCCGTTAAAAGGTGCTGAAGGGTTACCTGTACTTTGAAAGGGTTGTCTTCAAGTATTTCAGGTAGATGACGCGCGACAGGATCGTTGATATCGAGAAGGCCGGCCTCTGCAGCTCTAAGTGCTGTGAGGGCAAGAATGGTTTTCGCTGTTTTTCCTAAAGAGTAGTAGCGGTTTGCCGTTTCCTGGGTGAGGCCATATGTAAGCGGCCCATTGACAAAAAAACTGCTCTCTGAAACTAATTGGTCGCGAAGGGATGCTTCAAGGTTTTGTGGAGGAATGGCGATAGATTGTGTTTGGGCGGCAGATGTGAACATCTGCATACACAATAATATTACCAGCAATATCCAACAGCGCATGTTAGCAAGCCCATGAGTTTGAAAGTGATTTGTGGAATATAAACATATTCTGCACAGTAATGGCGAGGGGCCATTTCGGGGAAGTGATATGAAAGCAGAAAAATTTGTACCTCTTGAAGGCTTTGACGTGAAGGATGGGGAAACCATGACTGCGCGTTCCAAAGAGTTTTTCGAGATGATGAAAAACCGCCGCACGGTTCGGGAATACTCTGACAAGCCAGTCCCAAGGGAAGTAATTGAAAATGCGATCCTGACTGCGGGTCGGGCACCAAGCGGCGCTAACAAGCAACCGTGGCATTTTGCTGCTATTTCAAGTGCTGAAGTGAAAACTGCTCTTCGCGAGGCTGCAGAAGAAGAAGAACGTGAATTTTATGGTGGCCGTGCATCTGATGAATGGCTCAAGGATCTGGAGCCGTTTGGAACGGATGCTAACAAGCCTTTCATTGAAACAGCGCCGTGGTTGATTGCTGTATTCCGTGAAACCTATGGCTTGGATGAAGAAACAGGCGAGCGTTCAACCAATTATTATGTACATGAAAGTGTTGGTATCGCGTGTGGTTTCTTGCTTGCTGCCCTCCATAATGCGGGTCTTGCAACACTGACACACACACCGTCCCCAATGGGTTTCCTGAGCAAGATTTGCGGCAGACCAAACAATGAAAAACCTATTATGCTAATTGTGGCTGGTTACCCTGAAGAAGGCGTTCAGGTGCCGAACATTGATAAGAAGAGCCTCGAAGAAATCTCTACCTGGATTTAGAAGCTGAATACTAGGCCTGTACCAACGATAAACTGGTTGCTGGAACCTGCATCAGCAACCAGCGGGCTATCTGAGGCACTCCCTACAATCTTGCCGTATGATACAAGGCCAACAAGGCGGGTGCTTTTGTTGACAGTATAAGAACCAATTAAGTTGGTAGTGACATCATAAATACCAGATGAAGCCTGATACGTATCAAAGCCTTTTACGGAATTCTGAGCTTGCTGTTCTGTAATGCCAAATTGTGTCATGGCAGTTTGGTCATCTTGCCAGCGAACGCGCGCACTTAAAAGCGCAACGAAATTTTCTGATTTATAGATACCATGTCCGGCGGTTACCTGGATGTTACTTTTGATGCCAGACCCCAAACCGTGGCGGTATTCGGCTGTCAGGAAGCCAGATTTATATTTCGCCCTTACATAACCACCTACTTCAAATGTAGTGTTAATATCGCCAAGGCCTTCAAGGAATGCGTTGGATTCTTCCGCACGGCCAAACCTTAGGTTCAAAAGGGGGCCAGCTTCAAAATGCTTGGTACGGATCGGGCTGAAAGTTAGTTTGCTACCAGATAGGCGCCAGCTATCTTTATAGCGAATATCAAGAAGTGGTACGGCTCTTAGTGCATAGTTGTCTGAACCAATATAATCAGGGGTGAAGCCCACACCGAAACCGATTTTCGCATTGACATTATCCAGACCAAGTTCATCTGGCCACAGCAGGTCAACACCCTGCTGCAGCAGGTCAACAGCACCGCCCAAAACCTCGCTAACATTAAAATCATCAGCAGTGGATGGGGTACTTGCCAGTGTAATAAAGCTTAAAGCAGTGAGAGTTTTTTTCATTGCTGTTGTCCTGTATCTAGCGGGCAAAATGCTATCAATCCGATTAATAAGCCTGAATATTAAACTGCCTTAGAAAGGTAAATTTAAGGCAAATAGCGATAAAAATATGGCACTTTTTATTTGGCGCACAGATAATAACTGTACGCAGAATGTCAAGAGTTGCCGCGGCATATAGGCCGTTTTATTCAGATTCCGAATATAGCCTGTTTTATTCGGTTTGCATCGTGGCTGGTTGTCGCACCAGATACACAAAACGTGCGATTTGAAGTATCCAGGAAACTACGACGCCTACAAAGGTTCCGACCATCAGGCCCTTGAAACCCATTTCAAGCGGGAAGGTAAAAATATAGCAGGCAGGCAGCATTACTGCGATGAAAGAAAAGCTCTGCAGGTAGGTTGGCCACCATGTTTCCTTAAAGCCTCGGAGCATCATGGCAGCCACCATTTGAGCAGCATCAAAAATCATCCCGAACGTTGCTACAAAAATCACAGGTATGAGAAGTTCAATAATGCGTATATCATTGGTGAATATCCCGAGAAGAGGTGCCGGGAACGCGTAAATTGCTGCAGAGAAGGCACCGCAGACGATAAAATTCAGGATTATCCCGGAAATAGAGGCAAGAACTGTGTCTGCCTTGTCTTTACGGGAAAATGCAATGCCAACACGAACTGTGGTTGCCACACCAATGCCAATGGCAATCATGAGCGGAATACCAATCACCTGATAAATCACCCCGTGAGCTGCCAGAGGTACTGTACCAAGCCAACCTGCGAATACTGCAAGGGCGCTGAAGGCAAGTACTTCAGCGGCGAGGGATACAGCAGATGCATACCCCATCTGGCGTTGATCAGACCATTCAGCCCATTTCTGTGTTACCTTTTCACGGATTTGGTATTTATCCTTGATACTTGGCATAAACCAGATGTAGCCAAATACTGAAGCCGCCATAAACCAGCGTACAATTGTTGACGCCCAGGCTGAGCCCTCTGCACCTAATTCTGGAAAGCCAAAATGGCCAAAGATTAAGGCATAGTTGAAGACCACATTCACGATGTTTGCAGCAATCATCATGTAAAAACCGACCTCCGCACGTTTGATACCCTCTAAGAAGGATGTGCAGCAGAAGAAAAGCAGGTGTCCCGGCAGGCCGATAGCCAGAATACGTACGAGAAAACCACTGGTTTCTGAATCGGTTTGACTTTGCCCTAAAAGTTCAAGCCATAGAGGAGCAGGCAGACAGGCAGCAACAAGGAACAGGCTGATCAAAAATGTGAAACTTAGGTTTCGTTTCCACACTTTACCGGCACCGTGGTAATCATCCATACCAATAGCATTAGCCGTGTATACAGTAACACCAGCCAATAGTCCCATACCTACAACAAGTGTGAACATAATCACTGATTGGTTTGCTAGGTTAAGCCATGCCAGATGCTGCGTTGCATAGTGGCCCACCATGGCAATATCCACCATCGCAAGGCCGAACAGACCGATACGTGTCATAATTGCAGGCACCGCCAAACGTAGCAATTCGCTGAAGTGGCGCTTCAGGCGCTCACGTAACCACGCAAGGTTAATCTTGTTTTCTGCAGAAGACATGGAGCTTATCCTCAAAACCAACCTGATAGTGTAATTTTTGTTCTCAGGCTCGCAACTTTCTTATCATTATGTTACTGCTAGGCCTGTTTGGCGCAACATGCAAGGGCTGTTGTTCTTAGGGAGAGCAATTATATGCTGCGCCGTTTGTTGAATAACTTTCCGGGGGAGGGACAGCATGTCTGATCAGACTGCTTCTCAGGCTGGGCCAATTACAAAAGGCGCCTATCCTGAACTTACACCGCATGCAGTTATTGTGGGCTATTTCCTTGGCGCTATTATCGCGCTTTCAATTGGTTATGCTTCACTAAAACTGGGTTTCTCAATTGAAGGCTCTGAGCTTGCAGCTATTCTGGGCTTTGGTATTTTGCGGGGCATATTGCGCCGCCGCTCAATTGTGGAAAATAACGTAACGCAAACTGTGGCTTCTGCTGTGAATGGTGCATCATCGGGGATGATGTTCTCTGTGCCTGCGATCTTCATTTTGGGTTACGGCTATGATTTTAACCCATATGTGTTGACGTTCGGGGCAATTGCAGGTGCTTTCCTCGGTATTGCATTCATCATTCCGCTCCGGAAGCAGATGATTGATTTTGAACGTTTCACATACCCGGGTGGTGTGGCGGTTGCTTCCATCCTGAAATCACCGGGTGCAGGTGTGGAAAAGGCAAAATTGTTGGTTGCGGGAGCGTTGGTTTCTGCGGTGGTTTATTTCTTCTCCGATGGCGCTGACCTTGAGCTTTTCAATATCATTAACGATGTAGTGGGATCTGAAATCCTACCACCATACTTGAATGGTGCTTGGTATATTTCACTGCTTACAATCGGTGTTGGTTTTATTGCTGGTCGCGGTGGTGTGGCTTTCATTATTGGTGGTTATGTATGTTACTGGCTGTTGGCGCCGATGCTTGATCTCACAGGTATGCTGCCAGTGGTGGACGGTGTGAAGGTAACTGACCCGGGTACGCTCCGTGTAACTTTGTTCCGCCCAACAGGTATTGGTATGCTTATCGGTGGTGCTGTGATCGGCGTGATGTTCGCACTGCCGCTCATTAAATCTGCCATTAAGTCTATGCAGTCTTCAGCGAAATCTGAAAGCGCTATGAGCGCTGATGAGATGCCGATTAAGCTTCTTTATATTGCGGTGGCGGGTGCTGCTATCCTTCTTGGCGTTATGGCGATTACAGCAAACGAGCAGGTTGGTTTCGCACGCGGTATTATGATGGCTGTTCTTGGTACGCTTTGGATATGGATGGCAGGTATCATTCTTTCGGAAGCCATTGGCCGTACGAACTGGTCACCACTCTCTGGGATGACGCTGATTGCGGTAACGCTTTTGATTATTATCACACAGAGTTTTGGCGGCATGGATACTGGCCCGGCGATTGTAGCGGCTATCACTGTGGGTGCCGCCACTTGTGTGGCTATGAGCCAAGCGACAGATCTGATGCTTGATCTTAAAACCGGTTATCTGGTTGGTGCCACACCGCGTATGCAGCAGATGGGGCAGTTCTTTGGTGCGTGGCTTGGCCCGATCCTGATCATCGTACTGATTTTTGTACTAAATGATGCTTATGGCCTTGGTTCAGATGAATTGCCTGCGCCGCAAGGCGAAGCACTTGCCTCTATGGTGAAGGGTATTACGGGCGGTGACGTACCAACTGAAAAATATGTAGCTGGCGCAGCGCTCGGCGGTCTTTTAACGGCTCTTCAAGGTGGGCTCGGTATCACTGTTGGCCTTGGTTTCTATCTGCCGTTTAATATCGTGTTGACCTACAGCCTTGGTACACTTCTTCGCGAAATTTCTGATCGCAAAAAAGGTAAGGTTTGGTCTGATAATTACGGTATTCCAATTGCAGCGGGTATGATTGTCGGTGAGGCGCTCGTGGGTGTGGTTAAAGCCGTTTTGATTATCTTGGCCGCGAACTAGGGAGAAATACAATGCAAATGTTAGCGAAATTACTTGTTGTTATTGCTTTCCTTGCTGGTGCTTATCTCACATCACTGCATCCAACAGAAGTTGACTGGACCGCCTTTGGCCCGATCATTATCGCGGGCGCACTGGGTGTGATTATGTCAAAGCGTCTGGAAGCTGCTGCCGCTAAAGATGACAGTGTGTTGGCTTCTAACCGGCAGGATCTTGAAGATAGCCTTAAAAATATCGTGCAAAACCTTTCTGATCTTGATGGTCGGAAAGACAAAGTGCCAACATATGATATGCGCTTTGAAATTGATAAATTATTCCGTGAAGATTTAATGCGGTTTGCTGATGCTCGTGAAACCATGAAGCATCTGTATGGTGTTCAGGCCTATGCGGATATCATGTCAAGTTTTGCGGCGGGTGAACGCTATATCAATCGGGTTTGGTCTGCCTCTACGGATGGTTATGTGGATGAAGTGCTTACTTATGTGAGCAAATCCCTCAGTCAATTCAAGCATGCACAAGAAGAGTTCAATAAAGCTGTTTCAAGCGCACGCTGATCAACCACTAAATTAGGAAAAGCCCGGCTTCATATGATGCTGGGCTTTTTTTATGCTCACGAAAATCTAAATAGACACAATAAGGCAGAGCCCTTAGGCTGCTGCAAACTTTACGCTCAAGGGCAGGGGGACATCATGAAAAATATACTGAAATCAACGTTGGCGGCGGCTGCAGTTTTTGCGGTGGCAGGTACAGCAATTGCCGATGAAACGGTTATCTACGCGGGCGCGGTTCTGGATGTTGCAAACGGCGATATGAAAAAAGACCAAACAATTGTGGTGCGTGATAACCGGATTGTTTCTATTTTCAAAACCGATGGCAGATCAGCGCCGAAAGATGCGAAGGTGATTGATCTTTCAGGTAAAACGGTTCTTCCGGGTTTGATGGATATGCATGTGCACCTCTCTGGTGATGCTGAAACACCGTTCCACTTGAGTATGACATACTCTATCCCGCGCCAAACTGTTGTTGCAGTGAAGAATGCAAAGAAAACCCTGATGGCTGGGTTCACGACCGTAAGAAATGTTGGCGCAGCGGGTTACAGCGTAATCGGCGTACGGGACGGCATTAACGCAGGTGAAATTGAAGGGCCGCGTATCTGGGCTGCAGGGCATTCCCTTGGTATTACGGGGGGGCACTGTGATAACAACTTCTTGCCACCAGAAATGAAGGTAACATCCGGCGGTGTGGCAGACGGTACGGATGCTGTGCGCCAGAAAGTGCGCGAAAATATTAAATATGGTGCGAATGCAATTAAGCTTTGTGCAACAGGTGGTGTATTTTCAAAAGGTACGAAGGTTGGTATTCAGCAGTACTCTGTAGACGAAATGAAAGCTGCTGTTGAAGAAGCCCACCGCCGCGGGGTAACCGTTGCTGCCCATGCTCATGGTACGGACGGCATTAAAGCCGCGATTGTTGCAGGTGTAGACAGTGTAGAACATGTAAGCTTCCTTGATGATGAAGGCGTTGAGCTGGCAAAACGTTTTGGTACGTATTTCTCCATGGATATTTATAACACTGAATATACGCTTACGTTTGGCGAGCAGAATGGTGTACCTGAAGAAAATCTGAATAAAGAACGTCAGGTGTCCAAGCGTCAGCGTGAGAGCTTTACCAAAGCGGTTAAAGGTGGTGTGAACATGGTGTTTGGCTCTGATGCTGCTATTTACCCACATGGTGATAATCCAAAACAGCTATCTCGTATGGTGAAATTTGGTATGACCCCACTTCAGGTACTGCAGGCTGCTACGGTAAATTCTGCGGCACTTCTCAAGCAGGAAAATGATTTGGGGCAGATCAAAGAAGGCTTCCTTGCAGATATCATCGCGGTGGATGGTGATCCTCTAAAAGATATCACTGTTCTGGAGAATGTATCTTTCGTGATGAAAGATGGCGATGTGTATAAAAAATAGGCCTATTGGGGGATCAAGGTTATGGATAAAAGAGATTTCTTGAAGCTCGCTGGCGCTGGTTTGGGTGCTGCGGCTCTTGTCGGTACATCACCTGCTTCTGGTGCGAATAAAACGGTTTCTGGCGAATTGGAAAATATCACCGGAGATGCAAAGCCAATCTCTACAGAAGAGCGAAAAGCCCGGGTTGCCAAGGCGCAAAAATTGATGCGGGAAAAGGGCATCGATGCCATCCTCTTGGAACCTGGTTCAGCAATGCTTTACTTCACAGGTATTCGTTGGTGGCGAAGCGAGCGCCTTACCTGTGTGGTCATTCCACGCGAAGGTGAAATTGGTGTAGTAACCCCATATTTCGAGGAGCCTAGTGTACGGGAAAGCATGACATTCGGTAGTGATGTCCGCGCATGGCATGAGCATGAAAATCCGTTTGAGCGTGTTGCCGGCATTCTCAAAGACCGTGGTATTACATCTGGTAAGATTGGTTTTGAAAGCACAGTACGTTTTTTCATCATGGATGGGTTCAGAAAAGCTGCTTCCCAGTATGAGGTTGTGTCGGCTGACCCTATCACTCTTGGATGCCGGATGCATAAATCTAAAGCTGAACTCAAGCTGATGCATAAAGCCAATGAAATTACACTCAGAGCTTACGGTGAAGTTTGGGACAAGCTTGAAAAAGGCATGACCCCGGATGATATCAAAGCTCTGATGCGTAAAGCACAGGCAGACCTTGGTGGTTCTGGTATCTGGGGATTGGCGCTTCTTGGGGAGGCTTCCGCCTATCCACACGGTACAGACCAACCGCAAGAGCTTACTGAAGGTAAGATTGTATTGATGGATTGCGGCTGTAGTGTGCACGGATACCAATCAGATATTTCCCGGACCTTTGTGTTTGGTGAAGCTTCAAAGCGTCAGCGTGAAGTGTGGGATACTGTTCGCAAGGGGCAGGATATTGCGTTTGAAACCGCAAAACTTGGTACGCCTGCTGGTCATGTAGATGATGCAGTTCGTCGGTATTATGAAAGTAAAGGTTATGGGCCAGGTTATAAAACGCCTGGCTTAAGTCACCGAACTGGTCATGGTATTGGTATGGACGGGCATGAGAGTGTGAATTTTGTCCACGGTGAAACCACAAAACTGGCGCCTGGTATGTGTTTCTCAAATGAACCGGGTATCTATATTTTTGGTGAATTTGGGGTGCGTCTGGAAGATTGTATCTACATGACAGAGAACGGACCGCAGTGGTTTACTAAACCCCCGCAATCTATAGAACAACCTGTGGGAAAGTTGGGGCCAAAAATTCCTTAAAAACCTAAATTTTTTATAGGTAGAAATCCCCTATGATTGAAGGCATCTTCAATGGGGTCAGAACGATACTGACATATTTGGGGCGTGCCTTCTGGATGGGGGAGACACGCCCGTTTTTTTGCTTAAGCCGTGTTATGCTTCCTGCATTTTTGCTACGCGGTAGGTCCATTTACCGTAGGCATACATGCCAAGGGCTGAAACCAATCCTACGATACCCATAACATACCAAACAGTACCAACAGCGTTTGCGGCATACATTTGTTCTGTCAGTGTGCCTGCGCTTTGTCCGGTAAGCATCAACAGTTTATCAAATGCTTCACCGATCGGAACCGCAGCTACATCTGCTTCAGTCATGCCGTTTTCCAACAGCATTTTACGTGAAATCTGTTCTTTAGATGAAAACTCACCATAGAGATATGGCCCAAGATAGCTCTCAATCGTCCAGCCAAGGCCGATAGGGAGCTGTGTGAAGCCAAGGTACATGGCCTTTTTCTCGCGTGGTGCGATGTTTGCCAGATATTCACTACTCTTCGGGCTTGAAAGCATTTCACCGAAGGAGAAAATAACCACGCCGATAAAAATGATCCACGCAAAGTTAAAACCGCCGAAAATGATCAATGCACTTGATGCAAGGAAGGTACCGATAGCCATAGAGTTTGTGGCTCTGATCTTGCCGCTCAGGCCAGCTACGATAAAGCAGGTGAACATAATAAGGATAGCATTAATATTCACGAGGCCCTCGGGCATAACCGCTGTGCCTTCCTGATTCATGCCCCAGAAGAATTTCCAGAAACCGTTGTCCGTTCCGCCTTCACCAAAGATCTGAGAAACCATGGTTGTGGTATCCACCCAATCACGGAAATACAGTGGTGCTACATCCCAGAAGGTCCAAAGCATAAACCAGAAGCCAGAGAAGAGAACTACGTACCAGATAAGAACAGGGTTGGAGAGTTCCTTGATACTGTCGCGCCACAGGCTTTCTTCTTTTACTTCACCGGCTTTGACTTTAGCACGGTGTGCAAGGCGTTCTTCTTTATCCGGCTCTTTATACATGAGAAGTAGAATGAAATTGAGTGAGATAATCGCGGCGCACGCGAAGAACAGATAGTCCCATGAAAGCTGGCGTAGGGCTACGGCGACCATTGGGCCAAGTGCACCGCCGATGTTAACTGTTTGGTAGAAAATTCCCCAAGCCATGGAGCTGTTATGCCGCCCTGTAGATTTGGAAATAGTGCCCTGTAAACCCGGTTTGAAAATCCCGGTACCAAACGCCAGAACAACAGCACCTGATGCAAAGCCCCAGAATGAAGGGAAAAAGCCCATCAACAGATATCCAAGAATTTTGAAGATTGTTGAGGCGAAGATCGTTTCTTTATAGCCGATCCGGTCGGAAATACCGCCGGTTAGAACAGGCACGAATGTTTGTACAATTGCCCAGATCAGGAAAATAAGACCAAGATCACTTTCTACTAGTCCGAGGCCACCGTTGGCCACAGAGTCTGTTACATAAAGTCCAGTGCTTTGGCGAACTCCATAGAATGCGAGGCGTTCTACCATTTCCATACCGCCGCAAATCCAGAAAACATAGGATAAGCTTGCGATGGCTGCAAAGATACCCAGCTGTTCAACATCCTTTACGGTTGTTGTTTGCTGGTTTTCATTTTCTTGAGACATAACCACCCTTTTATTGATTTATGTTTCGCCTCATGGGCGGGCGAAATTTATTGAGGCTAAATAGAAAGGGTATTAGAGCGCCCGTCAATGCCAATAAGCTAAAAGGTGCTTTCACTAAGGTGGATGGGGGTTACTAAATTTAGAGAAGTTGTGGCGAAACCCACTTGGACAACAGGCACAAAAAAAGGAGCGATGTAACGCTCCTTTCGAATCTTTATGAACTTAAAGCTTATGCAAGCTCTAGGTTGCCAGCAGACATACGGCCGCGGCGATCTTCTACGAGCTCATAAGTGATTTTCTGATCGTCTTCTAGAGACTTAAGGCCAGCAGCTTCTACAGCTGAGATGTGAACGAACACATCGTTGCCGCCATCTTCAGGTTTAATAAAGCCAAAGCCTTTTTGTGTATTAAACCATTTTACAGTACCGTTTGCCATTGTGTGGCTCCTTTAAAGTAGCGAGTATGAATGGAAACAGTCTGTAACCAAGTCAATAGTGTCGCAGTCAAAATAGTATCAACCCCCAATAAAAAGGCTGATGCGCTTAAGATAAGAGTTCTTGAGTGAGAGTCCAGCGCCAAAACATTAAATTTCTATGAGAGTTTTCTTGCAAGCTTTTAAAAGTGTTGCAGAAAAATACCACTTTCCACCCTTGGGTAGTGTCAGGACAGAAGTGTCCAAAATATCGCAAGTGAAGAACCAAGGATGGAAACTATAGTGCCAAGTGCGCCAAAGGCTCTAAAAAAGGCTGGGGTTTCTGAAGCTGAAAATGCAATCACATGGGATATTCGAGCTGTTACAAATAGAATAGCAAAAATCACTACGAGTATTTTAGATGCATTCGATATTTCAAGAAGAGTTAATAAAATCAAAAAGATAGGCGAATTTTCTGTCAGGTTACCGTGTCGCCTTATCTTGCGGAGTAACTCGGTATTACCGTTATCGCCGATTGGGACGCCGATTTGGCCACGGGCGCGGCCCACCGGTATCATGACAGAGATTTGAAGCATGCCGAGAAGAGCGGCAGCGAACGGTGTGATGAAAAGAGTATCCATTTTGGAACATCCCCTAAAATTTCTGATTTCTTTCATATACAGGCGCAAATTTAATCCGGAAGTCATTGAATATGGATGTGTGTGGTCCATATATGGACCACTGGAGGTGGCCGACAATGAATTGGGATGATGTAAAATATTTTCTGGCAGTGGCTGAGGCGCCTTCTATGCGGGTGGCTGCAAGCTCTTTGAACGTGAGTCACAGCACTGTTGCACGGCGTATTGACGCGCTTGAGGGTGAGTTAGGTGTTCGTCTTTTCGACCGTATGCCAAGCGGTTATCAGTTAACTGCTGCAGGGGAAGAATTGATGCCTGTTGCTTTGGGCGTGGACGAATCGCTCCATTCTTTCGGGCGTCATATCGCAGGGCGTGATAACGAATTGGCTGGACAGGTTTGTGTAACAGTGCCTGATATCTTTGCGCTTGAACTGATGATGCCTTACTTTGAAGAATTCATGCTCGAGTATCCTGATATTCAATTGAAGATCAGCGATTCCTTTGAAGTATTTGATTTGTCTCGCCGGGAAGCAGACATTGCCTTACGTTTCACCAAGAATCCTCCGGATCATTTAATTGGCTGTAAAATTGGGCGCGTGAAACAGGCTGTTTATAGCCGGGCAGATTACATTAAAAAGTATGACCTTATGGACCCGTCTTCTGGTGCTGGCTGGATTGGTTGGGGGACACCGGAAGAGAAACCACACTGGGTGAAGAAAACGCCTTATCCGCACCTTCCGCTAAATTGCCATTTTAATAACGTGCTCTTGCAACAGCAGGCTGTGAAACGTGGTTTAGGGCTGGGTTATTTTCCGTGTTTTTTAGGGGACACAGAAGAAAATCTTGTTAGATTAAGTGAACCTGAAGGGTATTATGATATGTGGTTGCTATCCCATAAGGATTTACGTGGTGCTGCCAGAATGCGGGCTTTCCGGCAGTTCGTGATCTCTAAAATACCCCCAATAAAGGCCGCCCTTGAGGGTGCTTTGACGACATAGAAAGTTAAATGTGACTAAAAAAATTGCTCTCATTTACGCACATCCAGCGCCGAATAAATCCAAGGTGAATAAATATCTGCTGCAGGCGGTTCAGTATGCCGAGCATGTGGTGGTGCGTGATCTTTATGAGCTTTATCCTAACATGTTCATTAATGTAGATGCCGAACAGCAGCTACTTGTTGAGAGCGATGTCATTATTTTCCAGTTTCCAATTTATTGGTTCAGTAGTCCGGCTATTTTGAAAGAATGGATGGACCGAGTTCTCTCAGGCGGCTTTGCCTACGGAGCCACGAACCAGCTTGCAGGGAAAGAACTAATGCTCTGCGTAACAACTGGGGGAACTGAGGATAGTTACCAAGAGGGCGGCAGGCATGGTGCACCGCTTGATATCTATCTTCAGCCGTTTAAACAAACCGGGCTTTTCTGTAAAATGAAACTGCTTCCAGATTTTATTGTGCAAGGCGTGGGAGATATGTCCGCCGGTGAGGTGGCTATCGCGGGCCAGCAGTATCAGAAAATTATTCATGAACTTGGCAAGGGAAGAGGGCAGAACTGATGGAACTACAGTCTGACTTCCTGCATACGGCAGTGATCTATCTTGGGGTGGCGGTTATTGCTGTGCCGCTTTTCAAGCGGCTCGGGCTAGGGGCGGTTCTTGGGTATATGGTTGCCGGTATTATTATCGGTCCACAAGGTTTTGATATTGTTCACGAAGTAGACCCAACACTGAATTTCAGTGAACTTGGGGTGGTGCTTCTGATGTTCCTGATCGGGCTTGAGTTAAACCCCGCGAAATTATGGCAGCTCAGGAAGCCAATCTTTGGTCTTGGTACGGCGCAGGTGGCCCTCAGTATTGCTGTCTTGATGGCGGCAGGCATGATGATGGGGCACGGTTTCGCGGTGGCGTGTGCGGCTGCAGTGGCACTGGCGCTTTCTTCTACATCAACCGCTATGCAGGCCCTTGAAGAACGGGGGCTATCCAACACTACCGTGAGCCAGTCTTCCTTCTCAGTGCTGCTCTTTCAGGATTTGGCGGTGATTCCCATCCTCGCTTTTGTGCCGCTTCTTGGAATGGGCGCGTCTGCTGAACCAACATCATATGAAGATGTGCTCAAAACATTTGGCGTGTTTGTAGGCTTTATCATCGGCGGTCGTTATTTGTTGCGGCCTGTATTCCGTCTGATTGCAGAAACCAAAATTCGCGAGTTATTCACCGCGTTTTCTCTTCTGCTGGTTATCGGTTCCGGCCTCTTAATGGAAGCGGTAGATATTTCTATGGCGCTGGGGACGTTTCTTGCGGGTGTGCTGCTTGCAGAATCAGAATACAGGCACGAGTTGGAATTGAATATCGAACCGTTTAAAGGCTTGCTTCTTGGCTTGTTCTTTATGGCGGTTGGTATGTCGGTGGATCTATCGATCTTGTTTGACAGACCACTGGTGATTCTCGCGGTTGTTGCTGGTTTCATGCTGCTCAAAGGGATTGTGATTTACCATCTGGGTACAATGGCAGGGCTTACGCGGTCTGACCGTGTGTTATTCGCGCTTCTGCTGGCACAAGGTGGAGAGTTTGCTTTTGTGGTGGTGGCGCTTATCCAGTCACTGGGAATTGTAGATGTAACATTTGCGAGTGAACTGGTGCTTATTGCATCACTATCAATGTTCATTACACCGTTCCTGCTGCTTCTTAATGAGAAAATCATCATGCCGCGCTTTAATATCAGTACGGTGCAGGAAAGTGATATCGAGCGGAATGAAGGCCATGTGATTATCGCAGGCTATGGCAGGTTCGGGCAAATTGCCGGACGGGTGATGCTCTCCCGTAAAATCCCCGTAACAGTTATCGACCATGATCCAAACCATATTGAGTTCCTGCGCAAGTATGATTTCAAAGTGTTTTACGGTGATGCCACCCGTATTGATCTTCTTGAATCTGCGGGGGCTGATAAAGCCAAGCTTCTTATTCTTGCGATGGATGATCAGACCGCTGTGCAAGAAACTGCTGCTATGGTGAAACGTTATTTCCCAGAACTACCTATTCTTGCGCGGGCCAGAAACCGGATGGATTTGAACCGCCTGAAGATGGCGGGGGTGAAAGCAAGCAGACGGGAGACCTTCTCTTCCGCACTTGAGATTGCGGAGCTTGCGCTTGTGGAATTAGGTTACGGGGCGAGGGAAGCGCATCAAACGGTTCTTCGCTTCCGCCACTATGACGAAAAAAATATCGCGGGTGCTGCCGAGTTTATGGAAGATGAAAAATCCATGATCAATTATGCAAAACGCACGCGCGCCCAGCTTGAAGAAGTTATGAGCAGTGATCAGGAAGAGCTTTCCAACTCTGATAAAGCTTGGTAAAGCCCTCGCGAAACTTATTGAAAAGGATTCCTCATGCGTAAGCTTGATGTAACAGTCTTGAAGAACGGTGAAACATTCCTGCACGGCACGTTTGATGTTGAGGATGGCGATTATGAAATCGTGAAGGGCTTGATGGACCAGGTTGATATGGATCACGGTCAGGCGGCTTCACTTCTCGCGGGCTTCATGCATGCAAAAGATGTTGGCAGTGTAACCGACGATATGGGCAAAATCGCTATGATCGCGACTGTCTACATGCTTGAGGCTGGTGAAACAGCTATCGAAATCCCGCTTGAAAGCGTTGAAGGCTTGCCTTCTTAGGCGAGATTAAAAAGGCTCTGGTGCTTCAAAAGTAACTTCTTCACCCGTACGCGGGTGAAAGAGCGTATATGTTTTAGCATGCAGCTGCAGGCGATCTGCCCCATCATGGGCTTCACCTTCCGCATACAGATTATCACCAAGAATAGCATGCCCCAGAACCAGCGAGTGAACGCGCAGTTGGTGCGAACGGCCTGTAATAGGTGTGAACTGAACACGGGTGGCTTTTTCTTCCCGTTCCAGCACTTTCCAGTGAGTTACTGCTTTTTTCCCACGCTCATAACATACCATCTGTTTCGGGCGATTTGGCCAATCGCAAATAAGCGGTTCATCTACCGTACCTTCTTCACCGTCAAGATGGCCAAAAAGGCGGGCAATATATGTTTTACCTGTTTTCCTGCGCTCAAATTGTTTGCTGATATGTACATGGGCTTCTTTATTAAGCGCCATGATAATCACACCAGATGTTTCCATATCAAGGCGGTGAACAATAGTAGCCGTTGGGTATTTTTCCGCGGCGCGTGATGCCAGACAATCAGAAAGATATTCATACCGCCCCGGTACCGTCAGGATGCCGCTCGGTTTATTAAGCACAAGGATATCCTCATCGGCGTAGATAACGTCGAGATATGGTTCCATCGGCGGATGATATTCACTGAGTGTATGCAAATTCATGGGGCGGGGTTTAACGGGGTTTTATGCTGAGCACAACAAAAAAGGCCGGGATACCCCGGCCTTCCTGTGTTTTCTATAAAAAGCTTTGGTTATTCAGAAGTTGGGTTCAGAAGAACCGGATCACCAAAACCAAGCTCCTTAAGGCGTTCCATCTGAGTAGATGCATCACCCACAATCACATAGTGCATTGCTTGCGGGCGGATATAATCTGTAGCCAGCTTCTGGATATCATCCACTGTTACACCTTCCAGATAATTAGCACGCTGCTGTGCATAATCCGATGGCAGGCCAAATACGCTGATGCTGCGGAGCATGCCCAGTTTTGCACCTTGGGTTTCAAAAGCACGTGTCTGGCTTTTTGAAAGGAAGCTTTTGGTTACACCCAGATCTTTATCTGTGAAGGTCGAACCATAATTAGTGAGAATATCTTTCACCAAATCTGTTGCTTCAAGTGTCACATTTGAACGTACACCGGAACCGATCTGGAAGAAGCCGTTGGTTTTACTGCCTTGGAACCCTGAGCGGATACCGTAAGTATAGCCTTTGCCTTCACGAAGTTCTTGTGTGAGGCGAGAGGCGAAACCGCCGCCGCCAAGGATATAGTTCATTACCGTTGCTGGGTACAGTTCAGTGTCACCCGCTTTAGGGCCGGAGTAACCAAAGCGCAGAACTGATTGTTTCGCACCAGGAACGTTATAGAAGTATACTTTGGATTCTGATGGATCAGCTGCCATTGCGTAGCTTGGAATGCTTACTTCTTTTGCCGCCCAATCAGTGCCGAGACGTGCTGCTGCCGCTTTCACTTCAGCGTCTGTTACAGCACCAACCACATGTAGTTTTGCAACAGATGGTGAAATGTTTGCTGCGTAGAAAGCTTTAAGATCATCAAGTGTGATGTTTGTAAGCGTATCAGCGGAGCCCATGATGTTGCGGGACAGGATGTTATTTTCCCCATAAACAATCTTACCAAATTCCTCAGCAGCGATTGCATTCGGGTTTGATTTCGCCTGTGTCAGCTGGCTGTCGATCCGCAATTTCGCCAGATCAAACTCCTCAGCATCCCAGCGAGGCTCTAACATCATCTCAGCGACAATTGCCATCACTGCATCAAAGTTGCGGGAAAGAGTTTCACCGCGCAGACGAATGCTTTCACTACCTGCAGAAATATTCACGGAGGCACCAAGGGATTGCAGTGCTTTTTCAAGCTCTGCTGTTGTGCGGTTAGCTGTACCTTTATTCATCATTTCTGCAACAAGGTTGGCAGTGCCTGCTTTCTCAAACGTATCAAGTAGCTGGCCACCTTCAATTGTCAGGTCAAATTGAACAACCGGAATTTCACGGTCCTCAATGCCGTAAACCGTCAGACCGTTATCCATGCCTGCTTCCCAAAGTGTTGGTGCTTTAACAACAGGTGTTTCACCATATGGCGGTTCAACGGAACGGTCGAAGGAGGAAGGTGTTTTTTCGTAAGTGGCAACCACGTTCGGATCAACAGCTTGTTCTGCGCCCTGAACGATTTTTTCTTCCACCACATTCGCCAGTTCAGCACCTGCAAGCGCAAGTTCTTTCTGGCCTTTAGGTACAAAGCTTGTGGCTACAAACGGCTGACCTTTGATGTATTTATTATACACCCGCATTACGTCTTCTTTGGTTACGCCTTTAATACGTGCAAGGTCTGTATCAATATAGCCTGGGTCACCAAGGTACACATCATACTGTGCAAGCTGGAAACCTTTACCGAGCACACTTTGGATACCACTGTAGAAATCTACCTCGGCCTGCGTTTTGATACGGTTCAGATCAGCGTCTTTGATGCCGTCTGCTTCAAATTTAGCAAAGGCCTCATCAATAGCTGTTTTCACATCATCCAGTTTCGTGCCCGGGTTCGCGCGTACGCCCAAAGTCATCTGTCCAGCTACTTCAGATTCGTATGGGAACATAAAGAGTGTGCTTGTTAGTTTCTTATCATCAATCAGCACTTTGTTAAGAGGAGCATCCTTGCCCTCCGTCAGCAAGCTATTAAGAACCGCAAGCGGGTAGCTATCAGCATCATAAACGGGCACTGTTGGCCAAGTCATTGTTAGTTGCGGCAGGCGCGCAAAGTTATCTTCCCAATAATAGCTCTTGGTTTCAGGAAGCACACCAGGTTGCCTTGGCTGTTTTTCAACATCCTCACCGCGTGGGATTTCACCAAAATATTTCTCAACCCATTCTTTGGCCTGTTCAACATCGAAATCACCAGAGATGGTAAGTGTTACGTTGTTTGGCACATACCAGCGGCGGAAGAATTCTTTCACATCTTCCAGTGTTGCCGCGTCTAGGTCTTCAAGGGAACCGATTACTTGCCAGTTATAGGGGTGGCCTTCCGGATAAAGTGCTTTGTCTGTCACATACTGTGAATGGCCGTATGGGCGGTTATCAACGCTCTGACGTTTTTCGTTTTTAACAACCTGCTTTTCTTTGGCGAGCACAGGGTCAGTCACAGTATTAATGAACCAGCCCAGTTTATCCGCTTCTGCCCAGATCATTTTTTCAAGCGCGTCTTTAGGTACTGTCTGGAAATAATTGGTGCGGTCTCGGCTTGTGGAACCGTTGGCACCAGACCCGCCGATACGAGCGCTCATCTGATCAAGACCACCTTTGCCGAGGTTTTCAGATTCAAGGAACAGCAGATGCTCAAAAAGATGCGCAAAACCAGTGCGGCCTTCTTTCTCACGCGCTGAACCAACATGGGCGGTGAGTGCAACCGCAACAACCGGGTCTGAACGGTCAATATGGAGAATGGTTTTAAGACCGTTATCCAGCGTGAAGGTTTCGTAAGCTACAAGTGTATCAGATTTAACATCCGCCGCTGTTTCTGCCCCTGCTGGTGTTTTGTTTTGTGAGCTTGTTTGTGCATCCCCACATGCTGCAAGAGTGAAAATACCTGCTGCGATCGTGGCTGATTTTAGCATAGTGCTGGCATTCAGCACGTTCATAAGCTGTTTCACGTTGTCCTCCCAATGAAACTATTTGGCATAATTTCTAAGAGATGCATCAAGGTGGCGCCAGCAGAAAAACAAAATTGTTACTATGGTTTAGGGCATGATTAGGTCCGAATTCTCAATTCTGTTACCTCAAAAGACAAATTTAGCTCTGTTTGTCTTCCTTATTTGATGCAAATCAATTTCTAGTTGGGTGTTTCTTGGTTTTAACAAACCGCAGCTACAGGGAAGCAGTGGTTTTGCAAAGTTTATCAGCCGCTACTGTAGGCATTGGGGGCAAAGATATGAACGAGGTGTTGTATGGAGGGATCAATTCTTCAAGGCGGTGCTGATTTGCATAGCATTGAAAGCACAATCGATAAATTGATAGCTGGTAATTTTTCAGAAGTGCCAGAAGGTACATGTGCAATTACACGAAAGCTGAAGCAGTTGGCAGACACCAACGTGGCACGGGTTGCGCGCAACCTTGAACGTACGGTTGATATGTCAATCACCGCAAACAAAGGTGTTTCTGGTGTTGCGGAAATGATGAGGGAAATCCGTGAGGTGGATTATCAGTCGCAGAGCATTGCGGCAGCGGTGGAAGAATTAGCAGTATCTGTCCATAATATTTCAGATTCGTCCGCCCAGGCTGCAGAAGAAGTAAGCTACGTTGCGGAAAGTGCGGCAACTGGTATGGATGCCGCAACGAATGCTAAGCAGACGATGGAAGAAATAAGTTCCGCCGTAAAAGAAGCAGCTGGCAAGGTACAGCAACTATCAGCCGCATCTGAACAGATCGGTACGATTGTTAAGGAAATCGAGGATATAGCCAAGCAAACTAACCTTTTGGCCCTGAATGCAACGATTGAAGCTGCGCGTGCAGGAGAAGCGGGTAAAGGGTTTGCGGTTGTTGCTTCAGAAGTGAAAAATCTTGCGAACCAGACAGCTACGTCTACCGTGAATATCCGTGACCGAATTGAAAACCTGAGAGCTGAAATGACGGGTATTGTTTCAAGCATGCAGGAAGGTGAAAATAAAGCGTCACAGGGCCAGCAGGTTATTGCCAAATCTGCTGATGAAATGGTGCGAATTTCCCAGCAGGTTGATGTGGTAAATGGCCGTATTCAGGAAATTACCGATATTCTTGGCCAACAATCTGAAGCTTCGCAGGAGGTATCAAGCGGGGTTACCACAATAGCTCGGATGAGTACCCAGAATGTAAACACTGTGGAACAGGTGATTGGTGTACTTGAAGAAACTGAAGCCCCAATTATGGAAGCCATCAATGATCTGGTTGCCCGCGGCGGGAAAACAGCAACAGTTTATGCAGCAAAATCTGATCATATGATCTGGATGCGAAAACTGGCTCAGATGCTTGCAGGCCGAGCTATTCTTGAGCCAACAGAACTTGCAGACCACCGTAGTTGCCGTATGGGGAAATGGTATGAAAACCAGACTGACCCGAGGTTTACAAACTTACCTGAATGGCGGGAAATTCTTGAACCACATCGGCTTGTTCATGCGCGAGGTATTCAGGCAGCAAAACTTTATAAGCAAGGAGATTTAGAAGGCGCTATTCAGGCGGTGCGAGAGGCCAATGATGCTTCTTCTGAGGTTATGCGGCTTCTTTCTGTAATCGGGCGAAAGTCTAAATAAACCATATAATACAACAGTGTACATAAAGCAGTGGCATTTTTGCCGCTGTTTTATGTTTGGTTAACAAGCGTGACGGGCGTCACGATACAATCTTAGAACCTATGGTATCCACAATTCGTTGTTTTGTGCCTGTATGCGCAAGAGGGGAACTTTATGTGTGATATATTAGAAGCCATTATTATCGCATCCGATAAGGTGGAATCTGCGCATATTCGTCAGGCTATAAAAGAACGCCTTATCCTTCACAAGCAAAGTTATCGCCAAATAGAACATGGTTATAATACGCTCACGGTTTCCAAACAGGATTTGGATGTCCTTAAAGTGTTCCTCCATGGCTGGAGTGTGCTTTATAATAGTGACCTTGCATTAGCTGGCATTACCAACCGCCTTACTATGGTGCTTCATGAACAGCCTACCGGTAAAGCAGAAAGCCATATACTGGATGCCATTATCCAGCTGAATTCTTCCATGGATGATGCGCGAAATGGTTCCATGACCAACCACCGCCTTTTTAGAACTATGGCAAACACTGTTTGTGCGGGGGAAAGCTGGGCCCAGCCAGATGCTTTGTGTGCTGCTGTGCATGAATTTAAAGCGTGGCGTGATGCTATTTGTGTTGTGGCAAAAGATATTGAGCTCGGGTTAATGGCTGAGCTTGTTCATATGGTGCATATGCAAGGGCTTTTTCAGGCAATTATTGATAAATTGGGGGATTGGTTGCAGGCCCATTACGGGTGGGAAGAAGAGCAAGTTCACGAAAGTCTAGCATGGATTAACCACCAACTTACCACCATTATCCCATTGCATTTAGTGAACCTTCAAACAGCCATTAATAGTTATGGAGCGGCATCTGGCAAAACCTGGAATGTGGATATGTTCCATGAAGTGTTTGATGCATATTCCGGGCATCAGGCTGCCATTGTGAATGCACTGACACAGCGAATGGCAATCAGTGAAGCTGCTTAAGGTGTAAGGGAAGCTATCAAGCAAGCGAGACAGCTTCCCAACCCTTTTTCATCAGGGTACTGCGAGGAATATGAAAAAGGGTGATAATTCTAGTGTTTGAAAAGATCTTCCGCGCAGCTACTGTTCAGCAAGCGGCTTTCATATTTTTCAATCTCTCTGGCAAGCTGTACCACTTTTCCTTCTTCAAACTTGATATCGAGCTGCGATACGAGGCTATCATTCTGTTCCAGCATGGCTTCCAGCTTAATAAGCATGCTTTTGGCTTCAAGGATATCAGCAGCAAGCGTTGGTTTTGAAAGCTCAAATAGTTCAACCAGCTTTTGGTGTTCAGTAACACTGGTTGAAAGATATAGCTCATTAAGCTTTCTGAAGACTTCGCCAATTTTAGCTACTCGTAATTCAAATTTTGCTTCAAGTGTGCCGACGCTTTCTTCACGGGCGATGGTATCACGTGCTGTCGATTGTGTGCTTTCAAACGAATAGTGCATGATCACTTTCCTTATATGATTGAATAAGCAGCTATGACCTTACAGGTGGTTTAAGTTTTGAAAAGCGAATAATATCAAACAATAACATTTGAAAATTCGATATAAAAACATTTACCACTCAAGAAAGCTGAAAAACCCCCGACCGAGCGCTCCTCAGTCAGGCACCCTAAGGTAATAGTCGTGATCTTAATCACGACTATAGGTGTAATTTTATGATATTTATGGGTGCATTAAAGAGGTGCAGTAATTTATCAAATTGGGGGGTAAAGATGCATACGTTGATGTCATTTATTGAACCTGTATTGGGGCAGGTTGAAAACAGTTATATTCAGCAAGAGCTGATAAAATCATTTAAAACACAAGAACCATATTTCCAAACTATTGAGCAGTCTTTCCATAGTTTTACCGGGCATGTGCAATCTCCAGATTCTTTCAGGAAATTCTTTCATAGTTGGAGCCAGACAAATAATAGTGCAGTCACTGTTTCTGGCCTGAGTAACCGTTTAAGTTTGTTGGTGCATGAAGATAAACCTGTTGCAGATAAAGGCAGGTTGCTGGATGCCATTGCCAGCTTGAACCGCATTACTGATGAAGATCTGGCTGTGAAGGGGCATATCCTGCATTCTGATCTCTTCTACCGGATGGCAACAGAAATTTCAGGTGATGACGCTTGGATGCTGAAAGCATATTTATTGCCTGAGGCCAGAAGCTTTAAAAGCTGGAAAGATAAAAACAGCCTCCGTAAATTCGACCTGATGATAGGGCTGCTTACCACGCTTGCTCATGAAATCTATACTCACGGTGAGGTGGAGTTCATCCTGCCGTTATTCAGAAAATGGCTGAAGCATGATTATGGCTGGGAAGATAAGCGCATTGAGAAAAGCCTAGCCTGGATTCAAGTGCATTGTGGGCCAACGGAAAAGGATCATTTTTTCCATGCGATTAATGCCGTTGAGCATTTTGCAGATGCTATGGATATTGATTTGGCGGCCTATGATCTCAGTGAAATTGTCAGTGATTATGTGGCGAAAAAAGCGGCTGTTATGGCCGCACTTACAGCAAATATCGCGGTGCAGGCAGCATAGCGATGGCAACGGTTTCAGTTATTATTCCCCTGTATAATAAGGTGGATTATATTGATGAAACGCTTGCGTCTCTTGTGGCGCAAGAACGCCATCCTGATGAGGTTATTATCGTTGATGACTGCAGTACAGATGGCAGCCTGGAGACAGCGAAATTATTCATTCTTAAATATTTTAAAACAATGCCTGAAACCCGTGTGCATTTTATCGAGCTTGATGAAAATAAAGGCCCGGGTTTTGCGCGTAATGAAGGCCTAAAGTTTGCGTCCGGCGATTATGTTATTTTCCTTGATGCAGATGATGTTTATGAACCGCCACTGCTTGAGAAAGCAGTGAGGGTAGTGGAAATGTACCGCTGGGATATTCTCGCAATTGGTATTGAATTGGTCCCTTCTGGTAAAACATATCCCGAGTTTGAAAGGGTTTCGCCTTATTTTGTCCCTTGCACAGAGGATGTGTTTTTAGGGCTTGATCCGCTTCTTATTGCTACAACAGAAGGGTTCAATATGGGGCGCGGTAGTAACGTTCTTGTTGCTCGGAAATATGCAGTTAAGGAGAGCTTTTCAGAAACCGCACGTCTTAATGAAGGAATTGATTATTGGTATCGTGTTTTAAAGCATATTGTGGCGCGCAACGGGAAAATGGGGTTGCTTCTTGGAGGGCATTTGAAATTCCGAGAGGTCGCTGGCAGTCTTTCTCGTTCTTATTATAAAAACCTAACGGACGTAAGCTATCCACCTTCCTTTGAGCGCTATTATGATAGCGAAGATATGTATGATCAATTTCTGTTTGATATGGTTTCAAGAAGATGGACAGCACATACCGTGCGTCATTTGAAATCGCCGCTACATAAGGCTTATTTTATGCTGCGCCATTTACCCCTTTTCCGCAGGCAGTACCAAACTGGAAAACTGCGAAAGCGTAGCCACAAACAATATATCATTTGAAAATATGATGTGATTTATCCATTTTATCGACATCTTCGATTTAAGGAGGCTGATATATGGATATTTCTCAGGCAAAAACGTTCCTCACAGTGGTTGAACTCAGGAACTTTAAAAAGGCTGCTGAAAAATTGTTTGTCACACAGTCTACGGTAAGCGCGAGAATAAAGAGCCTGGAGGAGCAACTGGGGTGTACGCTTTTTATCCGGAATAAAGCCGGCGTAACCTTAACTGCGGCAGCCGAGAAGTTTGAACGGCACGCGCAATCAATTGTACAGCTTTGGGATCACGCAAAAAAAGAAGTTGTTCAAACTGAAGAACTCACGCCTTCACTCACTATTGGTGCGCGGTTTGGTTTGTGGGAACCACTTTTGATGGATTGGTTGATGGATATCCGGTCCCAGCTTCCAAATACAGTGATTAACGCTCGTATCGGTACTGCTAGTTCACTTATTCAGAAACTTCATAATGGTACTATGGATATTTGCCTCGTTTACACGCCCTATACTAATAAGGGGCTGAGATTAAAAAAACTGTTTGAAGAGAAGTTTGTACTGGTTTCCGGGAATCCTGAGCCACGCTCCATTGATGAAGAGAGCTATATGTATGTGCATTGGGGGAGTGAATTTGCGCGTAAGCATAAACTTCATTTTCCTGATTTTACATATTCCAAAATGTCAGCCAATTTGGGTGTGCTGGCGCAAAACCTTCTCTTGCGAACCGGGTTAATGGGGTATCTGCCATACCGTACCATTCAAAATGAAATAGCCATAGGAACGTTGCATATTATGGAAGATGCACCCGTGCTCACGCTGCCGGTTTATATGGTTTATTCAGAAACGATTGAGGAGACGGTGTTTGAGCGTGTTTCTGATAGTCTCGAAGTTCACACCAAAGACCTGAACATGCCGTTTGGCTGATGCAAAACAGAAGGCCAACTATTCAGCTGGCTCTTTATCTTTTAGTAAAGCTGATGCTCTTTCCACGCTATCTGAATAGGTGCCGGATAATGGATCGCCATTCATTTTACTGAGACTTAATGATGTTTCAAAATTATTGAGAGCCTTTTTGATTTCGCCAACTTTTTCATATGTCAGGCCCAGGCTATGATAGCCAGTTGCTGATCCGGGATATGTTTTAATAACCCACTCAAACATCTCAGTAGCTTCATCGAGCCTATTTAGATAATAGAGCCATGTGCCGTAACCGATTGCTCGGTCCTCTGGCAAAATGATGGAAGTTTCAAGCTGCTTGGACATGGCTTCGTAACGGGTGAGTAAATCCTCCAGCGTTTGAGGTGCATCAGGAATTTCCCAAATATTAAAGATATCGGAAAAACCTTTATACTGGCTGATAAGAACTCCACTGTTATGGTTTTCATTCGGAAATCGTCGGTTAAACGATTTAAGCTTTTCAAACTTGCTCTCGGCGAGGAACTTAACCAGCTCCCCATAGGGGGTTGTCATCATATCAGGCTCATTTGAAAGTGAGATATAGATCTGTCTGGGAGCCAAATTCGCGAACTGCATCGGAATGGTTTTAATAGTCTTAGCTGCGTGCTTAAGAGTAGCTTTGTTATCCCACCATAAAGATGGGCTTACGGCAATATAAGCATTGAAGAGTTCTGGTTTGGTGGCAAAGCTGTGAATAGTAAAAAGGCCGCCAAATGATGTCCCGGAAAGCACCTTATAGGGCAGAGTGCGGTATCGCTTGCTAATTTCCACCATCAGTTCCTTTTCCAGAAAGGTAAGGAATAGATCAGCACCCGTTGGTGTTTGGCCGATTTGTTCATTTATCGGAGTTGGCCTTAGGTCTCTGTTGCGGTCGGTATTCACAATCCCAACAATAATGGACTTTGGCATTTTATGTTGGTTGTAAAGGAAATCAGCTGAAGCGCTTGTATGGTCCATATGCACTTCGGCATCAGTAAGATAGATAACAGGATAAGATCTTGCTGAGGCGTTATATCCTTTTGGAAGATGCACGAGAATTTCTCTATGTTCGCCTAAAAGCTCGCTTTGAATGATGAAGCGTTCCCTTGTTTTCTCGGTGGTTTGGCTTGTTGCCAATGAGGGAGTAATGCCACTGAAAAGCAGCAGTAAAATCAACACAAATTTCATAAGTCCACGCCCATCAATATATTAAAGTTATGTTATTATGTATCGTTTCGTGGATATGTAAAGTGATAAATAATAACTAATCGGCGTGGGAACGGTGCCTCTGGAAGCTTATTGTTTCAGGGGTTGGAATTTTTTCCTTATCGGGATTCAATATAGCCTGTTACCGGGGCAATATCGGCGAAATGTACACTAAATACATTGGTTTATAATCATTGGTTTTTGTTACCTGTTTGACTGGTTTTTCTTGCTTGTGAAACCTCCATCCTTCTCACAGAGTAAGCTCGTGTCTATTGGCCTACGGAGCGGCCACTGAGATACGGGGGAGGAAAAATGAAAACACCACTAATAGCCGCGCTGCTGGCAAGCGCGTTCTTGTCTGCATGTCTGGATGAGCAGAAAACCAACACGCCTTTGGAAGTGCCGACAGCGCTAACATCCGCCGATTATGATCGGGCATCTGCACTGTTACCACAGAATTCTCGCAAGCTTGCATACCGCTTAAGCATTCGGCCGAACTGGATCGGGGAAAGTGACCGTTTCTGGTATATCCGCGAACAAGCCGAGGGGTATGACTATATGTTTGTGGACCCCGCAGAAGGGGTTCGTCGCTCGTTATTTGATCATGAACGTTTAAAGCAAGCTTTTGAAGATCAGCATGATATTGAGGTTGATGCGTCTGAGTTTGGGCTGAGCACTCTTGACGTGCAAGATGATGCACTTGAGTTCAATATGCAGGGCAGCCACTGGCGGCTTACACTTGCCGATTATTCACTTGTTAAATCCGATATCCCTTCTACTGAGCGCGGTACATCGCCTGATGGTAAATGGCTGGCGTTCAGGAAAGAAGAAAACCTGTTTTTGCGGAACCTTGAAACAGGGGATGAAAAGCAAATTACCACAGATGGCATAGAAGGCTTTGGATATGCAGCGCCACTGATTAACCCAAGAAGCCTCATTAATGGCCGCATCAGCAACCCAGATGAATTTACAACGGTTTATTGGTCGCCAGACTCGAAGAAAGTTGCTTTCTACCGCATTGATAAACGTGAAGCAGGGAAGCTTACGCTTGTGGAATCAAGTCCGAAGAGCGGAGGAACACGGCCAAACCAGTATGATTATGTATATGCTTTGTCTGGCGAAGAAAAAGTTCCGTTTGCAGATGCGTACATCGCTAATATTGAAACAGATACACTGGTGAAAATGGCGCTTGATCCCATTCCAGTACTTTATTACGGCGGTCCTTATTTTAACTGGAATGCTGATAGCGAAACAGCAGTTATTCGCCAGCCGGAACGTGGTTATAAAGCTATCCGGTTGATCGCAATTGATGCGGATGATGGCAGCAGCAAAGTGTTGATTGACGATAATCAGGATGACTTTGTTGATTACTATGCCCACCAGTGGAACCCGGTTGAGGAAACAGGGGAGCATTACTGGTCATCTTTTATTGATGGATGGCAGCATCTGGTACGTTATGATCCTAAAACTGATGAAGTAACACCTATCACAAGTGGTAACTGGCGTTACCGTTACATCGCACGCTTAGGTGAAGAAGATGGTTCCATCTATTTTGTGGCGGGCGGCAAGGAAGCAGGCCGAGATCCCTATTACAGGCATCTGTACCGCACCGACCGTGACGGCAGTGAGCCTGTACTCCTGACCCCAGAAGCACTTGATCACGGGGTGGATGTATCCCCGACAGGCACCTATTTTGTGGATAACATGTCAGAGATGAATGTACCCACACGTACGGTGCTAAGAAGCGGTGTTGATGGTGCCATTTTAATGGAACTGGAAACCGCACAGGCAGATGCTTTGTTTGCAACAGGCTTTCAGATGGCCGAGCCGTTTGAAGCTGTGGCGGCAGACGGTAAGACACCTATTTATGGGGCTATTTACCGCCCAAGTAACTTTGACCCGAACAAAAGCTACCCGGTGATTGATAACATCTACACAGGGCCTCATTATGTGATGACCCGCAAATCCTTCAGCCGCAGTGTGCGCACCGAAGCAATGGCGATTGCGGAGCTTGGTTTTATTGTGGTGCATATTGATGGCAGGGGCACGAACCAGCGTTCAAAGGCTTTCCTCGTAGAAGCTTATAAAAACCTTGGGCAAACAGGTTATAAAGACCATGAAGTGGCTATCCGCCAGCTTGCAGAAAAATACCCTTATATGGATGCTGACCGAGTAGGTGTTTATGGTTTCTCGGCTGGTGGCTATGATACAGCGCGGGTGATGTTCACAATGCCTGATTTTTATAAAGTGGGTGTGGCAGCATCCGGTAACCATGATCACCGCTCGGATAAAGCGGTGTGGAATGAGCAGTGGATGGGGTTCCCGGCGGGTAGCCATTACGACCGGGATAGCAACCTAACAGTTGCAGGAAACCTGAAGGGTAAACTATTTCTTGCTCATGGCGAGCTGGATGAAAATGTTAACCCAATGGCAACGCTTCAGCTTGTTGATAAACTGATCGCAGCGAACAAGGATTTTGAATTCCTGATCGTGCCGGGGTACGGACACTTTCTGGATGATTCACCTTATTTCCAGCGTCGAAGGTTTGATTTCTTTGTAAAACACCTGATGGGGGGCACCCCGCCCCAAAGGTATGAGATCAAGTTCGAAGACTGATAAACGATACGGAGAAGCCAGCTATTAAGCTGGCTTTTTCTATAATCTAGCCGTTTAAGCGGGCACTGGTATCTTCCGCCTTGTTTCCTTCAGCGAACTTGGCAAATGCTGTACGCCAACCTTCTGCGAGCTCTGGCATTTTTGCGAGATAAAGCGCATCTTCTTTTGATACCTGTTTGGTAAGCCGCGCACGGGTAACGCGTTCCACTGTCCAACCATCTTGTGGCCGATCAGTAAGATGCATCATATCCCCTTTTTCGGCCATGCCTGGTGTGAGAACCCTGTAGTACCAGCCTGTGAAACCTGTTTTTAGAAATAGAGATGTCATCTGTTTGTTGTTGGTGTAGGCATTTAGCTTCCAGCAGGGCTGACGGCCTTGGCTTATTTGCACGACAGCGCTTCCTATTTCAAAAATATCGCCAATACATACGTCTTGTTCAGTGAGGCCGAGCGTAGAGATATTTTCACCGAATGCAGCAGGTGTTGCTGCTGCTGGCAGGTGGCCATTATCGCACCAGAAAGGATAATGGTCTGCGGCATAATGATGAATAGCTTTGTCTGCTCCGCCATGTACTGTTAGGTCGGCCTGTTCATCGGCGATGAAGCCATTGGTTTCGATGGTCTGAGCGCCATAAGCGACTGTTTTGTGAATGGCTGAAGGTGCTTTACCGGGCCAAAGCTCCTGTTTGGCGCCAACGAAGATGTTTTCAATAGTTGTTTTGAGGTTTGGTAAAGCCATGCACAATCTCCATAATTGCACACAAAGTATCGAGTCGAAACATTTTGTGCAATGATTTAATATGGGTACTTTGGTACTACGCAGAGAAATGTTTAATTAGGTCACGTACACGTTGCGGCAAAAGCCGTTTTTCCGGGTAGACGATATGCATGGTGCGAAGGGCTGGTTTACAGTTTGAAACGTCGAGAGCTACAAGATTATCTGTAATCATATCAGCAGGCAAAAGTGCGATCCCCATATGTTCACGGGCCGTCATTTCTATAAGCTGTAAATCATCAAACATATGTTTGATTTTCTTTGGCTTTAAAAGGGAGCCGCCTTCTAGTAGCCATCCATATGCCGAAGCAATGGCGGGCTGGTCTAGCATAGTTTGTTTTGTGATTTTTGTTGGTAAGCTGCGACTGTTTAAAAAATCCCTGCTAGCGCAGAAACTGTAGGGTACATCCCACAGATATCTTGCGATCAGATCACTGTCCGGCAGCGGGCCAAGCCTAAAAGCTACATCGATGTTATCTCTTATGAAGTCTAGCCGTTGGTTGGCTGTGATCAACTCGACCTTCACCTGAGGGTATGCTTTCATATAGGTAAGCAGTTTTGGTGCTATTGTTCTGCGGGCTGCGAGTGAAGCTGCGGTAATACGAATAGTTTGTGCTTTCAGTGTTTCGCCAAAACCACTGATACCTTCAAGAGTTTCCATAGGTGCCTGGCAGCGATCAAGCAAGGCTCGCCCCTCTTCTGTAAGGCGTACTTGTCGTGTGGTGCGTTCGAATAACTTGATGCCAAGGTGTGTTTCAAGATCAGCAATCCGCCTGCTCATTCGGCTGGGAGGAATATTCAGTTCTGTCGCTGCTTTGGCAAAATTTTCGGTGCGGGCAACACTGATGAAGAGGGCAAGATCGTTATAAATCATAATTCTATTTTTGGAATAATTAAGTGCTAAATAGTCTATTATCATACTGTTGTGCAAATGTCATGTTTACGCCAGACAAGCCGAATGGAGATACGACATGGCATATTCAATAACTATTCCACAAACAGGTGGCCCCGACGTTTTAGTTTGTGAAGATAAAACGGTGCCAGCGCTTGGAACTGGAGAAGTGTTGGTGCGTAATCACACAGCAGCCGTAAATTTTATCGATACAATCATTCGCCGCGGTGAAATGCCTGAAGGTATGATGCCCGACTTACCGCATGTGCCAGGTGTTGAAGGTGCAGGTGTTGTCGAGGCGATTGGTGCAGGTGTTGATGGCTTCACGATTGGTGACCGAGTTGCGTGGATGGGCCCAATTGGTGCTGCTGGTTATGGTTCATATTCGGTTATCGGTAGCCATTATATCACTAAACTGGATAAGGATATTTCCTTTGAGCGTGCGGCATCAATTCCAGTAAACGCTATGACCGCGTGGCATATGCTTGTGAATTTAGGTCAAGCAAAGCGTGGGCAAAGTGTTTTGGTACATGCCGCGGCGGGCGGTGTTGGAACTATGGTTACTCATATCGCCAAGCATCTTGATTTGAAAGTGATAGCTTCCGTAAGTAGTGATAAAATTGAGTACGCGAAGGCGCAGGGCGCCGATTTCGTTATAGATTACCGCACAGAGAACCTGATTGATCGTGTAAGGGATATTACGGACGAAAGAGGTGTTGATCTTACTCTTAATCCGATCTCCGGGGAAAGCCTGAAGGCGGATATGGAAATGCTTGCCCCTCTTGGTACAGCAGTGCTCTTTGGTTTTCTGGCTGGTCCACCAAAGGGTACATTTGAAGAAGATTTAACCAGACATTTTGGTAAGTCTATCGCGGTTCGTGTTTCCGATATCTACACTTATTTCTTCAATCGTCCGGAAGCCTTCAGCGCTGACCTTAAAAGTGTTTTTGAGCTTTTAAACACCGGGGTCCTGAAGCCACAAATCCAAGTTCTACCACTGAGGGAGGTAGCGGAAGCTCACCGCATGCTTGAAGCGGGAGAAGTGAAGGGTAAACTTGTGCTGGCGATAGATTAATCTTATGGCCGTTCGTTGGAATGGCAGGCGTAAGGGCGGCAACATATCTATAAGGGCGTTTATTCCCAGGTACTGTTGATATCTGTTTTCTTCTGGAAGTAGGCGGCGGTGGATTTAAACCGTGCTTTTAGAAGTAGCTGCCGTCCTTTTGGGGTGCGTGTATAAACCAGTGCAGACTTCCCCACATACCTGTTCCAGCACTTCTGGTAAAAGGCCGCTGTTTTCTTGTGTTTGGCGAATGCATGGGGCACCGGGTGGTAATCAACACGGAGCATGCTGCCTAAGAATGAGTTCCGGACAAGGATATAGCGGTCGTTATCAACAGGGCCAAGCGCTTGCGCCATTGCGGTGTTGAACTGGTGGCGTTCAGGGTTGCTGGCCCCGAGAATATGGCAGCGCACTGTGCCGTCTGATTGTTTGGTGGTGCGTAGTTCAATGTTCTTTGGCGCGGTACGGATGATGTCTGCTTGATATAGCGTATCAAGTACTGCGTGGCCAACCTGCTTCATGCTTCCTTCCAGGCTGCCGTTCCGTAGGAAAACATATAGTGCAGTGATCAGCTTCGGTGCAGCGACGAGCATGCCCACACCAATAGCCCCCATAAGTGAGTATTTGAGGTTCTGCGTAATATCCTGCAACACGGATGCGCCCCAGAAAACACCGCCCATAGCACCTTGGAAAGCAAGTGCTTTAAGAGTGTCCATAAAGGCTAGACTTTTAGGAGCATAGTTAGCGGATGTAGCCTCCCGCATTTCTGGCCGGGGGTTTTTGCCTTGGAGGGATTGATCCCATTTTATCTTTAAGGCACCTCTGTCAGCAGCTTCCTCAAGCATACGTTCATTCAGTTGCTGCAGCCCGTTTGTAGTCCACTTAGCATCCTTCAGGTTCAGGCGCCGAATACCATTTTGGATAAGAGGTATATCGCCAAGAGAAATGCCTTCAAACGCTCTGAAACGGCGTTTCAAAATTTGCATGTCTGGCCCAAGTTTTACATTCAGGTCTTCGAACGGTGAAACAGTTTTGATCGGTGGTCTGTACCCCTTCAGGGCGTTGACGAATTCCTTCTTAAGAAGTTCCTTCAGTGTTTCTCGTTCAATTGCGGCGAGGTGCCATATATTTGATGCTTTTTCCGGGGAAGAACGATCTATCCTGATTGCTCTGCCACGCATCTGGTTAGAGAGCATGAAGGACCCGATATTGGATGCAAGTATCAGCGTGTTCACGCTGGGGGCGTCCCAGCCTTCTCCAAGCAGTGCCTGTGTTCCGACAAGGCAAGTCACGCCGCCCAAGCGGAATAGTGCGGTGACAAAAGCAACTTGCTGTGTGCTAAACCGGCCCTCTAGTGAAACCTCCAGATAATCTGGTGTGTGATGCAGAGGCTTTACCTTTAGCGCTGCTTCAGGGATTTCCAATTGCTGAAGAATTTGGGGCATGAGTGAGGAAGCGCTTTTTGGTGCAACTATCAGTGAACCCGTAAGAATGCCTAGTTTAACACCGGAGGTAAGATGTTGCCGCAAGTGTTCAAAAATTGGCACCACGCCCAATTTGCTCATGGGACGTTTATCATCTGGGCCTGAGGGTAATTCTTTCAAACGAATGTAATTCGTCAGAACGACCATCCGAAGATCATCGCCCATATTTTTAGCTTCGGCCTCTGCAATGGCGACAATACTGGCGAGTTTGCTAACGCTGTTGGCCAACAGTTTGCTGGTTTCTTTGGTATCTGTAATGGTTACGCGGCAGCGTTCAATACAGCCTATTTTTTGAAAGCGTTTTTGCCACCGGGTGAGCGTTTCCTCATGTTCAGAAAGAAAATCCCGCTGGGTAAAGAAAACACCTGTAAGGAAAATTTCCAACCATTCTGGCGTTAAGGTTGGTATCTTTTCTTTTTCTGCGCCCAGTAATTTTAAAGCATTTCTTGATGGTGGGTAGCCAATTGTATTGAAATAAATGATCAGTGCGGAAAACATCTTAGGATCAGCGAGGATGGCTTCGAAATCTTCTTCCGCAACTTTCAGCCAGGGATGGCTGGAGATGGCTTTCTCAAAACTCGCACATGTGAGTAGTTCTTTGGTAGCTAGCGCAACCTCGGTCTTGAAATTTTCAAGTTGATCTGCTTCCAAGCCTCTGGGTTCAGAAAAATAAACATAATCCTGATGGGGACAAAGATCGCCGCGCTTTACGAGTTCAGGCACGGAAATTTCTGTGTCGACCGGACCACATAGCTCCTCGTATCGCTGCCATTCGCTATATTCTACATCATAGGGAGGTGTAGCAGTGAGCGAGAGCATTGTAGGTTTGCCCAACCCTTTTTTTACCTTGGTTAAAACGGCCCACCATTCTTTGCGAAGATGGTGTGCTTCATCCAGCACAATGGTGTGCGTGCCAACCTTTTTCAGGGTTTTGATAACGTCAATTTTTTCCGGTTTCGATTGGCCGTTTGTTTCTTCTTCCTCTGCATAGTCTTCTTCATCCTGAGCTACCTTTCCCGTCATTGCAGCATGGAGAGCTTGGTAGGTGATAAAGATAAGCGGTTTGGATTGCCTGAGATCGCGGCTGATTATCTGATCAACATCATAGGTCTCTGGTGCGAAAGCTTCTTTCAGGCGGCTTACCCATTGGTCTCGTATGGTAAGGGACGGCGCTAAAATAAGGCTTGGTTTCTGAAGCCTGATAAGAACCTCTAACCCCAGCGTGGTTTTGCCTGAACCAGGTGCCGCTACAACATGGAGATGTTGATCATCCAGATGGCTATCAAGTTCATCTAGTACACGTGCTTGATATGCACGCCATTTGCCGCGAAACCCTAATTCTTCAAACAATGAAATCCCCCTCAAGTATCAACGCTTAGTGAATACCAGAGGCGATTATCAGGTCAAGGCGAAAGACCACCTTCCCAGACAGGAAAGGTGGTTCTTGATGTTCTGCGGGTTCTAGGAGGCTGAAAGCCGTTCAATGCCTTCTTTGGCAGAGGTGAAGCTTTCATCCAGTTCGAGCGTTTTCCTGTAGTTGGCAATAGCTGCGTCTTTGTTGCCGAGGCGCTCGTAGATCAGTCCCAGGCTATCAAAGGCATTGGCCACAGTAGGGAACAGTTCCACGTTTTTCTTAAGAACCGCCAATGACATGTCCTGTTCACCTTCGTCCCAAAGTATAAAGCCCAAATGGTTCAACCAGCGATCTGAATAATCCTTATAGCCCGCTTCTTTGATGGCGGTTTCAAACTTCTCGCTGAAGGCTTCAATACCGTTTTTCTCTATGTAAAGATACGCAAAGAAACCAAGTGGTAATAGAGCTGGTTCTGGTGTTTTACCTTGGTGAAGGTCGGCAATGCGCTGTGAAATCCGTTCTGCAACTAGTTGATCTGTGTTTGCTAAAACAATGATGAACAGCTTGTCTTTGAATAGCACTTCAACGGCAGCACTAACGCCCGGGCCTCCGCCATAGGAACTCCAGATATTGTCTGGGTTTGCTTTGATTTCTTCCCATTTTCGATCGCGTTTCTGGTAGTGGTTACCGAGCACTGCCTTCATTTCATCATTCAGGATCGTGTTCTCATAGAACAGGTGAGAATAGAAGCGCGCGAGATCAGAAGGCGTGGAATACATGCCGCCGTCCGGTGTTACATTTTCCAGCATTGCTGTGCGGTCAACTTTCTTGCCAGTCATAGTAGTGCTGTAGCTGAGCGCTTTGCCAGTTACATCTTCTGTGAGCGCATATTCGGTATCGTTTGCACCAATTTTGGAAAGGATTTCTTGCTTGAGAACGCTTGCGAAATCCTGACCGGATATTTTCTCAATAATCGCGCCCAAAACGATATAATTATAGTTGGAATACTCTCGCTTTGTACCCGGCTCTGAAAGCAGTGGCTTATCCATTAAAAGCGGTAATTTATCCTGAATGTTTTTGAGGGATTTATAGGTGCGGTAATATTCATCATTGAAGATATCCGCGAAGCCAGAGCGGTGAGAGAGAAGCTGTCTTACCGTGATTTTGTTCGCAACCTCAGCAGGAAACCCGAGATCAAATTTTGCCAGTGTATCTTCCAGGGTTAACTTGCCGTCTTGCACCATGCGAAGAAGGATAGCGGCAGTAATATGCTTGTTGATTGAGCCAATACGGATTTTTGTATTGCTTTGGTTCGCTATGTTATTTTCAATATCAGCGAGGCCGTAGCTCTTATCAAAGATAATCTGATCATCTTTATAAATGGCAACAGTGCCTGTAAACCAGCCACTTTCCGTGTAGCCCTGAATGATAGCTTCTGCGCCTTCGATGAAAGCAGTGTTTTTGTCTGTAGTATCTTGAGAATGAGCCTGAGCACTGAAACCAGCAATAAGCATCAGGCTGCAAGCAATGTGCTTGAAGCGTTTCATAGTTCAATTTTCCTCGCATCGCATATGTTTATTAGTAAGCAGTTGTTCTGCTTTGTGCTGAACGTAGGTGCTTGAGTTTGTTTTTACAAATCGTTTCGAGCAAGGAGCATGCGCTTTCACAAGTTGTGTGATGTTTTTGCGCCGCTTATTTTACTATGGTTTAGATCTCATAAAAAAACCGCTTCCCCCAAATTAGGGAAAGCGGCAGTTTTGGGTATTGCAGGGCTTATTAACCGAACTGGTTCATGGTGTTGTCTTCACCAGCTGCCTTCAGAGCAGCTTCACCAGCGAAATATTCTTTATGGTCATCACCAATATCTGAACCAGCCATGTTCTGGTGTTTTACACAAGCGATGCCTTGGCGAATTTCTTCGCGCTGAACTTGTTTCACGTACCCAAGCATTGCTTCATCGCCGAAGTAGCGCTTCGCAAGATTATCTGTAGACAGCGCAGCTGTGTGGTATGTTGGCAGCGTGATCAGGTGGTGGAAGATACCAGCCCGCTTTGAACCGTCTCGCTGGAAGGTGCGGATCTTCTCGTCAGCCGCTGCAGCCAGTTCTGTATCATCATAATCCACACTCATCAGGTTCGCACGGTCATAGGCAGACATATCCTTGCCTTCTTCTGTCCATGCATCAAACACCTGCTGGCGGAAATTCAGGGTCCAGTTAAAGGATGGTGAATTGTTATAAACCAGCTTTGCATTTGGAATTACATCACGGATACGGTCAACCATGCCTGCGATTTGCTCAACATGTGGTTTCTCGGTTTCAATCCACAGAAGGTCAGCACCATTTTGAAGCGATGTGATACAGTCAAGAACACATCGGTCTTCGCCAGTGCCCGGCTTGAACTGGAACAGGTTAGACGGCAGGCGTTTAGGGCGCATCAATTTACCATCGCGGTTAATTACAACATCATTTGAATTCAGATCGGTTGCCGCCACTTCTTCGCAGTCAAGGAAGCTGTTGTACTGGTCACCCAGATCGCCCGGCTCTTTGGAAACCGCAATCTGTTTTGTAAGGCCAGCACCGAGGCTGTCAGTGCGGGTAACAACGATGCCGTCATCCACGCCCATTTCAAGGAAGGCATAGCGGCATGCCCGCACTTTAGCGAGAAAATCTTCGTGAGGAACAGTTACTTTACCGTCCTGGTGACCACACTGCTTTTCGTCAGACACCTGGTTTTCGATTTGAAGCGCACAAGCACCTGCCTCGATCATTTTCTTTGCAAGAAGGTATGTTGCTTCTGCGTTACCAAAGCCCGCGTCAATATCAGCGATAATTGGCACAACATGGGTTTGGAAATTATCAATCTTGCCTTGAATTTCCTGCTCAAGCGCCGCATTGCCAGCGCCGCGTGCTGCGTCCAGATCACGGAAAAGGCCGCCAAGCTCGCGGGCATCAGCTTGTTTCAGGAATGTGTACAGTTCTTCAATCAGTGCAGGCACAGATGTTTTTTCGTGCATACTTTGGTCGGGCAGTGGGCCAAACTCGGAACGCAGAGCAGCAACCATCCAGCCAGATAAATATAGATAGCGGCCCTTTGTACTGCCGAAATGCTTTTTAATTGAGATCATCTTCTGCTGACCGATAAAGCCGTGCCAGCAACCAAGGGACTGTGTGTAGTTCGCTGGATCTGCATCATAAGCAGCCATATCGCGGCGCATGATGCTTGCGGTGTAACGGGCAATGTCAAGGCCTGTATGGAAACGATTCTGGGCGCGCATGCGGACTACGGCCTCGGCATCAATACCATCCCAAGTACCTTCATAACTTTTGATAAGGTCCTGAACGTTTTTGATGTCGCTTTGGTAATTCATAGTATTGTTACCGCCTGAAATTCCAGAATTATTGTCGTAAGGCATTGTTTCTCTCCGTTACACAAATCTACACAAATCCAAATTGCCGCTGAAAATGGGCGGCTGATCTGCCTTTAAAGAAACGGTATGTGTTTTTTTGCCTTTTGACCCGCAGTAAAAAGTGAACTTGTAAAATCTTACAAAATATTTTGTAATGTTGTAAGATTTGTAAGAATACATATGTAATGATGGAGCTGGCGATGAGCACAGAACGCAGCACATTTATGGGGCCAAGGATTCGCCGCCTTAGACGGGACCTTGGTTTAACGCAGGTTGTGATGGCGGAAGATCTGGATGTTTCTCCATCCTATATCGCGCTTATCGAAAACAACCAGCGGCCTGTAACAGCTTCCATGCTTCTAAAGCTTGCGGATATTTACAGAATAGATATCGCTTCGCTGGCACGCGGTGCTGGGGATGATTTCCATGCCCAGCTTTCTTCAGCTTTTAAGGCCCCTCTCTTTGCGGACCTTGATCTTTCGCCACTTGAGATTCAGGATTTTGGCAGCACTTTCCCTGCAACAGCTGAGGCAGTGATGCGGCTCTATACCGCTTATCAGGAAGGTCAGCTTGCGCTGGCGGACCAAACTGGTGGTGATTCCTCGGGGCCTGATCCTGTGAGCGAAGCACGGCGTTTCTTAGCTGCGCGAAAAAACTATTTCGCTGAAATTGATGGCCCGGCCGAGGAACTGGCCCAGCATGTGAGCCGGGCAGGGGGCTTTGAGAAATATTTCAACGACCAACGCTTGCGGGTCAGGCGATTGCCATCTGATGTGATGATGGGTTTTACGCGCCGGTTTGATATGCACCGGCGGGAAATTGTGCTTGAAGAATCGCTTGATGGCGCCAGTGCTACTTTCCAGCTTGCACTACAGGTCGTGTATCTTGAGATGAACGATGTGATTGGTGAAATCCTTGCGGGCACCAGCTTTGAAACTGAAACGGGGGAGAAGCTCACTCGCCGGGCGCTGGCTAATTACGCTGCAGGCGCGATTATGATGCCTTACAGCAAGTTCGTGCGTGCTGCCAAAGACCGGCATTATGATATCGAAGCGCTTGGCCGCCAGTTTGGCGCTAGTTTTGAGCAAGTGGCGCATCGGCTTACCACACTACAGAAACCAGGACAGGAAGGGGTGCCTTTCTTTTTCATTCGGGTTGATGCTGCAGGTAATGTTTCGAAGCGGCTGGACGGGGCCGGTTTCCCGTTTGCGCGGCATGGTGGCTCGTGCCCGCTGTGGAGCCTCCACGGTGCTTTCTCAAGCCCCCGTAAGCTCCTTACCCAGTGGGTGGAGCTGCCTGACGGGGAGAAGTTCTTCTCGATCGTACGCACAGTTACGGCGGGTGGCGGTGGTTACGGCAAACCACAGGTGGAACGGGCCGTGGCTCTTTGCTGTGCATCCCAGCATGCCTCTCACTTGGTCTATACAAAAAGTGTGGATATAGCTGCCGTGAAGCCAACACCTATCGGGATCAATTGCCGCCTTTGTCACCGAGCGGGCTGCCTTGCCCGCGCGGAACCACCTATTGGCCGTTCACTACTCTCAGACGATATCCGCAGGCCGGTAACACCGTTCGGCCTCGCTGATCCCTGATGATTTTGATTTGACGAAATATTTTAGGAGATAGGGCGAAAGAGAATACCTGAGTATATTTACCTTCGAATTGGATGAATCATGAAACTTAAGAACATTAAATCATTTTCCCATAATTTTACCCATTCTTTTGTAAGTTATAATAATTACATAGACGATGGCTTTGTGATGAGAGATTTGGCTAAGCTTGCACGAGCCAATCAAGGCGAGGCGATTTGTATTGATTGGTTGTCGGAGGAACCACCATTTTGTGGTAGAATTGCTAAAAGTATTAAGCTCTGGAAAAAACGGATGCCGGAGCTTTTGAAAAGCCATAATATAACTTTAGATTGCATTTTTGCCTTGCGTACGGAGGTAAGAGTGATGCCTAATTATGAGGTTAGCGTGTTGGCTTTTGCTAAAGACATAAATGGGAAAGAATATCAATCGCTGATTTCTGAGTTTGTAGACTGTCCCTCAACAGTATTTGTTCATTTCACTGTCTGAAGGGTGTTCTTTAATTACTGTTCTAGGTTGGACACTGATACGAAAGAAGGTTTCTTCATTATTAGTGTATCGCTATGGCGAAACATCAGTTACACAAATCCTGATGCCGTTTTGCTATAGGCTGAAGCCTTTTATTTTCTTCTTGAAGAAATTCGGTAAGTTGTTGAACGCCAGCGTTTACTTTTGCCGATATGTTTGCAGGGCAGTTGGTCTGCACCTTATCTTTAACCTGATTTAGTTTTTTGAGCCCATCTAGTGCACGAGATGAAATTTCCATTGCGGTAGGCAGGTTTTTGGTTGCCTTACAGTAAAAAGCTACTGAGCTTCTTTTTTCCAGATGTATGTTTTCGACAATGGATGCGACTTGGTCACTATCCGCAAGAATTGCTTTGGAGGTCTGTGTGTATTCCACAAGGTTAGCCTTACATTCATTCGCTTTCCCGGTTTCTGAAATACCAAGGCCAGCAATGAAAATGAATACAGCTGTTTTTAGATGCATTTGATAAAGTCCCCCATAAAATGAAAGGCAGTGCATACCAGCTTATGGGAATGAAGAATAGCCAATAAAAAAGCCAGTCTGTCGGCCGGCTTTTTTGGGGCGCAAGAGATTATTTTCTTCAGTGAGTATTTGCAGTGATAGTTGTGCGCATAATATCACTGGTTTTTTGCACAAACCGAGATGTGGCGATATTCCCGTTGGAGATGGAATAATACCGCATAGGCCCAACATGGGTGTTCAGCAGTGTTGATGTTTGCATATCGCTGAGAAGGCGCAGTTGGGTTTGGTTGTTTTTATCAAGGCAGTATAAATTCTGCCCCGAGAGGCGGTATGTCAGGATACTATTATGCAGGGGCGAGCTGCATTCTGCCGTGTTAATTGCTGTTGTTGCATTCAGGAATGCCTGCATATTCTGGTCAATATATAAGGTATGATCCTGTTCTGAAAATGCAAAGGCCCACTGTGCACTCAGGCTGTCTCTCTGCCCCGTAAATATATTCTGGCGGTATAAGTGCCAGCGGTTTTCCGAGTATTGGCTATGGAAAATAGAAGATGCATCTGCCCATGTCGCTGCACGGGCGGGCTTTGCCGTCTCCAGCGTTTTAATGGTTTTGCCAGCTGCTAAATCAACGATAATGATTCCTCTGCTGCTATTGATAAGGATGTGGGCATCATCATTTGCCCAATCGATACTTATGAAAGAATGGCTTACGTGTGGCAGTTCTACAGAAGACAGATTCTCTGAGTTCAGGTCTTTGATCCATAACATGTCATCCCCGGTGCGCCTTGAAATAAACGCCAGTTGCTCACCGCTCCGGGAGTAGGTTGGAAGATAATCCATGTCGGAAGAATTGAGGCTGAGAAAGTCTTTACCATTCACCGTGATATTATGATTGCTAAGATAAGATCCGAAAAGATAATCCCGCCCATTACTGAGGCGTTTCATGCCGCCAATACGGCGTGAGCCAGGCACGAGAATACGCGAGCTGCCGCCGAATAATGTTTCTATCAGGTGATGAGAGGGATGCGGGCCAGAGTGTATAATGCCTGTGCCGTCATGGTTCCAGATGGCTGCGAGTAATTCATAATCCATATCCAGTAGTTTGGAATATGTACTGTCCGCCAGATTGACCTCAAAAATACTGGAATGTTCGCTCGTTTGGTTGGCAACTAGCAGAAGGTGTCCGGTGTGCGGGTTGGTATCAATATGATAGTTGCCAATGCCTGATGGTAAAGGCTGAGGTAGGCGGCGCTTGCTGTCATTGTCCAAATCAAGTTCATAGAGAATAAATGGCGCATAGCGGTGGGCGCGTTCTGTGAAAAATAGTTTTGTACCATCGCGGTTGAAGGCTAGCGCTTTCAGGTTTGGTCCTGAGGTGCATTCATAGATGGGCTTTGGTGCTTGAGGAATGGCAACCTGAAACTCCACCATATGCAATTGGCAGGTTCCGGGTGCTGTATATTTATAAACCAACCGATTATCATCCGGTGCCCAGTGAGATAGTGATGCGTCACCACCCTGTTGGCTGATGATCTCAGGGGCCGCTTCGCCTTTTTTGAGTAAATGAATTTCTGCGGGCTGGTTATCTACTCTGCGAGAATAGGCCAGCATTTCACCGTTATTAGACTGTTCAACATCGAATTGAATACCGTCTAACCTGACAAGCGGGGATACCTGAATACTCTCTGATTGCGGCGTGGGTTGGCTTATCTGGTAAACAACAAACCCGATGATCAGCACCAGCACAGCGGCGATGCTGAGATGGAAAACAGAGAATCTATTGGCGGCACGCGAAGGTGCTACAACCACTGTTGCTTGAACTTCCTGGGCCTTGCATACAAAGCGGTATCCCACCTTCGGAATAGTGATGATGAAACGTTTGGCTTTCTCTGTATCGCCAAGAGCTTTACGCAAATTCAAAACGGCGCGGTTAATGGCGTGATCAGAGACGATCTGACCGTGCCACACGGATGCTATCAGATCATCCCTGCTGATGTCTTTGCCGTTGTGCGCGATGAAGAAGCTAAGGAGAGCGGCTGTTTTAGGCTCCAGGCGCTCTTGGCCGTTCGGCCCTGTGAGCAGATTTTTTTGTTGATCGAACTCAAAGTTTTCCAGTTGCCAGCGCATTATCCTGAAATTCCTTGCCCGCCAATGTGGTTATTTTTAACGGTCATCATAAATACTCATAAAAACTCATGCTCGGGACACGACTATTTTCCATTCCGTCGCCAGTATCTGTGGGCACTCAGTCCAGAAGTGGGTGCTTCTTTGTTGAGTAATGGATACTGGAACACTGAATGATCGATCCTTTCGGAAATGTACCAGCCGCAGATAGCGCATATAATACGAAGCCATCCCGAATAGCGGGAACTACACACTTTTATCATGCCTGTTGTCAATGTGGGAGGTGCACCCTGCGGTACAGGCAAGGTTTCGCGCGCTGTTTCGTTCAGGTTTCTCTTAAGTCCATTTCAAAGGCAGCTTTCTGCCTGAAGTTTCAAATAGTTTAATGTTAGAAGAAAGAGAAACATCATGTTTTGTTCCTTCAAATCAGCCTTGTGTTTAGTGTTGCTGTTCATCGCTAGTAGCGCTTACGGGGCTTCGCCTGAAATGAAAACCTTATCAGATATCGACTATGGCCAGCATACTGCACAAACCATGGACGTTTATATACCTGAGGGTGCCAATGGGGCCCCTATGATATTTATGGTGCATGGCGGCGGCTGGAGAGGCGGGGATAAGGCCAATTCAGGCGAGGTGGATAACAAGATCGCCCATTGGGTGGAAAAGGGGTTTGTCTTTGCCTCTACCAATTACCGTACCCTGCCGGAGGCTGATCCGGTGACACAGGCGAGTGATGTTGCGGCGGCCTTGCTGTTTGCTCAAAAACAAGCGCATGTGTGGGGTAGTGATCCCGCAAAAGTCATCTTGATGGGGCATTCCGCTGGGGCGCATCTGGTCTCACTTGTATCTGCGCAATATAGCACTGGTGCAGCGAAACTGTTGAAGCCGCTTCTTGGAACGGTATCGTTGGATATCACCGGCTATGATATTGTTGAGAAATTCACACCTCCCAATCATTCTGAATTTTATGAGAGAAACTTTGGCACTGACCCGGAGTATTTAAAAAAGGCGTCTCCGTTCTATGCCCTTAAAGCTCAAATTCCGCCGTTCTTGGCAGTGTGTTCTATTCATACAGTAACGGCTTGTGCACAAAGCGAGAAATTCGTCAAAAAGGTACTAAGCTATGGTGGTTATGCGGGGCTTATATCTGTGAGCTTAAAGCATATGCCATTAAATGCGGAACTGGGGAAAGTGGGCTGTTTTACAGCGGAGGTTGATGGTTTCCTGAGAAAGCTGGATCCAGTTGTTGCTGGTTTGTTGCCGCTCCAAAAGGTTGAGACGCAGGGAGAGTGTGTGCTGGTAAAAGGGCTTGAAGGATAAGCCTTCTGAAAGAGAATTGTAGCCAACAAAAAAGCCAGTCCGAAGACTGGCTTTTTTAAATGGTGCCCGGGGGCGGATTTGAACCACCGACACGCGGATTTTCAATCCGCTGCTCTACCCCTGAGCTACCCGGGCACATAATATTCTCGGGTGGGTGCCCCGAGGTGCGAGGGGGTGTTTAGCTAATATTTTGACCCCTGTCCAGCACCTATTACATTTTTTTTGCGATTATTTTTCTGAGGCGCTGCTTTAAAAGCCTGAGACGCTATTCTTCAACCAACTCATCGGGGATTTCCGTATCGCCCGGAAGCACATACCCTTCAGAGAACCACTTGCCTAAATCCACGTCTGCGCAGCGTTTTGAGCAAAAAGGGCGGAATTTATGATCTGTTGGTTTGTTGCATTGAGGGCATTTTGCGCCCTGTTTTTTGGCTTCAGTCATGACGGATATAAACCTCTGTTTTTTCACCGGGGCTGATATCAAGCTGGCGCTGAGTGCTTGCTTCAAGAGCATCCAGAAGAGAATCGTTTGTAATTAACCAGCTCATGGCATTTTGTGGCAGTTTAATCACCAGTTTTCCGGGTTCAGCAGAAAGACCAGCCGCTTGCGCTTTCTGGAGTGTATCCAGGGCTGTTGCCATATCTCGTGCTACAGGTGTGCGCTGCCGCTGCATCCGGTCACGGAGAGACAAGCCACTGCGCTTGCGGGTAAACTCAACAAGCCCGAAGGTGGATATACCTGTGTGCTGAACAGGTACCCGGTCTTCCCGCATGGTGCGTTCTATAAGCTGCATCAGCTCCCGCGCATGCCCTTTGCCAGACATATCAATATAATCCACCACAATAAGGCCGCCAATGTCCTGAAATTGCAGGTGGTGAGCGATGGCCATTGTAGCTTCCATATTCACTATAAGCTTAGCTTCTCCCGCATTCATATGCTTGAGTGCACTACCCATATTCACATCAACCACTGTCATGGCAGGTGTTGGTGTGATGGAAATCCAACCGCCAGACGGCAGGTCAATACGGTCAGCCAGCGATTCTTCGATCGATTCGTTCACGCCTAATTCTTCGAAGGCATTTTTGCCGTCATAACCTTTGATGCGCGGTAGCAGGTCAGGCCACTGGGATTTTGCGAGCTTTTTCACATCAGCCGCAAAACTACCGCCTTCAATCATAATAGGCAGATCGCTGTCTGGAGCACTAAGAAGGGCGCGTTCCGCTTCAGAGTAGCTGAACACAAGGCCAGGTTCACCAACAAGGCTGCTTAAAGCCTCTGTTAGACGTTTGGCCTCAGCTATTACCGCTTTGGGATCAATATCCACAGCACGGGAGCGCACGATGATAGCTGCATTCGCAGCAAACGGGCTTAGGCCTTCCCTCAGTGCCTTTAGCGTACGCGGTGGCAGGTCCTTTGAGAAATTGAGGCGCGCACCACCTGTTTCCACCACCAGATAGCGGCCTGTGATCCGTGGACGTACGCTCACACTCAGCGCTTTGCCGTCTTCAATGGAAGAAGGTTCAGCTATCACCTGCACCCTTAGGGCTTGGCCTTCCTGAACGCAGTCACCAATGCCGCCTACTTGCCCTTTCACGAGAAGCCTTGCCCGGCGAAAATTAAGGGCACCCATCAGGCCGTTTCCTAAATCAAGGAATGCCATGTCCAGAGCATGATCTACATTGGTTACACGAGCGTCGAACACAGCCTCCAAGGGGCTGATAGCAACGCTTTCATGAAAGCGCAGTGCAACTGGCAGTTCGTCAGCATCAATATCAGCACTGCGCCACTGGCCAATACCGGGTTCAATAATGGTAAAACCGTTGTTCATTATGGGTGTGTTTCCATATGTGCGTTCAGCCAACCGCCTACTTCAAAGAGCGGCAAGCCTACCACATTGCTGTATGAGCCTGAAATAAAGCGCACAAATGTAGCGCCCAGACCCTGAATGGCATATCCGCCTGCTTTGCCGTCCCATTCGCCGCTTGTGATATAGCGCTCTGTATCCTCGTGAGAGAGGCGCTTGAAAGCAACAACAGTGGAAACGGATTTAGTGAGCTGTTTCCCGCAAGGCAAAATAAGTGAAATACCAGAGATTACCTTGTGCCGTCTGCCTGAAAGCAAGGCAAGGCACTCTCGCGCAGTTCTTTCATCTTCTGCTTTGGGCAGGATGCGTTTCCCTACTGCAACAACTGTGTCAGCCGCCAAAATCAGGTTACCGCTTTTGCTTTCAGCAACCTTGGCGGCTTTCTCATGCGCAAGCCGTTCTGCGTGGGCTTTCGGCAGCTCACGGTCAAACGGGGTTTCATTAATATCAGCGGGGATAATGGCGGAAGGTGTCACGCCAATTTGGCCGAGCAGGTCTAATCGCCGCGGAGATGCGGACGCTAGTATCAAACCTACTGGAGAAGCTCCCGGTTCAACAAGCTTGGTGGTCACGTCAGCCACCGAAGTGCTTATTTGAAGCGGTATGTGATACGGCCTTTAGTCAGGTCGTAAGGTGTCATTTCAACGAGAACGTCATCGCCCGCTAGAACACGAATGCGGTTTTTGCGCATCTTGCCAGCTGTGTGGCCGAGGATCTCGTGGTCATTCTCAAGCTTTACACGGAACATTGCGTTAGGCAGCAGTTCTGTAACTGTGCCGCGCATCTCGAGTACTTCTTCTTTTGCCATTATGGCTCCTTGTTGTGGCTTTGGCCCTTTCAAATTCGGCCATATTCATGGCCTCGTTAAAGCTTAATTGCAACAGCTTTGCTGCAATTTCCTATGAAAAATATAGAATAAATTGGTTAAATATCTGCGAACAGCGGTTTTTTTGCATCATTGGAGTGATGAGAAATAGCGCAAAAGTTGCTTATGCGCCTTCGAATTGAAGGCGATCAGCGATTCGCGTTTCAAGGTGATCCCGCACCAGACGGTAACTATCCATCACTTGATCACGGTTGCCTTCTGCGTCTGATGGGTCAGGTGTTGCCCAAAATTCCAGGGCCACGTCCGGGTATTTGTTGGTGATCATATCCCGGCTTTCTTCTGTAAGTGTAATCACCAGATCAAAAAGGGTGATATCCACATCAGCAAGTGTTTTTGGGTTATGGTCCGCGATATCAATGCCGATTTCGGCCATTGCAGAAACAGAGAAGGGATCAAGGGCGCCAGCGATTAAGCCACTTGATTCTACAAACACACGGCGTTTGCTGTGCTTGGAAGCAAGGGCGCTGGCCATTGGGCTTCTTACCGCATTCTGATTACAGACAAAGAGGATGCTTTTAAGCTTGGTCATTAGCGTGGTCCTCGTCCGTCTTTTAAGTGGAGTACACATACAAGGGTAAACAGCCGCCTTGCGGTTTGGTGATCAATCTCGATCTTGCCGTCGAGCCGTTCTTTCAGTAGTTCGCTACCTTCGTTATGGAGACCGCGACGGCCCATATCAATGGCTTCAATCTGTGATGGGCTTGCAGATTTAATCGCTTCATAATAGCTGTCACAGATTGCGAAATATTCGCGGATAATCCGGCGGAATGGTGTAACTGCCAAGCGGAACGACATCAATGGGCTTTGATCTTCTGCCTGCACATCAAAAGCGAGCCTGCCTTCGATAATACCCAAATGCAGTTTATAGGGGCCTGCGTAGCTTTGATCCGATGTTTGAACCAGATCAAAGCTGTTTTCTTCAAGAAGATCATAGATGGCGATGCGGCGCTCGTGCTCAATATCGGCACTCCAGCGCACAATGGTGCTTTCATCCAGCGTTACATCTACGAGTTTCTTGCTCATAGGCCTCGTTACTTTGTTTCCTCAAGCCTGATGGCCACAGAGAGCGCATGCGCTCCCAAGCCTTCTTCTTCCGCTAACCTAACAGCAGAAGGACCGATTGCGCGAAGGCTTTCTTCAGTGCAACCAACAAAAGTAGTGCGTTTCATGAAATCGTAAACGCTCAGACCGCCAGAAAATCTTGCTGTGCGCGCGGTTGGCAGCACGTGGTTTGGCCCTGCCACATAATCACCAATAGCCTCCGGTGTGTGTCTCCCAAGGAAGATCGCACCAGCGTTGCGGATTTTTTCCTGCATTTCAGAAGGGTTGTCCACAGCCAGTTCAAGGTGTTCCGCTGCCAAGCGGTCAATCAGTGGGATGCTGGTTTCAAGATCATCAACCACAATAACTGCGCCGTAATTGGTCCAGCTTTCAAGCGCGATATCTCGGCGGTCAAGCGACGCCAGGTGATCTTCAACAGCGCCAATTACCATTTCAGCATATTTTTCACTGTCTGTGATCAGGATGCTCTGGGCCGCGGTATCATGCTCTGCTTGTGACAGAAGATCAGCTGCAATCCAGCGTGGGTCGTTTTTATCATCAGCCACCACAAGAATTTCACTTGGGCCTGCGATGCTGTCGATCCCCACTTTACCGAATACTTGGCGCTTGGCTTCTGCAACAAAAGCGTTACCCGGGCCAACAATTTTATCCACCGGTTTGATGGTGTCGGTACCGTATGCCAGTGCCGCGACCGCTTGTGCGCCGCCGATACGGTAAATCTCAGTCACACCTGCCAGCTTGGCTGCTGCCAGCACAAGGGGGCTTAATTCATCATCAGGGGTTGGTACCACCATCACAAGGCGGTCAACGCCCGCAACCTTCGCAGGGATTGCGTTCATCAACACAGAAGACGGATAACTAGCAAGCCCGCCTGGCACATAAAGGCCTGCTGCTTCCACAGCTTTCCAGTGTTGGCCCAGCCTTACACCTACCTCGTCGATATAATCGAGATTTTCCGGTAACTGTTTCACGTGAAAAGATTTTATCCGGTCAGCCGCTACTTCGAGAGCACGCATTGTCTCTGCGTCTACCTGTGTGCAGGCTGCTTCAATTTCTGCTTCTGTGATACGCAGACCTTTAGAGGCTGCATCAAACCGGTCAAACTTTGTTGTTAGCTCTATGAGTGCTTCATCACCGCGTTCCTGCACATCTTTGATAATACCGCGTACGGTATCACTTACATCAGAAGAGCTTTCGCGCTTCATGCCCAGAAGGGCTTCGAACGCGCTTTCGAAATCAGAATTTTTTGTATTAAGCCGCAGAACCATTGTCGAGAGCCTCTCTAAATCTATCAATCCAGTAATTTACCTCCTTTGGGCGCGTTTTAAACGCCGGCCGGTTCACCACCAGCCGCGAGGTAATATGGGTCAAGACTTCAACTTCCTTCAGTTGGTTCGCGCGCAGCGTACCACCTGTGGAAACAAGGTCTACGATACGGCGGGAAAGCCCAAGCTTTGGGGCAAGTTCCATCGCGCCGTTGAGCTTAATGCATTCTGCCTGCACGCCGCGGTTCGCATAATATTCCCGGGTGAGGTTCGGATATTTGGTTGCCACACGAATGTGGGACCACTCACGCGGGTCTTCCTCGCAATCATCTTCCGGCATGGCAAGCGACAGGCGGCAGTGGCCGATATCCAGATCAAGCGGGGAATAAAGATCACTATATCCGAATTCCTGAAGAACATCATTTCCAACCACGCCAAAATGGGCCGCGCCAAAGGCAACAAATGTTGCCGCATCAAATGCTCTAACACGGATGATGTTTAGATGTTTGAGGTTGGTTTCAAATTCCAGTTTGCGAGATTTCGGGTTTGTGAAATCATCTTCAGGGATAATGCCTGCTGCGTGCACTAGCGGCATTACTTCTTCCAGAATTCGGCCCTTCGGCAGGGCAAGAACCAATTTTTGGCTTAGTTCCATTGGGGGATCCAGTTCTGTTTGGATATAACTTTAAACGATCGTAGCTATGTGTTGTTACAGTGAATGTGTTGGGCGAGCGATTGCTTCCCAGCCTTCTGATAAATCAGATGCCACTGCATCAATCGCTTCGACAGCAAGTTTAATTGCCGGACCACCCGCAAAATTCAAAATCACAAAAAAGCCAGCGTCGCTTTCTACTGCTTCAACGCTTAGAAGCTCAAGAAAGCTTTCCTTTTCAGATAGATCAATCCCGCTCAGTTGAGCATCGTTTACACCAGAGAAGTGGAAGCCGGTTCTGATACGCTCACCTTTTGGTTTGCGGAACAGGCGCTTCTTTTCCCAGCGGTAGCGGTTGCCAACGGCTGCGAAGCGCTTTTCTTCAGGCAACCAGGCAATATCGCCAACCCTGATTACCATATCCTGCAAAAGCGCAGAAATGACAGTTAGGTCGTCAGGGGTTTGTGCAACAAGTTTCAAAATGTCGCTTTGTGGTTTTGACATACAAATGGTCCAATCAATTCAGCCAACAGGTGCAATGTAGTGATGAAGGCGCGAAGGTTCAAAAAGAATTGTCGGATTCCACTAAATTTTCTGTGTTTTGAGCGCGTTTAGGTTGGAACGCGCTCAATATCCGCGCCTACCTGGCGGAGTTTTTCCTCAAGGCGTTCATAGCCCCGGTCCAGATGGTATAGGCGATTCACATGAGTCTCGCCTTCAGCTACCAATCCAGCAAGCGCAAGGCTCATGCTGGCTCTGAGGTCTGTTGCCATAACGGGTGCACCCACCAGCTTATCAACACCGCGCACGGTGGCGCTTGAGCCAGACACAGTGATATCTGCGCCTAAGCGGCTTAGTTCAGGCACGTGCATATAGCGGTTTTCAAAAATGGCTTCATTAATCACGCTTGCGCCGTCAGATACGGCAGCTAGTGCCATAAACTGGGCTTGCATATCGGTTGGGAAACCAGGGAAGGGTTGGGTTACAATATTGAAACCACCCAAATGACCATTTGATTTAACCCGAACACCGTTTTCTTCTTCCGTGACAATGGCACCAGCTTCTGTGAGCACATCAAGGGCCGCTTGCATATGCTCAGCCTTCGCGCCTTCAAGAAGAATATTACCGCGGGTCATAAGGGCAGCGACCGCATAAGACCCAGCTTCCACCCGGTCAGGGATTACATCGTGGGTACAGCCGTGGAGTTTTTCCACACCTTCCACGGTAATGGTTTCGTGGCCTGCGCCTGTGATTTTCGCGCCCATTGCATTCAGGCATTTGGCGAGATCAGCGATTTCAGGTTCGCGAGCAGCATTTTCAATGATGGTTGTGCCTTTGGCGAGAGCTGCTGCCATAAGGATGTTTTCTGTGGCTCCTACAGAAACAAAGGGGAAGCGTACTGTACCGCCTTTTAGGCCTTCTGGTGCACTTGCACGAACATATCCGTTCTCAAGTTCAATCTTCGCACCAATGGCTTCAAGAGCTTTGAGGTGCAGATCAATAGGGCGGTTACCAATAGCACAGCCACCGGGCAGCGAAACAATTGCTTCACCTGCGCGGGCTACCAGAGGGCCAAGCACAAGAATAGAGGCGCGCATCTTCCGCACCATATCATAGGGGGCAACCGTATCCGCGATATTGCCTGCGGAAAAAGTGAGGCTACGACCGCGGATTTTACCGCCCTTGCCGCCTTCAATAGTGATGGTGACACCCAGATGGTTCAACAAGTCAGATAGCGTACTGATATCGGCAAGACGCGGAAGGTTGGTAAGCGTAACTGGTTCATCGGTTAAAAGCGGGGTACACATAAGCGGCAGTGCTGCATTTTTCGCGCCGCTGATAGGAATAGTGCCTTCAAGCTTTTTTCCGCCTCTGATAACCAGTTTTTCCATAAATCTTACCCTTAATCTGCGATTTTTATTGCAGCTACATTCCCCCGCAATAGCGGCAGCAAGTGGGCAATGTAAAGTCGTTTGTGAGAATTTATTGACGAAAGTTTGCCGGAGGATGTGAAACCATTCCAAAGAACAGATTGTTGCCTTAATCAGCAATTAGCTGCTAACCATCACTATCAGATACAAAATCCTGAAAACAGTGGCCCTATGACAGACATAAATTTTGTACCATATCTTTCTGCTGCCCTTGGATTTCACAGCCTCTTTATGGTGCTGTATCTTTTTTCTGAGCGGTCAGAAACACGCATACATTATCAGATGCTGGGCTGTGTCTTTATCCTTTTAGGCGCATGGTTCTTTACAGAATTTTTGGAACGGTCAGGGGTTTTTGCACGTTACCCCATGATTATTGGTTGGCCGACTGTTTGGTCGCCGCTTCTTATACCCAGCCTATATTTTTATGTGGTGGCAATTAGTGCCCGCAGGCGTTGGAGCTTGAAGGAAGTGTCTCGTTGGCACTGGATTTTCGCGGGTGGTATATTGCTTCTTGAATTGCCGATACAGTTCTCTTCGCCTGAGATGAAGCTTTTGCAGGTAAGCACATATGCGAGCCTGCCAGAGATGGGTGACCCACTTGTTCTGAAGCTCAGTAAAATTCACCACCTTCTTATGATGCTACAGGGCGCGGTTTATATTGGGCTTTCTGTACGCAGAATCCTAAGGCACGACAAGCGCGTGAAATCCTATTTCTCAAACCTTGAGAACCGCAGGCTTATTTGGCTTAGGAACTATATCCTGTTACTCATCCTCATGTGGTTGTTAGGTGTTTCTGATTTCTTGCATCTGCAAGATGCCATGATGGGGGCTCTGCATTTCGTCACGGCGGCTTGGCTGATGGCTTTCAGTATATACGGTATTCGGCAGGACCGTGTTTTTGCGGGTATGAAGCTTGGCGAAGAAAAACAGGAACAGACAGAAGAAGCGAAGCCTTCAAAAAAACAGGTATCAGATGACAGGCGCGAACGTATTGCCAGGAAAATCCGCCATGCGGTGGATGAGGACCATCTTTACCGAGATGCTGATCTGACACTCAGGAAATTAAGCGATGCCATCGGGGTTTCCACCCACCATATCTCTGAAACCTTGAGGGATGAAATCGGCCTGAATTTTTATGATTATATCAATGGCTGCCGTATTAGCGAAGCATGTGAGATATTAACGTCTACAGATCAGGCGACTATCGATATTGCTTATGCAGTGGGCTTTAACAGCCGTTCCACTTTCAGTGCTGCTTTTAAAAAGCATACGGAAACATCCCCCGCTCAGTACCGAAAAGACCGTAAAACCATGTCCTGATCGTACGGATCGGTGTCCTGTTCGTTCGGTCAGGTCGCCTGATACCTAAATCTCCAGTAGCTCAAGTTCCAAGGTTTTTGAGTTTCAGGAGAATAAAAATGCGAGTTACGACACGAGGACTTGGAGCATTGATGCTTGTGGCTATACTGCCTGCTGCTGTGAACGCGCAGGAAAGTGAGCAGGAACAGCCATCATCCAGCACACTCACCGTGGGAGTGTTCACAGGTGGTGGGCAATCTGCTCTTATCGGTAAGCCACAAATTCTGCCGATGCCGTTTATCTTTTACCAGAATGATTATCTGACATTTGAAACGACAAACCTTTACCTGCACCCGTTTGATACAGGGCCTTTCAGTTTATCAGCTGTTGGTTCGCTTCGTATTTCAGAGATTGATTTCGCAAACGATGACCGCCTGAATGATTTTGACCGTGACTTCGCCTTTGAAGTGGGTGCTCATGCTTCTTACACCCATGGTGGATTCTCCTTATACGGACAGTTTCTCAAGGATGTAACAAACGCCCATGAAGGGGAAGAGTTTACTTTTGGCGGCACGTGGCAGGGGGCGGTTGGGCCGCTATTCCTGAACATGGACGCAGGCGCGAGCCACAGGTCATCAGAACTTGGTACATTCCTCTACGGTGTGAAAGCGGTGGATAGCGCTGCGGGTTTTGCACTCTATGAAGTGGAAAGCGGTTGGTATCCGTTCCTTGATGCCTCTGCCACATATCCCATCAGTGGTGGATGGTCTGTGCTTCTGAATGCAACAGCAGAGCGTTTGCCCGCGCAGGCAGCTGATAGCCCGATTGTAAGTAAACGACATAACCTGATGGCAGGTATCGGATTGGCGTACAGCTTCTAATGCAGGAACCCCTATAACCTGCATACGCTCTATGCCAACCTCGCGGCTGGCCCGGCACGGTTCCCCCCGCATGTCGGGCCAGTTTTTTTATTCTCGGAAGAAAGGGCAGCCTATAGTTTCGGCAGTGTTACGCCCCGTTGGCCCTGATATTTGCCTGAGCGGTCGCTGTAAGCCACTTCACACGGCTCATTACCTTGAAGGAACAGGAACTGACACGCACCTTCGTTGGCATAAATTTTTGCGGGCAGTGGTGTGGTATTTGAAAACTCAAGCGTTACATGACCTTCCCAGCCCGGCTCAAGCGGCGTTACATTCACGATAATACCGCAGCGCGCGTATGTGGATTTCCCAAGGCAGATAACCAGCACATCTTTCGGGATGCGGAAATATTCCACGGTGCGCGCAAGCGCAAAGCTGTTTGGCGGAATCACACATACATCTGTGTCGCGGTCCACAAAGCTTTTGTCAGAGAAATTCTTTGGGTCCACCACAGCGCTATCCACATTGGTGAAAATCTTAAATTCAGGCGCTACCCGTGCATCATATCCGTATGATGACAACCCGTATGAGATATTATCATCCCGCACCTGGCCATCCACAAACGGTTCAATCATGCCGTGGTTTTGCGACATTTCCCTGATCCATTTATCAGACATAATAGCCATGGTTGCTCTCCCGAATTTTTATAAATTTACCAAATATGGCTTCAAGTAGTAGGCCAGAAATCAGGCATGCACAAGGAAGAATTCACACGCCTGTGAAATGCTTGAAACTTAGGTATATCAACGGCTGTGGCTGACCAAAAGGTCAACAATCCTTAGTCGTCTTTACGTTCACGGGATTGGCTTTTGCGGCGCCTTAGGTTGGCACGCAGGGCTTCGGCAAGCCGGGCCTGCTTATCATTTGATTTCAGCTTTTCCGAAGGACGGTCCTTGGCTTTCATCGCTGCCTTTTCCGCCTTTTTATCTGTCTCATCCGCCATGGAGGTATTGTCCCTATGTTTTCCTCTCTTGCTCATAGGAAAAATTGCCATAGACGGGCAAGGAGAATTTGCAAACCTGCGTATGTTTTTGCTTGCACGCACGCTATACATATGGCAATAGACCGCCCTGCACAACACGTGCAACCTGCCTTATAAAGTGCTGCCGTAGCTCAGGGGTAGAGCACTCCCTTGGTAAGGGAGAGGCCGGAAGTTCAAATCTTCTCGGCAGCACCATTTATCTTTTAAAACTTACACCTTCCATATAGTAGCTGATTTTTATGCCTTAGCCTTTGGTTTTTAGCGTGAAAAACTATATCAGCCGTTGTGTAAATTTCCCAATTAGGTACAGTTAATTATTGTATTATACAATTATTGGGGAATTTTTTATGTCTTTAAATGATGGAACTATTGGTGAAGTAAGATTATGGGCGGGTAATTTCGCCCCGAAAAATTGGGCCTTCTGTGATGGGCAGGTTTTGAGAGCTGAGGACAATCAAATGCTCTTTTCCGTAATCGGCGCAACATATGGCGGTGATGGCTTCAGAACATTTGCTCTCCCTGATATGAGGGGGCGTGTAGCCATTGGAACAGGTACTGGGCCGGGACTAAGCCAGAGCCAGTTAGGGGGGCAACGCGGTGTTGAAGCTGTCACCTTGTCAGTTGAAGAACTGCCAGCCCATGCACACCAGCTGAATTTTTCTACAACATCAGGGGTGGCGGGCACGGATGGGCCTCCTGCAACTTTCCTGAATACAGCCAGCACGATGCAATCTGATGTAACTGGCGGTGGCAGAGCGCACGAAAATATGCAGCCCTCACTGGGGTTGAATTATATTATTTGTACAGAAGGCCACTACCCTGAGCGCAGTTAAGCTTTTAGCTTAACGTGAGGGCGCAGCAAAGGGGCTGTGCCCTTATTTTTGAGGGGCATGTCTTCAGCTTTATGCGCGGATTTTGGTGCGCTCAAGCCATGCCTCGCGGGTCAGGCGGAATTTAAGGAAGGTTTCGCCGCCTATTGTGCTCTCACCATCAGCTATGAAACCAACACGCCTCAAAGCACCGCTGTTGGTGCGGTTTGGCGGAAACAGGATGGTGATGGAAGGTATCTTCCATTCACTGAAGGCATGATCTGCCACGCGCATAAAAATCCGCCGCCCCCAGCCCCAGAATTTGGGCGAGAGCACAAGGGCGAAATCTGCGTCCCCATCTTCATCCTGCAAACCACCCCATCCCGCGAAGGCACCACCGATGATAAAAGCAAAAGGGCCATAGCCGTTCTCTGCCCACAGGGTTTGTTTAGCGGCGACAAACGCACGGCACTGTTCAGCGGTGAAAGGCACGGGAAGTAGCGGCATAAAGGCTCGCACCTGCGGCTCATTCATCAGCGTTAAAAGTGCTTCCTCTGCCACGCTTTCAAGCGGCACCATGTCTATGTGGGGCATATGGATTCCTGATTATGGTCTGACGAAACAGATAGTTGATAAAGCCAGAAATTCAAATCTTTTCGATAGCCCATTTACTTCAATGGTTTATTTGTTTTCTGCGTTTGGTTGTTACGCGGAAATTAGGCGTATGGCGATAAAGGTGTGTGCAAAAATGTTCAGGTTTCCCGTGTTAAAAATATTATCGTCGTAAACATGATTCTTATCTGGACTCTCTTCTATATATCCATTAATCTCGATATATCGATAAATTAAGGATACAGCTATGAAATATCTTCTCTCACGGGGTATCATTACGGCGTTTGCTGTGGCAGCTGCCCTTTCTGCACCTGTTCAGGCGGCGGAACCTCTTAAATCTGTTACGCTTAAATTCTCTGGCGAGAAAAAATGGGCGGCGACATGCTCGCTCGCGAAATCAAACGGTAAGGTAAAAGCCTTTAAAAAACGCGGTCGGGGCCACCGATCTAACCAAGTGATTGCGAGCCGCCAGATCGCAGGCGGTGAATGCGCCATTACTGTGCCAGAAGGTACCACGCTTGTGGTCTCGTTCAACAGCCGCCCGCCGGGTAGTTGCCCGTTTGGGGAAGGCGTGAAAACATGCGCAAAACGGTTCTCCGCCGGGGAACAAAGCTTCCGCTTTGGTGCTTAGGCACCAAAGTTACCACATGTGTATTTGGTGATTATTTAGAGACATAGACCTTATGAAAATTCTTTATATCTGTACCCATAACCGCTGCCGCAGTGTGCTTTCAGAAGCGCTGACGAACCATATGGGCGGCGGCAAGATTGAAGCCCGTAGTGCAGGCAGCCAGCCGGTGGGTGAAGTGCACCCGCTTACCAAACATTATCTGGCAGAGCATGGTGTGCCCACACACGGGCTTTTAAGCAAAAGCTGGGATGATATGGAAGATTTCACCCCTGATGTGGTGGTAACCGTGTGTGATAGCGCGGCGGGCGAAAGTTGCCCTGTATGGATGGGGAAAACGCTGAAGCTCCACTGGGGGCTTGAAGACCCATCGAAAATTGAAGGAACTGACGCTGAGAAAGCGGAGGCTTTCCGCGCGACCATCCGCGAGATTGAACGCCGGGTGGAGCGCATGCTTGCGTTTGATTTCAGCAGTATGGACCAAGCGGCTCTGAAGGCGGCGATGGCCGAGATGGGCGCGCACTAATATTATCTCCCCCGTATCTCTCTTGCGCTTGATGGTTATAGCTTCGGCTTGACCTTCGGCTCCTGTTTGTTAGAAGCAAATGGGGGCCGGAAGGAAGTGGGACATTGACAACGAAAACAGTGCCAGTGGGAGTGCAGCGGGAAACCGCACCAAGGAAACGTGCAAGCGCAACACGCACCGCACTTATCGAAGCGGCGGAACGGTTGCTTGCGGAAGGTGGTGTGCGCACGCTTTCGCTCAGGCAAGTAAACAAAGAAGCCGGGCAGAAAAACTCAGGCGCTATTCATTATCATTTTGGTTCCAAGGAAGCGATCCTTTCCGCAATTCTTGAAAAACGTATGGCTGTGCTGGATGCGGAGCGGCAAGAAAAGCTGCGCGCAGTGGATGCAGAAGCGCTTTCAAATGTGGAACTGCTTATCATGCTGGGGCGGCCGCTTTCAGAACGCATCGAACAAGATGAAGGCTGGCGGCATTATGCGCTGTTCGCTAAAGACCTGAGTGAATACCAAAACCGGGAATACAGGCCACTGTATGAAGGGCGCTTCAGCGCCGGGGCAGAACAGATTTTCGGTATTTTAAAAAGCCGGGCAGGGGATGTGGATGCCGCGCGGTGGCACGAGAAAGTTCACACTTCTGTTCACATAGGTTTCACTTTTGTTGCTGATAGGGTGCAGAAAATGATGGGGGGTGCCCAAAAATGTGCCCTTGAAGATGTGGAAGATTTCCTGCGTAGAAAAGCAGAAATTCAAGCGCTTATTTTGTTTGGCGATTGAGAATACATTCGGTGCAAATAAATACCCTTAGCTGATGCCGAGGGTATTTATTTTTCAAGCCTTATCTAACCTAGAATAATATGACATTACTCTCGGTTAGGTCACTGAGTGAGACATTTTCAAGCAGGATGCTCTGGTCATCGGCAAGCGCGATACGCACTGAGGTACCGTCTTGTGTTGCGGCACCGATAAAGGCTGCAAAATCTGCAAAATCATGTGCGGGATCAAAGAGTTCGATAGTATCTTCAGTGGTATCAAAATCAGTGATGACGTCATCGCCAATTTCTGCGCCAAACACAAAGGCGTCCGCACCTGCACCGCCTGAAAGGGTGTCATCCCCGGCGCTACCCCAAAGCATGTCATTGCCTGCACCGCCTTCAACGAGATCATTACCCTGGCCGTTATGGATTATATCATTTCCGGTGCCGCCAAAGAGGGTATCGTTGCCCTGACGACCCCAGATAAGATCATTATCGTTACCACCCATAATGATATCATTTCCGGCACCACCACCAAGTGTATCATCCCCGGCTGAACCACTAACGCTATCATCACCCATATCGCCAATACCTGCGAACACCAGGTCATTACCGCCAGCAGTGTTCACCACATCTGCATCACCGCCGCCAAAGATTGTATCATTGCCGTTACCAGAGGTAATCATGTCATCGCCAAGGCCGCCATCAATAAACAGTGGATCATCGTCTTCGGTGCTCGCTGTAACGGTGTCATCCCCGGCGCCTGCATCAACGGTATCCTCACCGCCTAGGAGCGTAATCTCGTTGTCAGCATCAGACAGGCGGATATTATCGTCTTCTGGTGTTGAAACGTTTCCAGAATTTGTGCCGACGCCAATGATTGTTACGGTTACTACATGTGTTGAACCATCAGAGGCTGTGAAGCTAATATTATCTGTAGCCGTTTCCCCATCGCTCAGGTCAAGCCCTTCTGGTGTGGGTGTGTATGTCCATGTGCCTGATGTAAGTGTAAAGACGCCAAAACCGTTGGCACCGAGTGTTGGTGCTACATCAGGGAATGTTGGGTCCGTATCGTCTACATCTGTCAGGGAAATAGTGCCACTGATTGGAGTGCCGTCTTCGATAACTTCGCCGAATATATCACCAGATAAAACAGGGGCATCATCTGAGCCAGTGATCGTGATAACGATAGCCTGTGGTGTACCATCTTCAGAACGAACCTGAAGAGTATCAGTGAGTGTATCACCGACATTAAGTTGATTTACCGCGTCTACTGTTGAATTAACTTCATAACCCCAGCTGCCGTCTGCGCTAATAATAAGCTGCCCGTATGTGCCATTTACGATATCAGCACGGAAGCTGTCATTTCGGTTGTCCAAATCAATCGAAGTGAGGTTACCTGTTAACGTGCCGGGCTCATTTTCTGCTATTGTTCCAGTAACGTCACCGCGGATAACAGCTATATCATTTATAGAGGTGATATCAGCATTAATGGTGCCCAGTTCAACATCGCCTGAACCGTTCGTATCATTTGCGGTAATGGTAAAGGTGCTAGCATTGTCGCCATTATCATTCGGTGCAGGTGTCCAGTTAATTACCGTTGTTGTATCCAGATATGTGCTGATATCTGCTGGTGAGCCAGTAAGTGTGATGGTGGTGTTATTCACCAGTGTAGCAGTAACTCCAGCACCCACGCTGGTACCGCTTGAAGGAGCACTGAAGGTACCTTCATTTGCTGTAAGTGTTACTGTAATGCTGTTGCTATCGACATCTGTAAAGCTAAGAGAAGATAAATCGAGAGCGTTGGCGGTGTCTTCAGTGAACTCTATATCTGCCGGCAAACCAGTGACTGCTGGGTTGTCGTTGGTAGCCGTAATATCGATGCCTGATGTGCTAACGTTTACAAACCCGATAGTATCATTTTCATCCACAGCGATAGTGAGGATGGCGGCATCATCACCGTTGCTATCAAGTGTGCTTGTGTAGGTTACATTACTGGCTGTATCCAGATATGCTTCAATGTTTGTCAGGGTACCTTGAAGGGAAATAACTGATGTTCCAGAACCAGATATGGTTACCCCCCCACTTGATGTGGCCGCAAGGGTGCCATCGCTGGCTGTCAATCTTATTGTCACATTACTCGGATTATCTACGGCACTAAAATCTACCCCAGAAAGGTCAACATTGGATGCTGTATCTTCTGTCACGATTATATCAGATGGAACGCCTGTTGCTGTTGGGGTATCATCTACAGCTGTTATATCAGCATTTACTGTACCAAGCGTTACATTATCGGAACCATCCCCATCATTAGCTGTAATAGTGAAAGTACTTGTATCATTGCCAGTGTCATTGGCGGTTGGTGTCCAAGTGATGGCACTTGCAGTATCCAGATATGTGCTGATATCTGCTGGCGAACCTACTAATGTGATAGTTGTTGGGTTTACCAGTGTTTCTACAACGCTGGAGCCACCGTCAGCAGGTGTTCCAAATGTACCTTCGCTTGCTGTAATGGTCACGGTAATGGAAGTGCTGTCCAGATCACCAATAGTAGATGAGCTAAGATCTACATTACCTGAAGTATCTTCCGTGAAAGTAAGGTCAGTAGGTAGCGCAGTATCAAGAACCGGAATAGTATTTACAGGATTGACATTCACCGTCACTTCGGCAGCGTTTGATGTAGCGCCTGTTCCGTCAGAAAGCGTGATTGAAACAGTTCTGTTGCTATCCGTTGGGGTGTTAGCTTCAACGTTATTATATTGAATAGTTCTGAGTAATTCCTGCACCAGTGCTGGTGTTGCGTTTGAATTCAGGCTGACAATCAAGTCTTCATTGGAGCCGCCAGTCGCGCCAGAGTCAATTGTACCGATAGCTGTTCCGCCCACGGATACCGTTGAACCCGCTGTTTGTCCTGCAGACAGGCTAATATTGCCGCTGGTATCAATAACCAAGCGATCTTCGGCTTCTTGATTTGCAGTAACTGAAATAGTGAGATCACCGCCATTAAAATTGGCGGAATCTGCATCAGTAACAGTTAGATTACTGCTTATATCAAGGTTTGATGCGCTATCGCCTTCTGTAAAGGTGAAGCTGTCACCATTCAGATTAGTAATTACTGGTGGATTGGGGCTTACAACGATGGTGAAGTTGGCGGTGGAATCCTCATCGCCACCGTTTGCTGTACCTCCATTATCATTGAATGTAAGCGTAAAAGTACGGCTATCGACACCCGATGGACCTTCGTATAAGAGGTTCTGAAGCAAGGTGGAGTAAGTAATTGGATCTCCGGCAGTATTAACGAAATTAAGGACTAGAGTATTACCGCCCTGACCATCATCTGTAGCATCAACTGTAGCAATAGTGACGCCATCTACCTGAATGTCTTCACCTGCTGAGATTATTGCATCCCCGCCGGATGTCACTGTTGTACCATCAACAGACCAATTGCCATTTGTGGTGCCAGTATTTTGAGAAATAGTAAGGGAACCGCCGCCAAAATCTGTTGAATCGTGATCTGTTACAGAAGCATCATCCAAGAGAGTGATGTTAGTTGCTCCGTTCCCAGACACAATAGTAGAGCTTTCGCCATCTACACCGGAGATGATTGGTGCGTCATTCACCGCTGTTAGTGATACAGTGGAGATTAGATTAGGTGTTGAATTATTATCACCACCATTTGCTGTACCGCCATTATCTGAAATATCTGTAATTGTAACTACGCGATTGCCGGTTGGATCTGGGTTGTCGCTGGTGTTGCTGTAAGTGAGCCCATCCACCAATGTCTGGAACTGTGCGGATGTAAGGGTTTCACCAGAGAAGCTCACTGTTGCCGTTGAACCTGTGACCGATACAGAAACATCAAGACCATTCGTGGCTGTAGTCACCATCGTACCGTTGGTGAGAGTCACATCTGAGCCGTCAATGCGCAATATCTCATTCGCGCCATTAGAAACATTGGTGACCGTTAGGGTCATGGATGAGAAGCTATCAGCACTTTCAATGGTAGATGCAGATACAGTGTTAAACAGATCTTGCGCCGCACCACCTTCAACGAAGGTTGGGTTACCGCCCGTCGCCGTTAGTGTTGGTGCATCATTCACATTGGTAACCGAAACAGTTGTTGAACCAGTGACCGTGCCAGGGTTGTCGCCTGTGCCCTGAGCGTCGCCGCTGTTGCCGTCACTGAAGGTCCAGTTAAGCTGAATGCTGGCGGATGGGGTATCGCTGCTGTTTGAATAACGAACAGCTTGAAGAACTTCATTCACCAGTGCTGTTGTTGGTGTGGTACCGTTATCTGCGAATGTAACGGTAAGCTGACCATTGACAGACCCTGTATCAAATGTAGCGATAACATTACCGCCTGCGGAGATATTGTTGCCAGAGACAGTCAGGTTACCGCCTGTAGTGAAAGCATAAGCGTCACTCGCATTCGCACCACCATTGCGCACGATAGTGAGAGTAGCGCCCGAATAATCACCATTACCGCTGTTTAAACTGCCAAGTTCAATATCGGCTATTGATACATTGTTATCCAGTATAACGGCGCTACCACCTTCTGTGTAGGTGGGCGTATTATCTAGGTTGGAGAATACGGGCGCATCATTAACTGCAGCAACCGCTATAGATGCTGTGTCTGCTGCGGCTGAGAAGGCTGTTGCTCCTCCGTTTGTTGTCGTATCTGCTGTGCTGCCATTGCTACCGCTTGATTGGTCCCATGCGCGGAATGTAATGGTCGCAGAACCACTGTAATTTTCACCTGGCACAAAGCGCACTAATGCTGTTGAAGAGAGAAGCCTTGATGCGGATGAAAGATCAACTGTGCCGGAAGTAGCAGAAAAGGCATTCCAATTGCTACCGCCATCTACAGAAAATTCCCAAACACCATTGGTGTTATCCACGGCGGTTACAGCGATCGCTTCAACAGCACTACCATCAACATCCGTGATTGAACCGTCAGCGACGATAGAAGCAACGGTTGAACCGCCATTGTTCGTATTATTGGAGGCGTCGTCATCACCGTCTACACCTGAATTATCATCATCTCCAGCATCTTCAGATATCCCCATTAATGTTGGGGACAGAGCGGCATTTAGGCCGGGTGCATCATTCACAGCTGTAATGTCGAAATTAGAAGTTCCAACCGTTACAAAGTTTGGGTCTTCAGCTTCGTCATCATCAACGGCAATAGTTAATGTTGCCGCATCATCGCCGCTGTCATTTGATGCACCTGTGTATGTTACATTACTCACCGTATCCAGATAGGTTTCAATGTTATCCAGTGTGCCGTTCAGCGTGAGGACAGAGGTACCATCGCCGGAAACAGAAACACTACCGCCAGATGAAGCAGAAAGTGTTCCTTCACTTGCTGTAAGTCTTACAAAAACAGTGCCTGTGCTATCCACATCGGTGAAATCAACGCCAGATAGATCAACATTTGATGCTGTATCTTCCATAACTGATATATCATTAGGTACACCTGTTGCTGTAGGTGCATCATTTGCTGCAGCTACGTCAGCGTTAATGGTGCCAAGCACTATATCGCTGGTATCCTCATCTCTTGCTGTAATCGTGAATGTGGATGTATTATCACCATTATCGTTGAGGGCAGGTGTCCAGCGGAGATTGCTGAACGTATCCAGATAGGTATTGATGTCTGCAGGAGCACCCGCAAGTGTGATTGTTGTAGCATTCACCAGTGTTTCTGTAACACCACCGCCAACGCCGGCGCCGTCTGCTGGTGCGCTGAATGTACCTTCACTGGCTGTGATGGTTACAGTGATGTTATCACCATCTACATCCTCAAAAAGAGTAGAAGGTATAGCTAAATTGCTTGTTGTGTCTTCAAGGAAATCAACATCATCCGGTATACCTGTTGCTGTCGGAGCATCATTTACAGCGGTGATATTTACATTAACAGTGCCTATGGCCACATTGCCGGAACCATTGCCATCGTTTGCGGTTACGGTGATAGTGGCTGCAGCGTTGCCGCTTACATTAGAAGCCCCAGTGTATTGAATGTTGGATGCCGTATCCAGATATGTGTTGATATCAGCTGGTGCACCCGCAAGCGTGATAGTAGTTGGGTTTACAAGTGTTTCTGTAACACCTGAACCATCAGCTGGTTGAGCAAAGGTTCCAGCAGATGCTGTGAGGGTGACTGTAATGCTGGCGCTGTCAACATCGCTGAACACAGTAGTGCCAAGATCGATGTTGCTCAATGTGTCTTCAGTTACTGTAACTGAGGGGGGGAGGGTAGCTGCTGCTGGATCATCATTCGCAGCGGTAATATTTACGTTAACGGTGCCTATGGCCACATTGCCGGAACCATTGCCATCGTTGGCGGTTACGGTGATGGTGGCTGCAGCGTTGCCGCTTACATTAGAGGCCCCGGTGTATTGAATGTTGGATGCCGTATCCAGATATGTGTTGATATCAGCTGGTGCACCCGCAAGCGTGATAGTAGTTGGGTTTACAAGTGTTTCTGTAACACCTGGACCATCAGCCGGTTGAGCAAAAGTTCCAGCAGATGCTGTGAGGGTGACTGTAATGCTGGCGCTATCTATGTCGCTAAACGCTGTAGTGCCAAGATCGATGTTGCTCAATGTGTCTTCAGTTACTGTAACTGAGGGTGGAAGGGTGGCTGCTGCTGGATCATCATTCACAGCGCTGATAGAGATGTTCACTGTATCAGTAGTGCCATTCACGGTACCGTCATTTGGGGTAACTGTCAGAACTGCTGTTGTTGTGTCATTGGACGCAGTTGTGAATGTGATATGTGATGTATCGTTCAGATAAGTATTAAGCGCTGCAGCAGTACCCTGCAGAGTCATTGAAGCTGTGCCAGAACCAGCAATCGTCACACCACCGAATGTACCATTTGTATCTATAGAGGCAATGGTGCCGCGGTCGACAGCTAGTGTAAGAGTGATGGTGTCACCTGCATCAGCATCAGAAATATTATAGGCAGACAGATCAATGGCTGTCGCGACATCTTCCGTTGCGGTGTCATCTGCAGGTGTGCCGCCCAATTCGGGCGCACTGTTAGACGGACCAGAAGCAGTAAACGCAATTTCGTCAACACCAAGTTGCCATGTTTCCGTTCCTGAATAAGATACAGTTATTTGAGTTACATTCGTCCAGTCTGCAGGACTATAGACCTGAACAGAATCACTTAATTCTGGAGCATTAGAAGCAACGGTTATGGTTGTTCCATTACCATTTGTAACATCTATGGTATAATTTCCGCCGTCGTTCGCATTCGCGAACTCCAAAATTTGGAAACTTGAAATATCCACAGCACTATCGAAAGAAATTGTATAGCTGTCGCCTTGCGACAACGCTGACGGGCTAACCCCGTTTCCAACAATGGCGGGCGACACGGAAAAAATAGTTGAAGCTCTAGTAATAGTAACGGTAACGCCGTCAACTGTTTCCGTTATTGTGTCCGTTCCGCTCCCGGATGCCGTATTGAAGCTAAATGTGCCCAATGTGCCCATGAAACTCGTTTTTTTACCGTCAAATGGTAAAGGGTGGTTTAGTAAGTTTGGGTTATATTCAAGTTCCCAGTTCCCATTATATTTAGGAAACCCAGTTAAAGTTTCTGAAGCTACGACAGCAATTCCAATTTTATTTTCAAGAGCATCAATAAATGAACGTCCCTCTTGGTTTTTGGCAATTTCACAACCATAAAGATGGAGGGTGGCATCATCTTCTGTAACGGAGATAAGAGTATTCAGTAGCTCCGCATAGTCATCTAGAGTTTCGGTTGTTAGGTGTTCACCGGCTAAATTAAGCTGACCAACATTACCGTGAGATAAAATGGAGATAGAGGAAACATTGCTCACTCCCTTTAGGGCATCTACTAATCCAGCAATGCCTTCATCGGGATCAAGCATAATCACATGCGCATCAGGTGAAATTCCCTCAAGAAGATTTTCATACCCTTCAACAGATTTATCAATAACCACAATATCAAGCACCGCATTCTTTGCCGGTGTATCCGTTAGGGCGGATTTACTGTGTGGAATTGGTGAAAATGTGCCAGTGCGATTAAATGTCATGATTTAAACTTTGCTGTATTAAAACAGCACAGGACAAAAGCATGCGTAAAACATAAATACAGCACCCCCCCATCACAGTATGCTGTTAACCCCAATAAACCTTTATTAAAACAGGTATAGGTGGTTATTTGAAATAAAATCTAGAATGTGAAAATATGTCATATTTTCATAAAAAGTCTATATAAATTCTTATATTTTGGCAATTAAATTAACAATGATAATAACGTCCTAATAGGAATAGTATTACTATTAATAGATAATTTTTACACTTCAATGACACCATTAAGTTGCTGTTATCCTAATATAAGTTGACAATACTAGTTTTAATGTTTTGTATTAACAAATTATAGTTGCGTTTCTTAGTATTTTTCACATCTATTTTAAACCTTGCATGCGATCCATGAAAGGCATGCATTTAGGAGGGGGTATCATGGAAGCATTTATGGGAACAATTTTGGCCTTTGGTTTTAACTATGCGCCAAGAGATTGGGCAATGTGCCAAGGACAGCTTGCTGCAATAGCAAACCAAACGGCTCTTTATTCGCTTTTAGGCACTATATATGGTGGCGATGGACGTACTACTTTTGCGTATCCTGAACTTCGTGGTCGTTCTGGAGTTAGCTTTGGGCAACAGCCCGGCTTCAACCTCTACGTACAAGGTCAATTGCAGGGGGCTACTAATATACATCTCAGCCAGGCACAAATGCCCCAACACACTCACACACATTCATATAATGGCTCTGCTGGTGGTGATGTAACTTTGGAAGGCTCCCTAAGTGTAGCTGAAACCCATGGCACCAAACAAATCCCAGATGCTGGCGATTACATAGCTGCACCAAGCAATAGCTTTGGTTCCGCGCTTGAAGGGAAATTATATGTTACTCCTGCAGAAGCAGCCTCGGTTGGAACAGTACCGGTAGGCGGGTTAGCATTATCAGCAAGCGGTGGCGGCAGCTTTGATAATGCCTCTTTTACGATTAACCAAACCGGCTCCAGTAGCGACATAAACATTCAAAACCCAGTTACTGTCCTTAATTACTGCATAGCAATAGAAGGGATTTATCCACCTCGCAGTTAGAACAGTATTTTAGGTAGACTGAAAAGGTCTTGAATATTTATGTCCGATATCAAATTATCTGTGGCACTGGACGAAGTTTCCGCGGCCGACTTTGCAAAATACGCTGACAAAACTCTTACGGTTTGCAGTGGCAATTATAAATTAAAAGTCGCTTTAGTGGAATGCGTGGAGCGTCCTAAATCAACAGGGTATGATGCTAAACGAACGGCTTTTCGTTTGATCTTTAGGTCGGAAGAAGCTGAACCTCATCCGCTGCTCGATAACCCTAGTTACAACTGCATGATAACAGAATTGGATATAGAGGATATTGGGCCGGTTTTGATAAACCGTATCATGCGCCCAATTGAATTCGGGCCGGGTATATATTTGCAAGTTAGTTTTAACTGACCTGCATTCACCCGTATAATGAAAGAATGTTATGATCGACGGAACTGTTGCATTACCGCATGGTATCACGGCCCGCCCCGCAAGGCGCGGTGATAAAGACTTTTTGGCTAAACTCTACCGAGCCAACCGCGATGATATTCGCTTGGCTGAAGGTGAAACTGACTATCTAGAAAATATCATCGAAATGCAGTTGGAAGCTCAAATAAATGGATATGGTGATCAGTTTCCTAATGCTCTTTATTTGGTGTTGGAAAAAAATGGTTCACGCATTGGTCGCGTTACGTTTGATATAGGCTCAGTAGAATTGCGTTTAATTGATCTGGATTTTATCAAAAAAGCAAAAAATAAAGGCTATGGGTCAGGTATTATTATTTGGATGATGCAAACAGCTGCAAAAATTAAAAAGCCAGCTCTAGTCCCAGCCCGCAGGGATAATCAGCTTCTTCTAAGGTTCTTGCATAAGTATGGATATACAGAAGAAAGCACTATGTCTGACGATGTTTTTGCTCGAATGATTTGGTTTCCAACAACCGAAGAAATGGCTGGTTTGACGGATATTCGACCAAGGCCTGCGGTTATGGGTGCGGTTTAGAAAGCTTTCTAATCTTTTAAATTTGGCTACGCCGGATAATCACAAGTTACCATAGTAGCATAAGACCAGCCTTTGCAGGCTCTTTCTTCGCTGATTGCATGGGCGATGCTTAATTGTTCTTCATTGTTGCGATAATAAACTACAGTTCTGGGGCCACATAGGTGAGCGGCAGCGCGGTGGACGACATATTGTTGACCAGACAGATGTTTGAGTTGATTTCCCGAACGCCTTTGGCCTTTGAAAGGCTCTCCCAAAAGAACTCCTTATAATCAGCCACTGAGGGCACCACGATTTTGAGGAGAAAATCATAATCCCCCATCATGGTATGGCATTCAAGAACCTGGGGATATTGGTAAGCGTAATCCGCAAAGCTTTCCAGTGAGCTGCTGTCATGCTTGTTCATTTTTACATGAGCGAACACGGTAATTCCGAGGCCGATTTTTTCCTGATTAACGATTGCAACTCTATCGCGGATATACCCCTTATCCACCATATGTTGGATACGCCTGCCACATACGGATTTGGATGATCCTATTTTCTCTGCAAGCGCACTGAGCGAAATCATGCAGTCTTGCTGTAGTTCTTCTAGGATTTTGAAATCTATCGCATTAAGCATAATTGTCCCTAGTTTTTATTAATAATGGGAAAGTGTCCTGAAATTATAAAAAATAACGCGACATTAGGGAAGAAAAATATGTGTGCAGGCGTTATAAAATGGCTATCCAATCCAATTTGAACGCTGAGTTAAGGACACGCACAATGGTTATGGTTAGCAAAGATCGGTTTCGTTATACATTTGTCACTGAAAAGTGTGCGGAAGATCTGAATCTGTTGCTTGATAGCATGCGGACCTCGAACCTGTGGCCCTCTAGTTTGGAGACGAACCAAGATTTCAGTGGTCGAACCAAGGTGGAAATTGAATTAAGTGGTGGGCGCAATTGGCATACCATGTTCATGAAATCCATGTTCAAGCGTCGCACCAGCATTCTTTACTTTGAATGTGATGAAGAGGCGGCGTCAATTGTAAGCCTTGCCGCCTGAAGTCTTAGGTTTCTTTCTTAGCGGACAGCACCAGTGACGTTGTGGTTTTATTCACCCCATTAATGGCGCAGATGAAATCAAGAGTTTGGTCAATTTCTTCCAGTGATGGTGCTTTGATAATAGCGATCAGATCATAACTGCCGCTTACCACATAAAGCTTTTTAATTGCCTGATGGGTTTTCATCAGGCCGATGGCTTGCTGCGCATATTTTTGATCTATCGATAAAAGCACATGGGCGGAAATAAGCTTCTGCGCATAATCAGGGTGGTGCCGTACTGTGAAGCCGGAAATGATTTTCCGGTCCATCAAACGGTTGATCCGGTCTTGTACAGTGGAGCGCGAAAGCCCCAACTTTCTGGCAAGAGATGAGGTGGATTCCCGGCCATCAATTGTCAGTAGTTCCAGCAATTTTTCATCTGTAGTGTCCATGTCGTTAAAATGCCGGGTGTGCCGTTAATATGTCAATCAATAGTTTGTAATTTGCACAATATTCTTATTTCTTCTTATGAAACTGCTCCCTAAATTCCTCGCAAACCCATTAGGGGTGTTTCTATTGTTTAGTTCGAGGTCCCGTCATGAAACAACAAGCCTTTGTTCCTGCTCATGAAATTAGAGCATCTTTCACAGCTGCAATGTCTGAAATGTACCGCACTGAAGTGCCAGCATACGGCACTCTTGTTGATCTTGTGGAAGAGATTAATGGGGAAACCCTGAAGGGAAACACTGGGCTAAAACAGTCTCTCACGCTATCTGGTGGTCTTGAACGCCTTCAGGATGAACGCCATGGGGCTATTCGTCTTGGCAAGCCGGAAGAGCTGTCTATGATGCGCCGTGTGTTTGCGATTATGGGGATGTTGCCGGTAAGCTATTATGATCTGAGTATCGCGGGTATCCCTGTACACTCCACAGCATTTCGCCCAGTTGATAAAGTTGAGCTCGAAAAGAACCCTTTCCGTATTTTTACATCACTTTTACGCCTTGATATGATCAAGGATGAAAGCCTGCGCGCTGCTGCTGCTGCTGTTCTTGAAAAACGAGATATTTTTACAAACGGCGCATATGTACTCGTAGAAAAAGCAGAAAACGAAGGGGGACTATATGCAGAAGATGTGAAAGCTTTTGTTGCAGAAGTTCTTGAAACTTTCCGGTGGCACAGTGAAGCAGCTGTAAGCGAAGAACTTTATGAACGCCTACATAGTGCACACCGATTAGTTGCTGATGTGGTTTCTTTCAAAGGTCCACATATTAATCACCTAACTCCCTGCACGCTTGATATCGATAAAGTGCAGGCGGATATGCCGAAAAAAAACATCTCCCCTAAAGCAGTTGTTGAAGGGCCGCCATCGCGCAAATGCCCGATCCTACTGCGCCAAACATCGTTTAAAGCACTGAATGAACAAGTGAATTATCAGGAAGAGGATGGCAGTTTTAAAACAGGTTCCCATACCGCACGGTTCGGTGAAATTGAACAGCGTGGCTGTGCGTTAACACCAGCAGGCCGGGCTTTATATGATGAGCTTCTTCTTAAGGCGCGGGCAGAAATTACACCGGATGCAAGTGGTGAAAATGCTGGCGTATATATTGAAAATCTTGAAAAGACCTTTGCTGACTTCCCTGATACATGGGATGGACTCCGCCGTGAAAAACTCGCTTATTTTGTGTACAGTCTTACTGCAAATGCAGAGGGAATACGGCTAGACACAGCTGTGCCTCTGGAAGATCTCGTTGCTGATGGTCTCGTTGAGTTTGCGCCAGTGATTTATGAAGATTTCCTACCTGTAAGTGCAGCGGGTATTTTCCAATCTAATCTCGGTGATGAAGCGGCCCAGGACTTTATTGAGCTGCCTAACAAAGCGTTGTTTGAAAATGCGTTAGGCGCGAAGGTTTTGGATGAGTTTGAGCTTTATGCGTCAATGGAAGAAGCTTCGATTGCAGCTTGTTTTGCTGGACTTGGCTTGAAAGGACGAGCAGCATAATGATGCTGAAAGCAGAACAAAAAGAAGTGCTGATTGGTATTCTGGGCGATACTGGTTTTGTTGAAAATAGAGCGGATAAGGCCGCCTACGAAAGCGGTGCTCGTTATGATAATGGTGCAGCACTTTTTGTTGCTCGCCCTCAAAATACAGAACAGGTCTCAAAGCTGCTTGCTTACTGTGTGGCGGAAGAAATTTGCCTTGTGCCTCAGTCTGGTAATACCGGACTGGTTTCTGCCTCAACGCCAGACGGCACAGGCGCACAGGCAGTTTTAAGCCTGGACCGCATGAACCAGATTGCTGATCTGGATGTTTACAATCGCAGTATCCACGTGGGTGCTGGGGTCAAACTTTCAGCCCTTAATGATGTGCTTGAGAAAGATGGAATGTTCTTTCCCATTGATTTGGGCGCTGACCCCTGTATCGGTGGAATGGTCGCGACTAACACCGGCGGTACACGTTTCGTGCGGTATGGTGATGTTCGACAGAATTTGCTAGGGCTCAAAATAGTACTCGCAGATGCTGAAGGAACGGTGCTCGATTTCACAAACCCTATTCGCAAGAATAATACTGGACCAGATTGGAAGCAGATGTTCGTGGGCACAAGTGGTGTGTTTGGTGTGATAACTGAGTGTGTTTTGAATGTTGTTCCTAACCCGAAACAATCCTCATCTGTATTGCTTGTACCGACAGGATTTGAGACTGTGAATAGCTTGCTTGTGAACATGGAGCGTTTGTTTGGTTCGTCTTTCACTGCCTTTGAAGGTATGTCTAAAAATGCGGTTGAAGCAGCCTTTGATCATGTGCCATCACTTTCAAATCCGTTTCCGGGTGGAGAAATCCCTGATTATGTTATTTTGGCTGAAATTTCGCGAGATTGGCTTCCAACAGAAAGCGAAATGTCACTAGAGGACATGCTGGAAAATGCCTTAGCCAGTATTTGGGAGCAGGACGAGACGCCTCTCGCAGATGCCTTTATGGGACGCAGTGAAAACATGTGGGCTATCCGCCATGCGCTTTCAGAAGGTGTGAAAAATCTAGGGCAACTGATTGCTTTTGATGTTTCTTTCAGGCGCGGTGATGTAATGGCGTTTACGGCTTATATGGCAAAGGCGCTTCCAGAAAAGTTCCCGGATGTGAAAATCTGCGATTTTGGCCACATAGGGGATGGGGGCTTGCACTTCAATTTGGTTGTCCCGAACGACGATACTTACCTTACGTCTGTGGAGTTTGAACGTGAACTTCGGGACTGGGTGTATAGCATTACGGTTGAGAAGTTTGGCGGTAGTTTCAGCGCGGAGCACGCAGTTGGCCCGAAAAACCAGCGATATTATGATCTTTATACACCGAATTCCGTTAAAAAGCTCGCAGCAGCATTCATGGCAAACGCATCTGTGTTGCAACTAGGGAATACCCATTTTTCGTAAGCTAACCATATATTATAAAATGATTTTAAGGCTGCATATTGTGCGGCCTTTTTCATTGCTACCGTAAGGGAAAAGCTATTTAGACGGAATCAAATTGCCGGAAGAAACTTTAGATAAAAACCGATTTAACGGAAATATCCTTCAATATGCCTATTTAGAGCCGACAATATGCTTCGTACACTTGATTAAAGTATAAAAATGATCGAAGTGGGTGGATTATGTCAGAGTTTGAGCTGTGGTTAAGGGAAGAGTTTCGCTCCACTGAGCGCCGGACACCGCTTTTGCCTGAGGGAGCAAAAGAACTAGTTGATGCCGGGGTGAAAGTTGTTGTTGAAGAATCTGAAAAACGGATTTTCTCGAATGAAGCCTATGCTGAAACAGGCTGCGAGCTTGTTAAAGCTGGCAGCTGGCAGCGCGCCCCTCGGTCCGCTACTATTTTGGGTTTGAAGGAACTTCCAAGTCAACCTTGTGCGCTTAGAAACACTCATGTGTATTTCGCTCACGCCTTTAAAGAACAGGCTGGCTGGCAGGATTTGTTAACACGTTTTGAAGTGGGCGGTGGAAACCTTCTTGATATCGAATATATGGTAGATGCAAATGCCTGCCGTGTTGTGGCATTTGGTTACTGGGCTGGTTATATGGGCGCAGCTCTTGCCCTGATGCAGTGGTATGACCGAAAAGCTGGACGTTCTTCTACGATTGCTAAAGAGCTTCAGCCGTTTAATTGTGCTGATACGCTCGATGAAATCATCCGTAATCTGAAAACAGAAGGTGATGCACCAAAAGCGCTCGTTATTGGCGCAGGTGGCCGTAGTGGTAAAGGTGCTGCTGAAATCCTAGAGCGTCACGGTATTGCAGTTACAAAATGGGGCCGCAAGGAAACAGCTGATCTGGATCGCTCAGTCATTCTTGAGCATGATATATTGGTGAATTGCTCCTTTGTGGCGGATATGATCCCACCATTCCTGCGCAAGGAAGATCTTGTTGAGGATATGAAGCTTCAGGTTATTTCGGATGTATCATGTGATCCGTTTAGTGAATTTAACCCATTACCGCTTTATGAAGCACCAACCCCTTGGGATGCACCATTCGTAACTGTGGAAAACGGTTCTGCGTCTCTTGACCTGATTGCTATTGATAATTTGCCGTCGCTCCTCCCGAAAGAAGCAAGTGATGAGTTTGCAGGCCTTCTCCTTCCTTATTTGAAGACACTTGGCAAGCCAGAAGCTGACCCTGTTTGGGCTGCTTCGAAAGCTTCATTTGATGCAGCGTGTGAACAGATGCATGCTGCAATCAAGATTGCGTCTTAAATCGGGCTAAGGAGTTTTGAGTATGACAAAAGCTGTACACTGGATTGGCGCTGGTCTTGCGTCTGCACCTGGTATTGTGTCTTTGGCTGGAAAGCTCGAGAAACTTACCGTTTGGGATATGGATACCACGCGGGCTGAACACCTGAAGGCTAGTATTACTGTGGGTGAATTATCCGTTGCCAAACTTGATCTTAATGATGATGCATCAGTTCTGAATTTCACCAATCACCTCCATAAAGGCGATGTGGTTGTTTCCATGCTGCCAGCATTTCTTCATGTAAGAGTGGCAGAGATCGCGCTGGCAAAAGAAGCGAACCTTGTTACATCCAGCTATCTTTCAAGTGAGATGGTACTTCTGGAAGAAAAGGCGAAAAAAGCTGGCGTTGCACTTGTGAACGAAGCTGGGCTTGATCCTGGAATTGATCATCTTTTTGCACATGTTCTTGTGGATGCAGCGAAGGAAGCGGATGTACTTGGCCGTGGCCGTCATGTGGAATTTGTTTCTCATTGTGGCGGTATTCCGGCGGAAGCGACAGAATTTACTTATAAGTTTTCATGGACGCCACTTGGTGTTCTGACTGCACTTAAGAATTCCGCCCGCTATATCTATGAAGGAAAAACCAAAGATATTTCTCGTGCCTGGGAAGCGGTGAGTGAGCTTGATATCTTGGGTGAAGTATTTGAGGTTTATCCAAACCGCAACAGTATGCCTTACATCAAGGAATATGGTCTTGATAAAGAACCGGGACTTCATACCTTTGTGCGAGGCACTCTGCGTATGGGTGGTTGGAAAAAGGCTTGGGCTGATATTTTCACGCAGGTGGAACATGCTTCTCAGGAAGACCTAAAGACACTTTCAGAAAAACTATGGAATGAGCACACATATTCTGATGGTGAAGAAGATCGGGTCGTGCTTTATGTTGGCCTGAAAGTGAAAGATGAAACAGGCAGTGAGTGGCAAGCTTCGCTCGCACTTGATGAAGTGGGTAGTGGTTTAAATACCGCGATGGCACGTACAGTTTCGCTCACTGTGGCTGAGGCGGTGAAAGCCGTATTAAGAGATGAATTTGAACCAGGTGTACATGCCGCGACAGAGAATGTAGCACATGCAAAACTTTGGTTAGAGGGACTGGCTGAGAGCGGTATTAAAACCATCGCTCAGGGCATTGAAATTTAAGAAGAATAAACACTTAATTTAAGGGAAAGATGATGAACATCGAACAGATTTATGCTGATCTGGGCCTTACAGACGCAGACCTGAAAACAGGTAGTTTGAAAGTTGAAAGCCCAATCGATGGTGCTGAAATCGCAAGTGTGAAAACACACACAGAAGCTGAGGCAGATGCGATTATCGCGAAATCCAAAGCTGCGTTCAAAGAATGGCGCAATGTACCGGGCCCACGCCGCGGTGAACTTGTTCGCCTGCTTGGCGAAATTCTTCGCGAGAAGAAAGAAGCACTTGGTGCGCTCGTAAGCCTTGAGTGTGGTAAAATTTACCAAGAAGGTCTTGGTGAAGTTCAGGAAATGATCGATATCTGTGACTTTGCAGTTGGCCTTAGCCGCCAGCTTTATGGTCTTACAATCGCATCTGAACGCCCAGGCCACAAGATGCGTGAATATTGGCAGCCAATCGGCCCTGTTGGTATCATCAGTGCATTCAACTTCCCTGTAGCCGTTTGGGCATGGAATGCGGCGCTTGCACTTGTGTGTGGTGATAGCACAATCTGGAAACCGTCTGAGAAAACACCGGTAACAGCTATTGCTTGTCAGAAACTGTTTGATGAAGCTGTGAAGCGTTTTGGTGATGATGCGCCGGAAGGTCTTTCTCAGGTTCTTGTTGGTGAGCGAGAAATCGGTGAAGTGCTTGTAAACGATAAGCGCGTACCAGTTATCTCAGCAACAGGTAGCTGTGCGATGGGCCGTATTGTCGGACCTAAAGTGGCTGCACGTTTTGGTCGTAGCATTCTTGAGCTTGGTGGTAACAATGCAATTATCGTGGCACCGTCAGCTGATCTGAACCTTGCTTATCAAGGTATTCTGTTTGGTGCTGTGGGTACGTGCGGCCAGCGCTGTACATCAACACGCCGTATCTTTGTACACGAAGAAGTATATGACGAGTTGGTGCCGCGCCTGAAGAAAGGTTATAAAGGCCTGTCTATTGGTAGCCCGCTTGATGATAAAACACTGGTTGGGCCGCTGATTGATGAACAGTCATTTAACGCTTTTGAAGCAGCGCTTGAGCTTGCTCAGAAAAATGGTGGTGAAATCACTGGCGGTGGCCGTGCGCTCGCAAGTGAATACCCGAATGCATACTATGTAAATCCAGCCATCGTTGAGATGACAGGTGATGTAGATAACGTGCAGGAAGAAACATTTGCACCAATCCTTTATGTGTTCAAATACACTGATCTGGAAGAAGCAATTGTGCGCCAAAATGATGTACCGCAGGGCCTTTCTTCTGCGATCTTCACACGTGATGTACTTGAAGCTGAAATCTTCACATCTGAAAGCGGTAGTGATTGCGGTATCGCTAACGTAAACATCGGTACATCCGGTGCGGAAATCGGCGGTGCATTCGGCGGTGAAAAAGAAACTGGCGGCGGCCGTGAAAGTGGTTCCGATGCTTGGAAAGCATACATGCGCCGCATGACAAGCACACTCAATTATTCAAAAGAATTGCCTCTTGCACAGGGCATCACATTCGGTGGTGATGACGAATAGTCGCCACCTGAACTAAAAATTCTGCCACTTAAGGCCACTTCCCGATCCACTCTCCGGGAAGTGGCCTTTTTTTGGTTGATACTCTCAATTAGTAGGTTTATCGCTTAAAGGTTGAAAATGCACACATGGAGAAAATTATGACTCAGGTTATCACTGAACTGACAACAGAAGAACTTAATTTAGTGGGAGGTGGGGGTGAAGATCTTGACCCGATCGAGGTTTTTACAACTTTTTTTAACGCTTTTAATCCTTTTTCCGGATTGGGTGGCGTCGGATCTGGAGGTAATTCAGAAAGAGACTACTTTATAAGAATAGATATTGATGTAGCTGGAATTGAGATTGATGTGGCGCTCTAGTGTTTTGAGAAGAGTGTATCGTTATACTAGATAATTATCTCTAAGGGGCCTGAAGTAACATAGTCATCAGATTTAGTTGTTTGGTGGCTTTTTTTTGTGAATTGACAAATTATTATTGTTTTACGATAAGGTATTTTAATTGCAACTTTGGTTGTAAGGTTTTTGAAAAACAATAGACTGCTATAGCAGTAGGATGGCCAAGAATAAGTAAAGAGTATGCTGGAAAACCAGCCGCGGCCCGGGCACAGTACAGAGAGGATACAAAATGTTGTCGATTAAAAATTTGAGCCACACCTATCCAAATGGTGTGAAGGCTCTTAATAACCTGAATCTGGAAGTTCCTAAGGGAATGTTTGGTCTGTTGGGGCCAAACGGCGCTGGTAAATCAAGCCTAATGCGCACAATTTCCACCCTTCAGCAGCCAACAGAAGGCAGCATTACATTTGGTGGTGTGGATGTGCTCAAAGAACCTGATGCACTTCGCCGTGTTCTTGGTTATCTGCCGCAAGATTTTGGTGTGTATCCACGTACATCTGCTTATGACATGCTTGATCATATGGCTGTCCTAAAAGGTATCACGAATAAAAAAGAGCGTAAGGAAGTGGTGGAAGGCCTATTGAACCAGACCAACCTTTTTGCGGCTCGTAAGAAAAACCTCAGCACTTACTCAGGTGGTATGCGCCAACGCTTTGGTATTGCACAGGCACTGATCGGTGATCCTCAATTGATTATTGTGGATGAGCCAACAGCAGGCCTTGATCCTGAAGAACGCAACCGTTTCCACAATCTTCTTGCAGAAATTGGTGAAAATGTTGTGGTTATTCTTTCCACACATATTGTGGAAGATGTTGCTGATCTTTGCCCGAATATGGTGATTATCAACAGCGGTACGATTGTAGCGGGCGGTAAGCCAGGTGACTTGATTGCAAGCCTTAATGGCAAAATCTGGAAGAAAGCAATCAAGCGCACTGAAGTGGATGCCTTTAAAGAAAGCCATGCAGTTATTTCAAGCCGGCTTGTGGCTGGTGATACGGTTATCCGCGTACTTTCTGAAGGTGAACCAACTGGTGGGTTTGAGCAGGTTGAGGCCGACCTTGAGGATGTTTACTTCTCCAAGCTTTATGAAAGCCGTATCGGTAATGCTGGTGCCACACCAGCGTCTGCCGCAGCATAAATTGAGCATTTAGGGAGAGTTTCCATGTTGTTGCGAATAGCAGCGAATGAATTTCGCTATATGTTCAAATCACCTCAGACGATTGTGACCTTCGCAATCTTCTTCCTGTTGCCTTTCATGGCGATGGTATTCAGCGATAATGTTCAGATTGGTGCCGGTGGCAATGTAAAGGTGAATTCACCTTTCGCTATCGCACAGATCAACTTGATCCTGAACCTGTTTTCAGTGTTTGTAGCACCAGCCTTTATGGCAAATGCTGTATTGAAAGACAGTGAAAACAAGATGGACGGCATTTTGTTTTCCACGCCGATTACGAAAGAGGCCTATCTTTTTGGTCGTTTTATCGGTGCGTTTCTTGCGATGTTTGTGGCTATGTCTGGTACTCCTATCGGTATGGCGATTGGTAGTGCGTGGCCAACACTTGATCCAGAAACAGTATTACCGTTCAGCTTCGGGAATTATGCCTATACGTTTTTTGCGTTAACGGGCCCAACTCTTCTTGTGATGGGATCACTATTTTTCGCTATTGCGGTAATGACGCGTAGTTTGATGGGAACGTACCTGATCGCGATGGGGGTGTTGATCCTCTATTTCATTAGCGCAAGATTTTTCCGCGAGCCTGAGATGCGGGAAATTATGGCGATTGTTGACCCGTTCTTGATCCGCGGTATGCAAGAGGTAACGCGTTACTGGACAGCGGTTGAGCGTAATACCTTGCTGTTAACATATGAAGGTTTGATCCTTACGAACCGTTTAGTTTGGTTTGCCGTAAGTGGTGGTCTTGTTGCACTTGCTTATGGCACGTTCAGCTTCCGCAAGCCTGCAAAACTGCCTAAAGAAAAGAAGGCTAAAAAGCAGGATCAGCCGAAGGTTGCTACAGCGCCGAGGCTGACACCCACATGGACAAGATCTACCTATTTCTCGCAGTTTATGATGCGGACCAAGTTTGAAGTTGGGTCAGTGGTAAAAAGCTTACCGTTTATGATCATCATTGGCTTTAGCTTATTTATGATGATATCAGCACTCCTTAACAGAAATCTTGCGTATGGTCTTGATGCGCTGCCTGTAACACGTTTGATGATTAATGCGGTGCAAGGTGGTTTGGGTGTTGGTTTGATCATTGTATTGATCTTCTACAGCGCAGATATCATCTGGCGTGAACGTCATTCTGGTGTGCATGAAATCGTTGATGCATCACCAATTCCGAGCAATATTTTTGTTGCTAGTAAGCTTGTGTCCCTCGCTGTGGTGTTGGCGATTATCCTATCAGTTGGGGTTATTCTTGCGATTGGAGTACAGATTCTTTCTGGTTACGGTGAGATTGACCTGGGCCTTTATATGCAGCGTGGTATTTACCGAGCTCTTCTTGGGTTTGTTTTGATTGCTGTTCTATCATCATTCTTGCAGGTAATCGCGAAAAACCGTTTTGTTGGTATGATGCTGATGATGCTCTATTTCATCAGTACACTTATCCTGTCCAGCATGGGTTTCGAACATCCACTTTACCTGTTCGGTTCAGGTATAACTGCGCCGATGTCGGATATGAATGGTAATGGTCGCTTCCTGAGCGGTGATAATTGGATCAATCTGTATTGGTCGTTCTTCTCGGTTATTCTGATCATGCTTAGCTATATGCTTTGGAACCGGGGTACATTGCAGCCGATCAAACTACGTCTTCGTGCACTTCGTGGTTTCAAGAAACCTGTGCCAGCGGTTGTGGCAATCTTGGCTCTTATAGGTTTTGCGGCATCTGGTCGTTACATCTACTATAATACCAATATTCTGAATGATTATCTGACTGGTGATGATATTGAAGAACTGCGCGCAGAGTATGAAGAGAAGTATCGTCAGTATGAAGATCTTCCAATGCCGCGTATCGTCGATGTGAAAATTGATGTGGATCTTTACCCATACAAGCGCCGTGTGGAAACACGTGGTAAGCAGGTTCTGAAGAATAAAACGGGTGAAGTTATCAACACAGTTCACATGGTGTTCCCAGGTGGTATAGATGAAATCCCGATGGTAGAGCTTGAAGGCGGTTCCATTGAAAGCATCGACGAAGATTATAGCTATTATATCTTCAAGATGGATGAACCTATCCAGCCGGGTGAAGAGCGTAAGCTTGCTTTCGAAACCATCATCCAGCAGCGTGGATTCCGTCATTCAGGTGCGGATGTAACGCTGGTTCGTAATGGTACTTTCATCAACAATGGTAATATCACACCAACAATTGGCTTCAGCCGTGGTTTGATGATTCAAGACCGTAACACCCGCCGCAAGCGGGGGCTTGAACCATTACCGCGTACACCTAAGCTTGAGGATGAAAGCCAGTATAGCACTAACTATATCTCCAGCGATTCTGATTTTGTGACGTTTGAAACAACTGTTTCAACGGTTGCTGACCAGATCGCTGTGGCACCTGGTTACCTTCAAAAGGAGTGGGCAGAAGGTGATCGCCGTTATTTCCACTATACGATGGATGCGCCGATTCTGAATTTCTACAGCTATCTCTCAGCTGATTATACAGTTGTAAGGGATGAAGTAGACGGTGTTGATATCGAAGTGTATCACCATGCACCTCACACCTATAATGTGAACCGCATGATTGAAAGTGTGAAAGATAGCATTCGCTATTTCAGTAAAGCTTTCAGCCCGTATCAGCATAAGCAGCTTCGTATTCTGGAATTCCCGGCATACCGTTCATTTGCTCAGGCATTCCCGAATACAGTACCGTATTCAGAAGGTATCGGCTTTATTGCTGACCTGTCTGATCCGAATGCGATTGATCTTGCGTATTATGTGACAGCACACGAAGTGGCACACCAGTGGTGGGCGCATCAGGTGATGTCTGCCAATACACAGGGTGGTACGGTGCTTGTGGAAACACTGGCGCAGTACGGTGCAATGCTGGTGATGGAACAGAAATATGGTCCGCACCAGATGCGTAAATTCCTGAAGTATGAGCTTGATCGTTATCTTCGTGGTCGTTCCAGCGATCCTGAAGGTGAATTGCCGCTATACCGTGTTGAGAACCAGCAATATATCCATTACCGCAAAGGTTCAGTGGTTATGTATGCGCTTAAGGATTATCTCGGTGAAGAGGTGGTTAACCGTGCATTATCACGTTTGATCGAAGAACGTGGTTTCAGCGGTGAGCCTTATGCAACAACGCTTGATCTGCTTCGCATTCTCAAGGAAGAAGCAGGGCCAGAACATGAGCAGCTGATTGAAGATCTGTTTGAGAGAATTACTCTCTTTGATTTGAAGGCTGATGGTGTGACGGTTACGCCAATGGAGGACGGTAAGTATAAGGTTGTTATGACCATTGATGCAGCGAAATTTGAAGCTGATAATGTAGGTAATGAAACAGACCTTACACTGAACGATCTTGTGGATATTGGTGTCTTCACTGCACGCCCTGATGATGCAGGTTTTGGTGCTGAAAATGTGCTTTATCTTCAGAAGCAGCGTATTACCGCAGACACCAAGACCATTGAAATTATCGTGGACGGTAAACCAGCATTTGTGGGGATTGACCCATATAATAAACTGGTGGACCGTAACTCCAACGATAACATCAAAGAAGTTGTGGAAGAGCAGTTGGTGGATGCAGGTTAGTATCCTTTCTACATGCTAGAAAAAGAACCCTCGGCCAAAAATGGCCGGGGGTTTTGTATTTTATGGCCATGCTACAGTCATTTTGAACTTGCATAAATTAACATATCCAATATTCTGGATATATGGATAAAAATGATTCTTTAAAAGCGTTAAATGCTCTGTCTAACGAGACACGGCTTGATGTATTCCGCCTTCTGGTAAAGGCGGGTGAAGCTGGTATGCCAGCTGGTGCAATTTCGGAAGAGCTAGGTATTGTGCAAAACACAATGTCTTCCGGTCTTTCTATTCTCGCCGCAGCAGGGCTTATCCGTGGTGATCGGGAAGGGCGGTCTATCCGTTATTACGCGGAGATGGATGGCATGCGCGGCTTACTGGCGTTTTTGATGGAAGACTGTTGTGGCGGCAATCCAGAAACCTGTGCGCCGCTTCTTAGTGAATTAACCCCCAAGTGTTGATCGGATTTACTCATGGCAACTGATACTGTTATGCCAACTGAAGCGCCTGCTGGCGGCATTGGTTTCTTTGAAAAGTGGCTTTCTCTGTGGGTGGCGATTTGTATTGCTGCGGGCATTGGGTTGGGTAGCTTTTTCCCAAGCGTTTTTGAAACGCTTGCAAGCCTTGAATATGCGTCCGTGAACCTGGTGGTGGCCGTACTTATTTGGGCAATGGTTTATCCGATGATGGTGAATGTGGATTTCGCCAGTCTTCGGTATATTGGGGATCGTCCTAAAGGCCTTGTGGTTACTATTCTTGTAAACTGGCTAGTGAAGCCCTTCAGCATGGCAGCCCTTGGTGTGTTGTTCTTTGAAGGCGTGTTCGCGGATATGATCAGCCCTTCAGATGCGCAGGAATATATCGCTGGTTTGATCCTTTTGGGTGCTGCGCCTTGTACGGCAATGGTGTTTGTCTGGAGCCAGATGACAAAAGGGGATGCGACATACACCTTGGTGCAGGTTTCCGTAAATGATGTGATTATGATCTTCGCCTTCGCCCCGATCGTGGCATTCTTGCTTGGCGTGACAGATATCACTGTGCCGTGGGATACGCTTCTGATCTCTGTGGGGCTTTATGTGATTATTCCGCTTGCCGCGGGTGCTCTCACCCGGAAGGTGTTGATTAAAAACGATGGTAATACCTCAGCCGTTGATAAGTTCACGGGTTCTGTGAAGCCTTTCTCAATCATTGGCTTATTAGGTACCGTCGTATTGCTCTTTGGTTTTCAGGGGCAGATTATTTTAGAAAGGCCCGTTCTGATAGCCATTATTGCGGTTCCGCTTCTCATACAGTCCTACGGCATTTTTATTATTGCATACGGTGCAGCGTGGTTGTGGCGCATTCCGTTTAATGTGGCGGCACCTTGTGCACTTATCGGTACATCCAACTTTTTTGAACTTGCTGTTGCTGTGGCGATCAGTCTCTTTGGACTTCATTCTGGTGCGGCGTTGGCAACAGTGGTTGGTGTGCTTGTAGAAGTACCGGTAATGCTGTCGCTTGTAGCACTTGCAAACGCAACACGTGGTTATTTTGCAGCTGAGTAATAAGGGTTTTGGTTAGGAGTTTGATCATGTCTGAATTTGATATGCAGAATATTCACGAAGATAGTTGGAAGACCATTGATGAAACGGCATTGTTTGCTCCTGATCAGGTAGGGCATAAGCCTAGAATTCTGCTGCTTTATGGATCGCTTAGAAAGCGTTCGTTTAGCCGGTTGGTTACAGAGGAAGCAGCTCGCATTCTAGAGCGCTTCGGGGCTGAGGTAAAAACCTTCAATCCAAGCGGGCTTCCACTTCCTGATGATGATGTAGATGAAAGCCACGAAAAGGTTCAAGAACTGCGTGATATGGTGCAGTGGAGTGAAGGCATGGTGTGGTGTTCACCAGAGCGCCACGGCAGCATGACAGGGATTATGAAGTCTCAAATTGATTGGATACCGCTTTCTCTTGGTGCTGTAAGACCAACACAGGGTAAAACATTAGCTGTTATGCAGGTGTGCGGTGGTTCACAGTCCTTCAATGCTGTGAACCAGCTCCGCATCCTTGGGCGCTGGATGCGCATGATTACTATTCCGAACCAATCTTCTGTAGCGAAAGCTTTTCTTGAGTTTGATGATAACGATCGCATGAAGCCTTCTGGTTATTACGACCGTATTGTGGATGTGATGGAAGAACTGGTTAAATTCACGCTGTTGACACGTGGTCGTTCTGATTATCTGGTGGATAGATACAGTGAGCGTAAAGAAAGCGCTGAAGAGCTAATGGCTAGAGTGAATCAGCGTAAATTGTAGGCATTTTGCAATCTAAACCATGTAAACGATCCTTGCATTTCAAGTGTGATTTAGACAGTATCACGCGGTTGTTCAGTGGTCAGGGATCGTTTCATGTTGAAGGCTTTTCAGCTTTTCTTTTCTATGATGTCTTTGCTTGTGCTGGAGTACACAGCACATGCAGATGATAAAATTACTATCGCTATTGATGGCGGTATCCCTCCTTATGTTTACCCTGATAGTAAAGAGGGTATCGACGTTGATATCATAAGGAAAGCTGCGGAACTTGGCGGGCTTTCAATTGATTTTCTCGTTTCTCCTTATAACCGAGTTGAGCGCCTTTTAATTGATAAGAAGGTTCAGGCTGCAGTTAGTTATACTCCGAATTCAGCCTACGGTGCGGTTTCCATGCCTATTCGGTATTGGCATGATGGGCTTATCATTCGGCGCGGTGTGGATTTCTCCAGAGAGAACTGGGGAAACCTGAAATGGGGAACTTTCCCCGCCGTAGAAGCTTCTTTGGGTGAAGAAATCAGAGAGTTGTTGCCTTACCTAAAAGCAGCAGAAATCATTGATAATACTCCTCAAGCCACCCGAATGATGCATGCAGGCCGGATGGATGCATATGTGGGAGATTTGGTTGCGTTCAAACATTATTTTGAAGGCCTGCGATCTGAAGAGGGTGGCGAGGATTTTGAAGTTATCCAGATTTACAAGCCTGTTCCTTATTATTTGATGTTTGTGAAACCTGCTAACAGAGACGCCTTTAACCGTGGTTTAAAAACTCTAAAAGAGAGCGGCCAGTATGATTGGATATGGGCGAAGCATATCTTGTTTGGCATTCAATCGGCGCAATTTTAAGCTCTTTTTTCTCGTAAAAATAGCATTATCTATTGGTTTAAATCCTATAGGTTATAGCCTTAGTGTGATCATATAACCTTGGATTGTGTACTTTGTTGCGCAATTGTCACAAAATGTGAAACATATGTAAAAAACAAAGACATATATTCTCATATTATGTCGTAATTTATTGGCGCTACTGTCTTTTCCCTCGCATAGTTTTTTCCGTGATGCACCGCTTGGTGGGGAGTGGCCGAATGGCGTGTATCTGTGTGCATAAAAATGAAAAACTAAAAACAAACTAAGAAGGTAGGATCCTATGAAAAAGCATACAGCTGTCTGCATGAAAAGTGTTTCAGCGATTGCGTTGATGGCAACTGGTTTAATAGCCCCCTCTGTTGCCGCTCAGGATGAATATTCGCTCGAAGAAATCGTTGTAACTGCAACAAAACGCGCGTCCAGTATTCAAGACGTTCCATTCTCTATTAATGCCCAGTCACAGGCCGATATTCAGCGTTCCGGTGCGAAAAATATTGAGGACCTTTCAAGGAATATTGCTGGTCTTACGATCCAGAATTTAGGCCCAGGCCAAAGTCAGGTTTCCATCCGCGGTGTATCTGCGGGCCAGATTGTGCGTGACCAGCCGGGTGTTAAAGAGCAGGTTGGTGTGTACTTGGACGAATCTGTGATCTCGCTCTCACTCTTTACGCCAGATCTGGATTTTTATGATCTGAACCGTGTTGAAACACTTCGTGGCCCTCAAGGGACTTTATTCGGTTCTGGCTCTATTGGTGGTACGATCCGTTACATCACAAACCAGCCAAATGTTGAAGAATTTGAAGGTAGCGCTGAAATTGACCTGAACCAGATTGATGGTGGTGGTTTTGGTGGTTCCGCTAAAGGTATGATTAACGTGCCATTCGGTGATGGTTTAGGTGCGTTCCGCGCGGTTGCTTACCATACCGAATATGGTGGTTATATCGATGCAATCCGTGAAGGTGGTACGATTGATGAAAATGTAAACAGCGGTAACCGCACGGGTGGTCGTCTGGCATTTACATTCAAACCTTCAGATACGGTGACTATTACCCCTCGCATTATTTACCAAGAGATTGATACAGATGGCTTTAACCGTCAGGAAGTATTTAATCTCTATGCAAATCCATTCACAGATGCATCTGCTGAAGGTGGCCGCGCACCGGTAACTTTTGAAGAACGCCAGCAGTTCCTTCTGCTTGATGAAGGCTTTAAAGATGAAACATTGATTGCAGACCTGAATATTGAAGTTGGATTTGATGGCTTTGATGTAACAGCAATTTCTAGCTATACAGACCGTGATATTCTTGTAAGCCGTGATGCAAGCGCGCTTACGGGTAGTGTATCTGTAGATCTTGGTTTCCCTGATGAAGCTGTTCTGCTCCCATCCAATCTTCGGGATTCTACAAAAGTAGAGCAGTTCACGCAGGAACTTCGTTTCTCGTCAAATGGTGATGGCCCATTCCAGTGGATTATTGGTGGTTTCTATTCAAACACTGATCGTTTCTATCAGCAGTTCCTTCCAACACCAGGCTATGATGCATTCACAGATCAAGTATTAGGTGCTGGTACAGCTGAGGCAACACGTGCTGGCGTTGGGCCTGCGGATTCTCCGTTCTTCTCTGAGCTACCGTACACGCTTGAACAAATCGCTGTATTTGGTGAGGTAAGTTACGATGTAACCGACCGCTTAAACATTACTGTGGGTGGTCGTTACTATGATTATGATGAAGAACGTGAAATTGATCAGGTTGGCCTATTCGGTTCTGGTACAGTTGATCAGGTAGATTCTACGTCCTCAAACGGTTTCACACCTCGTTTCCTTTTGAGCTATGACCTGACTGAAGAAGTAACTTTGAATGCACAGGCATCTAAAGGCTTCCGTCTTGGTGGTGTAAATGATCCACTGAACACCCCGCTATGTAACCCGGAAGATTTGGATACATTCGGTAGTTTCCAGAACTATGATGATGAAACGCTTTGGAACTATGAAGTAGGTGTGAAAGTTAACACTGGTAATATCTCCTTCAATGCTGCTGCATTCTATAACGATATCTCCAATCTTCAGGTAACACTTGATGCGGGCTCATGTTCTTCTCGTATTACCTTTAACGTTGAAGAGGCTCACACACTTGGTGTGGAGGCTGAATTCAAGGCACGTCTGTTTGATGGTTTTGATGTATCTTTCGCGGGTAGTGTTCTAGAGGCAGAGTTTGACTCTACTGTAACAAGTGCTGGCGCTGTTCTTGGTGGCGTGCGTGAAGGTAACCGCCTGGCGTCAACACCAGAATATAACTTCGGTACAACAGCAAGCTATACATTCCCGTTCGAGATTGCGGGTGACGGTGTTGAAGCATATGTAGCGGGTACATTCTCTGTACGCGGTAGTATCTTTACACAGCCATCTGATCAGGAAGCGTCTGGTGATTTCGTGTCGAACCTAGCGTTTGGTGGCGCTTCTGGCACGGATGTGACATCCGTAGACCTTGAGCTGGATTCATATAAAACTGCGAACCTGAGCTTCGGTATCTTCAAAGATGAATGGGAATTTGTTCTCTATGTGAATAACATCTTTGATGAAAACGCGAATCTCTCGTTTGATCGTGAGCGTGGTGGCCGTGCCCGTCTTGGCTTCCGTACGAACCAACCACGTACATTTGGTGCAGTTTACCGCATCAACTTCTAAATAGGTCGAATAGAAAAATAAGAGGGCGGTGCCAATTGGTGCCGCCTTTTTCTTTTGCCTGTTTCACGCGCGTGTAATAGTTGCTTGTATCAATTCAGGAAATATAGATGCGGGAAATACTATGCCAAAAAATCCATATATTGCCGTTATCAGTAATCCTGCCGCTGGACAGCGGAGTGGGCCTTTTCTGTGGGGGGTTATTAATCGCCTTAAGAAGAAAGGCGCTAAAGTTGATCTTATTGTAACTGAGGCACCAGGCCATGCCGTGAAACTGGCAGCTGATTTGAGTACCGAGGGCAGCGTAGATTTAATAGTGGCTGCAGGTGGCGATGGTACGCTTAGAGAAGTGGCTGAAGGGTTAAACGGTAGCGATGTACCGCTTGGTATTATTCCGGCTGGTACAGCTAATGTGATGGCGCGGGAACTCGGCTATATGAAAAAAGGCGTAAAATCCGTTAAGCGCGTTTCTAAAATCCTTCTGAAAAATCGAAAACGTCCTGTTTATCCATTTCAACTTGCTCATGAAGGTAAAAGCACCATCGGCCTTTGTTGGCTGGGAGCCGGGTTTGATGCTGCAGTTCTGCAGTATGTAAACCCGTGGATGAAATCGAAGATTGGCAGGGCTGCGTTTGCACCTGCTATGATCAAAACTATGATTAAAGAGCCTCGCAAGCCTTCGGTACCGTGGCAATCGGGTGATACAACAGGGGTGGCAGGTTGGATCATCCTTGCAAATATTGCGAAATATGCTGGGCCTTTTGTGCTTACTGAGAAAACGGCCGTAGATCAGCGGGGATTAGCTTGGTTGCGGTTTAAAAAGGTCGGGGCGATCGCGCGTCTTGTTGATCAAATACTATTACCTTTCAAGCCTCTTGATGTTCGAGGTGAAACACAAGAACTGTTGTCAGGGGAGGTAATAATTGGTGATGGTAATACACCTATTCAATTGGATGGTGATTTGATCGGGTTTGGCCCGGTATCGGTTCAGTCGCAGGAAAAGCCGATTATGTTCAAGGCAGGAGAAGTTAATTCACGCTCTTGAACAGTCGCCGATCAAAATATTTGAGCATTGTCTTTAAATCTCTACCACGTTTTAAAATCTGGTTGTTCATCCCTAGGATACGCCACATACCTTGTTTTCCGGCAAGTGCTGGTTCTTTGATAATACGATAAAGCGGCATTTCACTGGCTCTGCGGTGGATTGAGAAAATTGCCATGTCGTCTAGGTGATCAATTGCATAATCATGCCATTCACAGGCAGCAACCATTTTGCCATATACATTCAGGATTTGATTAAGTTCTTGCCGCATAAAATACACGGTTTTTGAAGGCTTTTTTATCGAGCTATGAGATTGCTCAAAGGCAGGGTGAAATGATGCGCTAGTTTCGTCCATGGATGCTCCTTTGTATTAAATTTGCTCTAAAATGCGATAATACGCAAGAAAACTGCGATAAGTGGGGTTTAAATCAGGTTGACCCATCCCTATCTCAATGGGATAAATAAGAAGGCCGATAAAAAAAGTAACAGTACGGCTTAAACACATATTGCGAGGATTTGACCCATGAAGAATAGCGTATTCTTACGTCGTAGCTTGTTTGGTATGGCTGCCGCTGGTGTGGTAGCTGCGTCATTCATTTCAACAGGCGGCAATGCGACATATGCCGACATGGTTTCTGAAACCAGAGATCTTGAAGCATTCACAAAAATCACCATCCTTGGTGCTGCCGAACTAGACGTTACTGCAGGCAAAAGCCAGGAAGTAACTGTGCGCACAGAGGATGATTTCCTTGAGGAAGTTGAGACATATGTAAAGAACGGTACGCTTTACATTGATATGCGTGAGAAAGACCGCCGTCGCCGCTTCTGGGATAATGTTGACGTAGAAGTTAAAATCAATGTTGAAAACCTTGAGGCTATTGAAGTGCTTGGCGCGATTGATGGTGACTTCAATGATATTGATGCTGAAAACTTTGATATTGAAATCAAAGGTGCAGCTGATCTGGATATTGAAGGCACATGCGGCACGCTTAACCTTGATGTAAAAGGTGCTGGTGACATTGATGCAAAGAACTTTGAGTGTTCAAGTGTTGAAGTGCAGGTAAAAGGCGCTGGTTCTGCAAGCGTTTTTGCAAAAGAAGATATTGATGCCGACGTAAGTGGTGTTGGTTCGATTTCTATTTATGGCGAGCCGGCAAAGGTGCGTAAGCATGTTGGCGGTATCGGTTCAATCAGCATTAAATAACCAGCGACATTGAGGGGAAATACAATGAAATTCATCAAATCAGCAGCAGTAGTTGCAGCACTATCAGCCGTTTCTTTGACAGCAATGGCAAGAGACGTAGCAGAACAATCACGAAATGTAGGTTCTTTCACTGAGGTAACTCTTAAAGGGTCTATGGATGCAGAGATTACGGTTGGTAAAGAGCGCTCAGTACGTGTGATTGCCGATGGTGATATTATTGACCGAGTTATCACTGAAGTACGAGGTGACACACTTTACCTTGAAATGGAAAAGGGTTCCTACCGTAATATCAAAAAACTGGAAGTGATCATTACTGTACCAAAGCTTGAAGCTGCGGGTATCTATGGTTCAGGTGATATGAGCATTGAAAACGCAAAAGCTGATAGCTTTGAACTTGATCTTAAAGGGTCTGGTGATGCTGTGCTTTCTGGTGCTGAATTCGGAGATTTCACAATCGATCTAGCTGGTTCTGGCGACATTAATGTTGAAGGTTCATGTAGTGATCTGAAACTTGATCTCCGTGGTTCTGGCGATGTATCAGCCCGCCGTATGGAGTGTGAAAGCGCTGATGTTGATCTGCGTGGTTCTGGTGATATTAGCTTTTATGCATCGAAGCAGGCTGGTGTATCTGTACGTGGTTCCGGCGATGTTGATGTTTACGGTCAGCCAAGTAATGTACGTTCAAACGTACGCGGTTCTGGCGACGTAAATATTCGCTAAACGATATATAAATATTAAAGAAAAAGCCTCTGCCAGTTCGGTAGGGGCTTTTTTATTGCACTGTTATAAACTAACGAAATAGAGCTATCTTTAAATGGCCTTAATTGGGCCTCGCTCAGGCCTTATTGGGGCTTCTATATATAGCTGTTGGCCTCGACTGGCCCAGCTAGCGGTTTCATGAACCTATGCCCCCTTATGACCGTACAAAACACAGCTGGGCCAGCTTTTCTCACCTATTCACTAAAGCGTTAATTCTTCTTGGTTTTGTATAGCTCTATTGTGTTGGCTTATTTGTGGTAAGCTGGAGAGAATCCATGAAATTATATGAATTATGTGGTGAGAACAGGCAGGTGTGTTTTGGGCCATATGTATGGCGCACTAAATATTTTCTCGCACATAAAGGCCTTTCTTATGAAACTGTGCCGTTGCGTTTTGTTGAAAAATCACAAATCGACGGTGAGGGTGCTCAGCGTTTTCCAACACTTGAAGATGGCGGCAAGCTAGTTGGTGATAGCTTTGAAATTGCACAGTATCTGGATGAAGCATATCCAGAAAATAAGATTTTTGGTTCAGAAGCAGAACTTGCTCAGGCCCATTCGCTTCAGGCATCCATCAACAGCATTGTGCTGTTCGGGATTTTTACTTGCGTTGCAGTAGATGTATGGAAACAGCTTGATGAGGCTTCTCAGACCTATTTCCGGGAAACAAGAGAAAAGGCAGTTGGACAAAGCCTGGAGGATTTCGTATCGGGCCGTGAAACACGCGTTGAGGATTTCCGTAAGCAGCTTGATTTCCTACGGGCTCCTCTGACGTCTTTCCCATACCTTAGTGGTAATCAGCCGGGTTGGCTTGATTATACGCTGATGGGTACTTTCATGTGGGCGCATACGGTTTCAGATTTCCAGCTTCTTGAAGAAAGTGATCCACTATATCAGTGGCGAGAGCGGATGCTTGATCTATGGGATGATAAATTCCGCAATGTGCCAAGGGCTGTGGCGCAATAACTTGCATGTTGGTGGGAATAGCTCTATCAAGAATCTCAATATTGATAATTAGTTTCATAGTGAAGAGCTGAGGATTTGCTGATGGATGTTTTGTTGGAAGCAAAACAACTGACAAAGCAATTTGGTGGGCTGGTTGCCGTCGACGGAATAGACCTTTCTGTAAAGAAGGGTGAAGTGCTGGGTTTTCTGGGGCCTAATGGTGCTGGTAAAACCACCACTATGAAAATGCTCACAGGCTTTCTCGCGCCAACAAGCGGGGAAGCCTCTGTATGTGGGGAAACCGTTACTACAGGTAACGTAAAAGCTCGGGCTAAAATTGGCTACCTACCTGAAGGCGCGCCTCTATACGGTGATATGACACCTCGTGGTTTCCTGAGTTTTATGGCTGAAGCCAGACATATCCCAAAAGCTGAAATAGCGGATGTAGTGGAAAGTGCGGCTGGTGCAGTACATCTTCACAGTGTTATGGAGCAGCGTATTGAAACCCTTTCCAAGGGTTATAAACGCAGGGTAGGGCTTGCTGGCGCAATTCTTCATGCGCCAGATGTCCTTATTCTTGATGAACCAACAGATGGTCTTGATCCAAACCAGAAGCACGAAGTGCGCCGATTGATCGAAGCAATGTCTGTTGACCGTTCGATTATTATCTCCACGCATATTCTGGAGGAAGTCGAAGCTATTTGCCACCGGGCTGTAGTGATTAATAAGGGCCGCATTGTTGCGGATGGCACACCGACTGATCTCAAGAACCAGTCAGAATATAAAAACGCTGTTGTTATGCTGGTGCCAAAGGAACAGGCAGAAAGGGCTGCCGCTGCTCTTAAGGGACTAAGATTCATTGAACGAATTGAGGCTGCAAAGCAGGGTGATAACGTTCGTATGACTATTCTTGGCAAAGGGCGCGGAGATATAGCGGAATCTATTTCTGATATCGCAGCCGTCAGCAACTGGCAGATTACTGAATTTTCTGTTGATCCGGGCCGGCTTGATGATGTGTTCCGCAGACTAACAGAGGGGGAAGTATAACCATGCATATTTCCACCATCATAAAACGTGAGTTTGCCAGCTATTTTGCAACACCAGTTGCCTATGTGTTTTTGGTTATCTTCCTTGTTTTACAGGGTATGTTTACTTTTTACATGGGTGCTTTTTATGAGCGTGAGCAGGCAGATTTAGTTTCATTTTTCACCTATCAACCTTGGCTGTTTCTGTTTTTGATACCTGCCATTGGCATGCGATTATGGGCGGAAGAGAGGAAAAGCGGCACTTTTGAACTGCTACTCACACTGCCAGTGCCTTTGAGCGCTATTGTGATTGGTAAGTATCTGGCGGCCTTTTTGTTTGCAGCTTTTGCTCTTTTGCTGACGTTCCCTATCTGGGTGACAGTGAATTGGTTGGGCGATCCAGATAACGGCGTAATTATTACCGGTTATCTCGGGTCTTTGCTTGTAGCTGGAAGTTTCCTTGCGATTGGCGCAGCAATGTCGGCTACAACAAAAAACCAAGTGGTAGCTTTCATCTTATCTGTATGTGCTTGTTTCTTTTTTATGGTTTCAGGCTTACCTATGGTGCTCGATGCATTCAGTAGCTGGGCACCTGAACCAATTGTACTTGCGATTTCCAATCTAAGTCTTCTTACTCATTTTGATAACCTGCAAAAGGGTGTGATTGTAGCCAGTGATTTGGTTTATTTTGGAGCGCTGATTTTTGGATGGCTCTGGGTGAACCGTGTAGTGATCGAAAGTAAGAGAGAGGCGGGTTAACATGTCCAAGTTGTTGAGCCGTACATCTATTCAGTTCCTGTTAGCAGTTCTGATGTTTCTGTCTGTGACTGTGCTTGCGGACCGCTACTTACGAGCGTTCCGTGTCGATCTTACGGAGGGTGGTCTATATACCTTAACAGAAGGTACAGAAACCCTGTTGGCGGAAACTCAGGATTCCGTGTCTATGGAGTTTTATTTCTCCCGCACCCTGGCTACACCGTATCCTCAACTTTTGAATTACGGGAAACGCGTCGAAGATATGCTCAGGGCTTTTTCCGTGGCGAGCAGTGGTCAGATCACTCTTTCTATTATTGACCCAAAACCCTTTTCTGAAGAAGAAGATGATGCAGTTGCCGCTGGACTTAAGGGCATTCCAATGGGGGATGGTTCAGTCTTTTACCTTGGGTTGAAGGTGGCAAATGATCTGGATGGTGAAGCCATTATTCCTTTCTTTACGGAAGAGCGGGAAAACTTCCTTGAATATGATTTGGTGAAATTGCTTGCCTCCCTTGGAAATGAAGATAAGAAAACGCTCGCGCTTCTCACCAGCTTACCGATGCAGTTTGGTGCAGGAGGCGCACAAGCAGCGCTTTCTGGGCAAGGGCAACCCTATGTTATCTATCAGCAGCTTCAGGAATTTTTCGATGTTTCGATGTTAGCTGCAGATTTCACAGCACTTCCAGATAGTACCGATGTGTTGTTGGTGGTGCATCCACCAGTTCTTACTGATGATCAGTTGTTTGCAATTGATCAGTTTGTACTGTCTGGTGGTCGTGCTCTTGTGTTCCTTGATCCACATTCGGAAGCGATGGACCCGCGTGCCGTAACGCCACAAGTATCAAATCTTGGCCCACTCCTTAAAGCGTGGGGTGCTGAGATGCCAGAAGGTATGGTGGTTGGCGATGCGTCCTTAGCTCAACGTGTTCAGGTAGGAGGGTATGGACCGGATTCTATTAAAGACTATCTCTTCTGGCTCGGCATAAAGAAAGATTTCTTGTCGGCGGACGATATTGTTGCAGGTTCTGTAGATAACCTGAATCTTGCAAGCAGCGGTGTGTTACTGCCAGTTGAAGGGGCTTCTACACGGTTTGACCCTCTTGTTAGTACAAGCGCTGTGGCGATGCTCTATGATGCGCAGCGTGCAACAGGGCAGCCGGACCCAGACGCTTTGCTGGGTGATTTTGTGGCAGACGGTAACAGTTATGCTCTGGTAGCCCGTTTGACAGGCGCTGCAAAAACAGCATTTCCCGAAAAAGCGGAAGCTGGCATTTCAGATGGCACGATTAATATCGTGGTTGGTGCCGATGTTGATCTGTTTGAAGATCGTTTCTGGGTGCAACTTCAGGAGTTGTTGGGGCAGAGGATTGTGGTGCCGCTTGCAGGTAATGGCAGTTTTATCCTTAACCTTGCTGATCATATTTCAGGCAGTGATTCTTTGCTCGAGCTGCGTGGACGAGGTGTGATGAAGCGTCCGTTTGGTGTTGTCGATAGGCTCCGGAAAAATGCAGAGGCAAAATACCTGGCGGAAGAGCGTATACTTCAGGAACGCCTGCAGGTAGCAGAGCAACGTATTGCGGAACTTGAGGCACAACAGCCTGAAGGCTCTACAGTTTTCTCGAGTGAGCAGGAAGCGGAAATCGACTCCTTCAGGGATCAACTTCTTGAAACACGTAAGGAATTGCGGACAGTGAACCGTAATCTGCACGAAGAGATTGACGGCCTTGGAAAGTTGCTTGCCTTCATAAATATTGCTTTCGTGCCGATTATTATTGTCCTTTTCGTGCTTCTAAGGCTATTCATACGCCGCCGTAGGGCTGTTGTATAGAATTCAAAACGGACAAGGGCCAATGTCTGAAAGACTGACGAATATTTTAGGGTATCTCACGCTCTTCGCAATTTTGGGTGCGATTTGGGTGTTGTTTGGAGAAGACCCTTCAAAAGAGCAGGGCGCTCGCAACGAACCAACTTTCTCAAATGTTGATCAACAAATTAATGATGTTGAGGAAATTAACATCCTTTCTGAGAAAGGGCAGGTTTCATTAGCCCGCACTAATGATGGTTGGGTTGTTAAAAGCAGAGATGCATATCAGGCTGATGATGAAAAAGTTCGTGCTTTTTTGAGGGGGATTGCAAAATCTGAGCGCAGAGAGCCAAAGACCTCGAACCAAAGCCGCTTTGACGTTCTTGGTTTAGGTACAAAGGCAAAGACTATTTCTCTTAAGGCAGCAGGCGGTGCAACAGTTCTTGAGTTTGCAATGGGGAAGCGTAAGGCAAATGCAACAAGTGGCCGTTCGTTAACCTACATCTATCAAGATACAGATACGCGTAGTTGGTTGGTCTCTGAGCTGGCAGAAGCTCAGGTCGACTCTGCCTGGTGGCTTGATCATTCTCTTTTCCGATTTGATGATGCACGAGTGAGCGACGTAACGGTAAATGGTGTGTGGTTAACGCGTAAGTTTGGCGATCAGGACTTTAAGCTTCAGGGTGTAAAAGCTAATGAGCAAGCACTGCCGAATTGGCAGTTACATTCACCAGCTCGTGCTATCGCGGATTTCACTTTTACTGATGCTAAAAAGCTTGGAAACCCGCTTGCTGAACCGTTTGCGAAAGCTGTGCTGAATACATATGACGGTATGGTAGTAACTGTGGATATTTACCAGATGGATGAAGGTCGTTGGGCCAAAATATCAGCAGCATATGATGATACCCTGCGCTTAGATCAGGAAGGGCTGAAAGCGGCTGCGGAAGTACAAGCCGAAATTGCCTCTATTATGGCTGCAACACGCGAATGGGTGTTTAAGCTATCTGAGATTGACGCTGGTACTTTATCTTCCGTTCGGGCTGATTTTGTCAGTAATAAGCAATAAGCAGCATTATTTCATTCTAATGTGGGGGCTTGACGGCCCCTTATTTTTTCTTAAATGAAGAGCAGAAATTTGCGTCATACAAAGGCGTCACAAGTTAAATAATAAAGGTTCAAAATAAGCAATGTCTGAAACGGTGAATAAGAAAACCGAAAAAATGGGTTTTGAGGCAGAGGTTTCCCGCCTTCTGCATATGATGGTTCACTCTGTTTATTCTGATAGAGAAATCTTCCTCCGTGAGCTGGTATCAAATGCGTCTGACGCGTGCGACAAACTGCGTTACGGCGTCCTTACAGATGCTTCTTTGAAAACAGATGGGAATGATTTTGGTATCGCCATCGTTGCGGATGCTGAAGCAAAAACCATTACTGTTTCAGATAATGGTATTGGTATGAACCGTGATGATTTGATTGCGAACCTCGGTACCATCGCGCGTTCAGGCACAGCTAATTTTGTTGACCAGTTAACAGGTGACAGCAAAAAAGATGTGCAGCTTATTGGTCAGTTTGGTGTTGGCTTCTACAGCGTATTTATGGTGGCAGGTGATGTTTCGGTAACGACGCGGAAAGCCGGTGAAGACACTGCTTGGCGCTGGATCAGCAAGGGTGAAGGTTCTTACGAAATTGAAGAAGCTTCCAAGGAACATCAGGGAACAGAGATTGTTCTGCACATCAAAGATGATGCCGCAGAATTCCTTGAGCAGCACCGCCTGAGCAATATTGTCACTACATACAGTGATCATATTGAGGTGCCGATCACGCTTGCCATCAAAGGCAAAGAAGAAGCTGACGCAGAAGCGAAGATTGTTAACGAAGGTTCCGCGATTTGGGCGCGCCCGAAATCAGATATCACTGACGAGCAGTATACAGAGTTTTACCGTCACGTAGGCCACGCCTTTGATGAGCCTGCACACCGTCTTCACTATAAAGTGGAAGGTATGCAGGAATATACTGTGCTTCTCTATGTACCGACACAGAAGCCGATGGACTTGTTTGATCCAGCGCGTAAAAATCGTGTGAAGCTTTATGTGAAGAAAGTGTTCATCTCTGACGATTCTGCCGACATCCTGCCAGGATGGCTCCGTTTTATGCGCGGTGTTGTGGATAGCCAGGATTTGCCGCTTAATGTGAGCCGCGAGATGCTGCAGAACAACCCTGTTGTCAGCCGTATGTCGAAAGCCATTACCAAGAAGGTTCTTGGTGAATTTGAGAAAATGGCTGAGAAAGATGCCGCGAAATTTGAAAACATCTGGGCTGAATTTGGTGGTGTGATCAAAGAAGGCATCTATGAAGATTTCGAACGCCGTGATCAAATTCTAAAGCTGTCACGTTTTAAATCTACTTCGGCTGAAGGCTGGACAACACTTGCGGATTATGTATCCCGCATGAAAGACAAGCAGGATAAGATTTATTATATCACCGGCACGGATGAAGCAGCGTTGAAGCGCAGCCCGCAGCTTGAAGGTTTCAAGGCACGCGGTATTGAAGTGCTGCTCCTCGCTGATGCTGTGGATGATTTCTGGCTGCAGATGGTCCCTGACTTTGAAGGCAAAGGCTTTGCTTCTATCACGCGCGGAACGAGCGATCTCGATGATATCGCAGGTGTGGAAAAGAAAGCTGAAGAGCAAGCGCCAGAGGGTGAGCTTACAACACTTATCACTCTGATGAAGGAAGTTCTCGGCGACAAGGTATCTGATGTTCGGGCGTCTAACCGCCTTACTGATACGTCTTCCTGCCTAGTGGCAAGTGATACAGGTATGGATATGGCGATGGAGCGTATGCTTAAAGCCCATAACCAGCTTGATGCAGTAACAGCAAAAGTGCTTGAGATTAATCCAAGCCACGGCCTGATCAGAAAGCTTGCGAAGAAAGCAGGTGAAAAAGGCGCGATGGATACACTCGCTGATCCTGTTTGGCTTGTGCTTGATCAGGCTAAAATCCTGGAAGGTGATGCGCTTGATGATGCCGCGGCCTTCGCTCGCCGATTGTCTGCGGCAATGGAAGCAGGTCTCGCGTAATAGGCCTATTCAATTAGAGATTTTGAAGCCTCGGTTTTCCGAGGCTTTTCTTTTGTTTTAATTAATACTAATTTAGTAATAAATGTAGTAAAATTCATCAAATACAAACGCTTAGTAATTGTGAGGCAACTCATGGGTGAAGCTTGTAAAGGGTTACATAAATTACTGTATGTGAGTGAACGCGATTTGTCGGTTCCATGTGATCTGGAACGCATTCTGAAAAATGCTCGGCAGGTTAATAGAGAAAACGGCATAACAGGTGCTCTCTGGTATGACGGCAAGCAGTTTGTTCAGTGGTTGGAAGGCCCTAAAATAGCTGTTGAGAACATCTATGCCCACATTTTCGAAGCACGACAGCATAAAAATGTACGAACAGTTTACTTTGAGCCAACTTTGAAGCGTATCTACGCCGAGTGGTATATGGGGTATTATGGCGATTTCCGGGAAGACCCAGAAATTATGAATGTGCTCTCCAGAGATACCGGGGCAACTCTTTCAACGGATCTGATGGTAAATCCAGCTTTGTGGCAAACTGAAGAAAGGCTGCCTGATTAGTAACTACCGGGTTTTCTTGATGCGTACGCCGGTTATCTGGTTTCGAGACCGAGCGGTAATTTCAAATTGAAATCCATCAAACTTATACTGCTTTCCTACAATCGGAATTGCTTCTGCATAGTGGATCACAAGCCCAGCGATCGTTGTGGCGTCTTCGTCGGACAGATCCCAATCAAACATACGGTTCAGGTCACGGATGGAAACCGTACCTTCACTTTGAACGGTACCGTCCGCCAACGTGCGAACACCAGCTACTTCGAAATCATGCTCATCAGCAATATCGCCAACAATTTCCTCAAGGATATCTTCAAGGGTCACCAGCCCTTGAATGTCGCCGTATTCGTCAACAACCAGTGCAAAATGTGCCTTACGTTCAAGGAAGGCATTCAACTGTTCCTTAAGCGTGGTGGTTTCCGGCACAAACCAAGGCTTGGTCATGATGCGTTTGGCATTGAAACGGTGCATTTGCCCGTTTGAGCGGCGAATAGCGCGCAATACATCTTTAGCATGCAGGACACCAACGATATTTTCAACACTGCCTTCATAAACCGGCAGGCGGGTGTATGGGCTGCGAACAACAGCGGAGATAATATCCTGTGATTTTTCGGCCAGATCGATGGTTTGCATACTGGAGCGGTGCACCATCACGTCTTCAATCGTGACATCTTCCAGATCTAGGATGGAGCCAAGCATGTGTTTGTCTTCTTTTACCAAACCACCTTCCTGACCGTGAAGATCGATAGCACCGCGTAGCTCGTCCTGTGCGGAAAGTGCGTGGCCCATCTCGGAAATATCAGCACCAAAAAGCTTTAATGTAAGGCGCACGATTTGGCGTACCATAGCAACAATAGGGGAGAATACGGTTACGATAATATTGATAAACCAGGCCACGCTCAGAGCCATCTTATCGGGGTTCGCGATTGCGTATGACTTTGGAAGAACTTCGGCGAAGATAAGAACGAGAAGTGTCATCACCAGTGTGGCATACACAACCCCTTCTTCGCCTGCGATTTTGATAAGAAGGCTGGTCGCTAAGGCGGAAGCTAGAATGTTCACCAGGTTGTTGCCAAGCAGGATCGCGCCAATCAGTTTTTCCTTATCATCGATAAGTTTGGCAACTCGAGTTGCGCGTTTGTCCCCGCCGCGCATAAGCTGGTGAATACGAGCTTTAGAGGCAGCGGTTAGTGCGGTTTCTGAACCTGAGAAAAAACCCGAAAGCAACAGAAGCACAAAAATAATGCCTGCAGTTATCCAGAAGACTGTATCAAACACCGTTGCCGCATCTTCCATGAAGCATGCTCCTGCTTTTCTTAAATAGATTATTTGCCGTTGATGGAGTTTTGCAGAACCGCTTCTACAAGATCAAGGTCTATCCCGCGACGCATCTCAGCTTTACCAATGCCGCCGACGATAAAGCCAATATCACCTGCTTCAGCTTTTTTATCCTTGGTCATGTGCGCCATCAGGGTTTTAGCATTAAGCTCAACACCAATTTCGGAAGCAAAGGCTTTCATCCCAACGGATTTAAGATGTTTTATGAGCCGGTTTTTCTCGCTTGTTTCAGCGAGGCCAAGTTTGGCGGATAGATCAAGCGCCATCACCATGCCAATACCAACACCTTCACCGTGAAGGAGGGTGCCATCATATCCGCATTCCGCTTCAAGGGCATGGCCGAAGGTATGGCCTAAATTGAGAAGGGCGCGTTTGCCGCTTTCCCGTTCGTCTTCTACAACAATACGCGCTTTGGCCTTGCAGCTTTCTTCAATAGCGTAAATCTGTGCAGCCAGTTGTTGGTTGCTGTTTTCACCGCTTATTAGCGCATGGCCATTTTCTTCAAGCCACTCAAAGAAAGCAGGGTCATCAATAAGGCCGTATTTCACCACTTCTGCATAACCAGCCTGTACTTCACGTTTTGGGAGCGTGTTTAGTACATATGGATCAATCACCACGGCTTTTGGCTGGTGGAATGCGCCCACTAAATTTTTGCCGTACGGAGTGTTGATGCCGGTTTTTCCGCCTACGCTGCTATCAACCTGTGAAAGTAGTGTTGTTGGTACCTGAATGAAATTAATGCCGCGTAGAACTGAAGCTGCAGTGAAGCCTGCTAGGTCGCCGATAACACCGCCACCAAGCGCCAGAATAATATCTTTGCGTTCGATCCCTGCGCCAAGCATGTCATTGAGTAGTTTTTCAAAAACACTGAAATTCTTGGTGCCTTCACCGGGTGTAAGAGTGAACCATTTCTGGCTGATATCTTCCCGATCCAGCGCTGCCGTTACTTGTTCTTTATAAAACCCCGCAACTGTTTCTTCGGTTACAACAAATACACGTTTGTTTTTCAGATGAGGAGCAACATAGCTGCCCAGTTCAGAGAGAGCGCCACCTTTGATGACAATATCATATGACCGATCACCGAGAGGCAGATGAATGATCGCTTGCTGGTCGGTATCGTGTGTCATTTAGCGGGCTTCCCTGTCTTTGAGCGCTTGCAGGATATTATCAACGACTGTTTCATGTGGCCCGGCGCCGGACATCACTTTCAAATCAGCTTTGCCGTAAAGCGGGGAACGCTCGTTGGCGAGCTTGGTCAAAATCTCTTTTGGATCACCTTGTTTGAGAAGCGGGCGTGTATCTCTGCGGCCAGTTCGTTCCACTAGCGTATCGATATCTGCGTCCAGCCAGATGCTCAGGCCTTTATCCTTGATCATGCGGCGAGTTTCCTGATTGATAAACGCACCGCCGCCAGTGGCAATAACCTGTGGGTTGCCATCAAGAAGGCGGGAAATTACACGGCGTTCACCAGCGCGGAAATCCTCTTCTCCATATTCTTCAAAAATCTCGGAAATCGTCATGTCGGCAGCTTTTTCAATTTCATGGTCTGAATCCACAAAATCCATACCAAGTTTTTTTGCTAAGCGTCTGCCAACAGTGGTTTTACCAACACCCATCAGGCCCACAAGCACGATCGTGCGGTCCACTCCAAGGGCACTTGGGTTGATAACACTTGTTTGTCTGAAATTTTTGCGTCGTCTAGGCATACTTGCCTTTTATAAGCCCGCCTCGGTTTGACCAAGTGTTTTTTTTGAAACCATTTTTAAAAATTGATGAGTATTCCGGTGGTTATTTGCTTTTTGAGAAATTGAATCTAATTCAAGTAACAAATGAAAAGTGATGTGAGGGGGAGATAATGGTCAAAGAGTTTTCGCTGCAAAAACCGCTTGCTGGTGTGAAGGTGATAGAATTGTCCACAATGATCACAGCCTCACTTGCCACTATGATGCTTGCCGATCAGGGCGCAGAAGTCATTAAGGTTGAAGCCATTACAGGTGATCCACTCCGGCTCCTCGGGACCAGTAGCAATGGTATATCTGCCATGTTTACTAACTGTAACCGGGGTAAAAAATCTGTTGCGGTTGATCTGAAGGATAATGCTGCTCAAGCAGCTGTCCGCGCACTTATTCAAGATGCAGATGTTGTGATCCATAATTTTCGGCCCGGTGTGATGGACCGCTTGGGGCTTGGTAGTGAACAACTTCGCACTGATAATCCGGCACTCATCTTTGTTGAGATTAATGGTTTTGGAAAAGATGGCCCTCTCGCGAATGCACCAGCTTATGATAGTGTTATTCAGGCACTTAGCGGTTTAACGGCCGTACAATCAGATGGTGGCCGTCCTGGGTTTATGAAAACACTGCTTTGCGACAAGGTAACGGCCTATACTGCATGGCAGGCGATCACTGCAGCTTTATATGTTCGAGAACGTTCAGAAGATCAGCAAGGCCAGCATATAGATATCTCCATGCTTCACGCCATGTTAGCTTTCATGTGGCCTGACTGTATGGCAAATGAAACCTTCCTTGATGATGGTATTCCTAAGTCTCCTAATATTGCAGACGTGTTCTGGGTAACAACCGTTCAGGACGGCCATATATCTATTATGGCTGCTACAGATGATCAGTGGGCGGGGGTGTTCCGTATCCTTGGGAAACCTGAACTGATAGATGATCCACGCTATGCAGACCTCTATGGTCGGGTGAAGCATATTGGTGAACTAAGGGAAATAATGAACGCAGGTTTTGCTAAATTTACACTGAAAGAGCTGTTGGCACGGCTAAAAGATGAAGATGTGCCTGGGACAGAATGTCTGGATAGGGAAAAGGCTATAACCCACCCACAAGTAACCGCGCTTGAACTTGTAGAAGAGCATGCTTGTAGTGTTATGGGGAATCTTCGAGCTGTTGCGCCGCCAATTTCTTTTGAAGGTAAGCGAGGGGTGTCTGGATTACCTGCGCCAAAATTGGGCCTTCATACGAGAGAGTGTCTGATGACTGCAGGGTTATCTGAAGATCAAATCAAAGCCTTTGAAGCAGAGAAATGCATCTTTGTAGCTAGTTGAGGATTTTAAAATTCCTTAATTCAGCCATAGTGATGTTTTAACCTCTAAACTATCGGAGGTGTGATCGTTCTTTTTAAAGCCTTAGCCTAGACTCGCGGTCATGCATCCTTTAAGAGGTTGAATAAGCTATTTTATAAGGTTCGGCATTTAAGGTTTTATTGATGTCCAGATTGACACAAATTTTGTTGGTGGCAGGAGCTGTACTGTTGGTTGGTGGTGCCGTGTTTTTAATGACATGGGATATCCCAGCACCGTCTGAAAAGGTGACGAAAACATTAAATAATGATCGCTTCCCTTCTTAATAAAACTTCTCGTATCGCAATCGCGTTTAGTGTTGTCGGTATGATGGCAGCAAGCAGCGTGCTTGCGCAAGATGAAGCAGAAGAGAAAAAGCCACAGGAAACACCTGCGGTGGAAACCGCTGAGCCTAAAACTCAGAACAGGTTTTTTCTTGGTGGCCGTCCAGCACTGAAACGGCAGGTAGGTCCCTCTATCGGGAAACCAAAATCAATACTGCCTCAGCCATTCGTACCCAAAGGTAGTGTTAAAGTGCCGCCGGCTCCTGCTTTATCACCTGATATAGCGGAAGGCGAAAAGCTTGCTCTAGTAAATGCTGAGCAACAGGAAACCCAGCAGGGTGAATTGCCACAGGTACAGGATCTTCAAGACGCATCATTACCTGCTGATGACTTTTCTGAAGCATCGCTGGCGCTTTTTGATCCGTCTGGTATGGATGCTTCCGGCGGGGTTGGTAACGGTTTTTCTGCCGATTTCTGGCAAGGTTATGACCGCGCATCTTATAAAGAGCGATTAAAAGATTTTGAAAACGCTGCAGGTTCTCCTGCGCTTGTGTCTATTGCTAACAAGCTTGTTCTTTCCGCAGTGCCAGTTGACCCGGTTGAGGATGAAGCTGCGATTGTTGAATTTATTTCAGCACGGCTGGATCTTTTGCAGAAGCTTGGAAACGCCGAAGGATATAGCGCGCTTCTAGCAGCATTACCTGCCGGCCGTGATTGGACGGCGCTTGCAAGATATTTTACCAATGCTTACCTGGTAAAAGGCAATGTGGCAGATGCATGCGTGCTGGCAAGCCAGCAGCGTGAAACTGATAACGACGCTTACTGGCTTCGGATGACCGCTTTTTGTAAAGCGATTGAAGGCAACCGTACTGCGGTGGACTTTGAGCTAGGAATTCTTGAGGAAGTATCTCAGGTTCAGCCAACCTTTTATCAATTGATTGATAAAATTCTGGTGGAAGCTGAATTGCAGTCATCAGGTGGAGTGTCTACAAAAGTCGACTTAACTGCACCGCTGCAGGTTGATCTTCTTGAGGCTAGTATGGCCCGCCTTGCCGGTGTTGGTGTGCCTGAATTAGCACTAGAGAATGTAAATCCACTTGCGGTTGCTGCCATTCTTTCCAATCCTAATGTTGCAGGAGCTGTGAAAGCTGACCTGATGGGGCTTGCTGTTCGCGAAGGCTGGGCGACAGGAGATGTGTATGCGCAGTTTGCGCGTGCTTATCAGCTAACACCTGATGAAGTTGAAGCAGCAAACCAGCTAGCAGTGGATGATCCTCGGTTTTCTATTGATGCGGTTCTTGGTAATCAGGCCGGAAATATAAAGAACCCTGAGGAACGGGCGAATGCACTGAAGCTCGCGTGGGAACGTTCTGTTCGCCAAAAATATGCATCGGTAGCGGGTGGTGGCCTTGTAGCTCTTTCTGCGGATACTGCGCCAAACGCGGGCAATATTGAGATGGTGGGTATTTTGGCACGTGCGGCTCTTGTATCGGGTGATCTAGATGCTGCAAACGGTTGGTATCGTGCCGTAAGAGCGCAGTCGGCAGGTGCAAATGAGGCTGCAGATATGCTGCTTGTTGAGTTGGCACCTTTGGTGGCGTTGCTGACAAGCGATGATTTCAATGCAGGCTTTCTGGAAGGTTGGTGGCAAGCACTAGAAGCTGACGAGAAGCGTTTTGAAAAAGCAAATTTGATGTTCACGCTTGTTGAAGCCCTTGGGCATACTGTCCCTGAGAATATGTGGACTAGCCTTGAAGAAGGGCCAGCCGTTTATGGCGGGCAAACCCCTTCTCCTGCGCTGTGGCGTAAATTTCTGATTACGGCAAATGGCGGTGATAAACCGAAGACGCTTGCGCTTGCTTACCGCTTACTCTCTGAAGGTGGTCCAGCTGGCGTACCTGCTGCGCTTGCTGGTTCTTTGATTGGTAACCTAGTAGCGCTTGGCTTGAATGACGAAGCAAGGCTTATCGCGACAGAAATGCTGATTTCTCAAGGTATCTAAGCCATATGAGTGATCGGGAAATTCTGGCGCAATTTCTGGAAATGTTAGCGGCAGAAAAGGGTAGAGCGCAGAATAGCCTGAAAGCCTATGAGCGTGATCTGAGCCATTTTCTTGAAAACTCCAATACTGGTTTTATGAATGCGTCTGCAGAAAATATCAGAGAGTATCTGGCATTCCTGCATGCAGAAGGCATGAAAGCTGGAACTGTTGCACGCAGGCTTTCGGCCCTTCGGCAGCTATATCTCTTTATGTACCGTGATGGGCTTCGCGCTGATAACCCGGCAACGAATATTGAGAGCCCCAGGCTTGATCAACCTCTCCCTAAAGTGCTGTCAGAAACTGATGTAGATAGATTGTTGGATACAGCCGAGCAAAAGGCTCAATCTGGCAAAATGGAAGATCAAAGGCTTCATGCGTTGATGGAAACACTTTATGCGACAGGCCTGAGGGTGAGCGAGCTTGTCACGCTGCCTAGACGTGCGGTGGGACCAGATACCACCATGATTATGGTGCGTGGTAAAGGAGGGCGGGAGCGGATGGTCCCGCTTGGTAACAAGGCTCGGCTTGCACTGCTTTCATATCTGAAATCGTTGAATGAGGCTAAAAAAGAAGAAAGTGGATACCTGTTTCCGTCACGCGGGAAAGAAGGGCATCTTACTCGCCGCAGGCTCGGGCAGCTTATCAAAGATTTGGCAGTGGTGGCAGGTATTATGCCGTCAAGTGTGAGCCCACATAAACTTCGCCACGCATTCGCGACGCACTTGCTTGCACATGGTGCGGATCTACGCGCTGTACAGCAAATGTTGGGTCATGCAGATATTTCAACGACGCAAATATACACTCATGTGCTTGAAGAAAGGTTGAAAAATCTGGTTTTAACCAAACATCCATTAAGTGATGGATAAATGGTTTTCTATTATGTCGCTACGGAATAGTGGCATCGCCTTGAAATGCATTGACGTTTACGTAAACATTTGAAGGCTTGACATGGAGCGCTGCATCAAGGATTTTGCGCGCAAATTGAAAACGTGCTTTACTGTTCTAAACAACAGGGGCGCAAAATGAGTAAGGATACGGGCGATATGATGACGTTTCTCGAGTTTGAAAAACCGATCGCTGAACTTGAAGGTAAAATCCGCGAGCTAAGAAGCTTCGCTGGTGGTGCTGGTCAGGTTGATATTTCTTCAGAGGTTGGGCAGCTTGAAACAAAGCTGAGTAAACTTCTTAAAGAAACATACGCGGGTTTGTCGCCAAGCCAGAAAATTCAAGTGGCACGCCACCCTGAACGTCCGCATTTTCAGGATATTGTCGGGCATCTTTTTGAAGATTTCACACCGCTTGCTGGTGACCGTGCTTTTGGTGAGGATGAGGCGCTTCTTGGTGGCCTTGCGCGTTTCCGCGGTCAGGCATGTGTTGTGATGGGCCATGAAAAAGGGTCTGATACCGAAAGTCGTATTCGCCATAACTTTGGTATGGCACGCCCTGAAGGCTACCGTAAAGCTATTCGCCTTATGGATATGGCTGAGCGTTTTAATCTGCCTGTACTAACACTGGTTGATACATCCGGCGCATACCCGGGTGTGGGTGCTGAGGAACGCGGCCAGGCAGAAGCGATTGCTCGCTCGACAGATAAGTGCCTACAGGTTGGTACGCCGCTTGTGACATGTATCGTTGGTGAAGGCGGTTCTGGTGGTGCTGTGGCAATTGCAGCGGCCAACAAAGTATTGATGATGGAGCATGCGGTATACAGTGTGATCTCTCCAGAAGGCTGTGCGTCTATTCTGTGGCGTACAAACGAAAAAGCTGCTGATGCAGCTAACGCTCTCAAGATAACGGCTCAGGACCTCTTAAAACTCGGCGTAATTGATGGTGTAGTGGCAGAGCCCCTTGGTGGTGCGCACCGCGACCCGGCGCGTGCAATGAACATGCTGGGTGACACCCTTGAAGATGCTCTCAGGGACATGGCGGGTGTATCTGGTGACCGTTTACGCGAACTTCGCAGAGAGAAATTCCTCGCGATGGGGAACGCGGGCTTATAAAGCTGACGAATCGGCGGAATCAAACAGGTTTCGAGAAGGCCGGGCACTAGATTTAGTGCCCGGCCTTTTTTCGTGTTACCAAAAAATTACAAGATATTGTGGGCCTTCAGAAGTTTTTACACTTTATCTTGACGGCGAGAATCTCCCACCGTATTCTGTGTGCGTTACGAGGTTGGAGCGACTCGAAGGGGCTAATTTGGAGTCTTCCAAACCAGTAGTTTAGTGAAAATTATATAATAAAGTCAGTCTGTTCGACTTTTGTTCTTGCATCAGTTACAATGAAACCATTGTTTCTGTGAACGGTTGAGGATTGTCTTATATCGGGCGAATGTGTCCTAGGGAGATACGGGCAAAATGTTTGAGGTTACCCATTTCGAACACGGTGGTGCGGTTACTGTTGATCGCAGTCGAGATGACCTTCTTACAGAATTTGGTAAGGAGACGCTGAAGGACAGATATCTGATGCCGGGGGAAAGTTATCAGGATTTGTTCGCGCGTGTTGCTTCTTTCTATGGCGACGATGCTGCTCATTCGCAGCGCCTGTATGATTATATCTCCAAATTGTGGTTCATGCCTGCAACCCCTGTTCTATCGAACGGCGGTACAACACGTGGCCTTCCTATCAGTTGTTTCCTTAATGAAGCACAGGATAAGCTTGGCTCGATCGTTGATCTGTGGACAGAAAACGTGTGGCTTGCTTCCCGTGGTGGCGGTATCGGTTCCTATTGGGGTAACCTACGCTCTATTGGCGAAACTGTAGGCGGTGTTGGTAAAACAAGCGGTATTGTACCTTTCGTACGCGTGATGGATAGCCTGACACTGGCGATTTCTCAAGGTTCACTGCGCCGTGGTTCTGCTGCGATTTATCTGCCTGTAAGCCACCCTGAAATTGAAGAGTTTACTGAGCTTCGCCGCCCAACAGGTGGTGACCCGAACCGTAAGACACCAAACCTGCACCATGGTGTGTTGTTAACTGATGCATTTATGCGTGCGGTTGAAGCTGACGAAGAATGGGCGCTGACAAGCCCGAAAGACGGCCACGTTGTACGTACAGTGAACGCACGAGCGCTTTGGATCCGTATCCTTACAGCACGTGTGGAAACGGGCGAGCCGTATATTATTTATTCCGATACAGTGAATAACCAGATGCCTGAGCACCATAAGCTCGCTGGTCTTACAGTAAAAACATCAAACCTGTGTGCCGAAATCACGCTACCAACTGGTGTTGATCATCTTGGTAACGAGCGTACAGCGGTTTGTTGTCTATCAAGCCTGAATCTTGAGCACTATAAAGAATGGAAAGAGGACAAGAACTTCGTTCCAGACGTGATGCGGTTCCTTGATAACGTTCTGCAGGACTTTATTGACCGTGCACCAAGTGAAATGGCGAAAGCACGCTATAGCGCTATGCGTGAACGTTCTGTTGGTCTTGGTGTGATGGGTTTCCATAGCTTCCTTCAGAATAATATGATCCCATTTGAAAGCTCTATGGCGAAGTCTTGGAACTTTAATATCTTTAAGCATATTCAGGCTGAAGCTAACCGTGCTTCTGAGATGCTCGCGTTTGAGCGCGGCCCGTGCCCTGATGCAGCTGATTATGGTATTATGGAGCGTTTCTCCAACAAAACAGCAATTGCGCCAACGGCTTCCATTTCCACAATTTGTGGCGGCGCGAGCCCAGGCATTGAGCCGATTGCGGCCAATAGTTATAACCAGAAAACACTTTCTGGAAACTTCATCGTGCATAACCAGGCCCTGACTACTCTTCTGGAAGAAAAAGGTCAGAACACCGAAGAGGTTTGGACAAGTATCACAGTGAATGAAGGTTCTGTTCAGCACCTTACATTCCTGACCGATGATGAAAAGGCTGTGTTTAAGACAGCCTTTGAGCTTGATCAGCGCTGGGTCGTAGAACTTGCGGCTGACCGGGCAGAGTATATCTCTCAGGCTCAGTCTGTGAATATCTTCTTACCGGCTGATGTTCATAAGCGTGATTTGCACCAGATTCATTTCCAGGCATGGAAGAAAGGTTTGAAGAGCCTTTATTACTGTCGTTCTAAATCAATTCAACGAGCTGAGGTTGTTGCCACCGGTTCAACTGAAAAGAAGCTTACTGAAGAGCAGTTACAATTAGCTGCAGCAGCGAATTCTTCGACAGATTATGAAGAATGTCTCGCCTGTCAGTAAAGCCTTAAAACATATTTAAAAACAAAGCCTTCCGATTTTCGGAAGGCTTTTTTTATGTGCGTGTCACCTTCTTCCTACCTATTAGAAATGTGAAACCCATATTTTGTCATATTGGTACAAAATGACTCTTTTTATTGAGTCTCATTTATAATTAATGTTATGGTGGTAAATAATCTGATTATATACACTAATTAGTTTATATTTTGATAAACTATAGTTTGTTTTTCTGTTGAACTATTTTGGTCACAAAAGGCCACAAAAAAGTGAATCAGACTTTAAATGCTGTATGGGGAATATAGCGGCATATTGGGGGCGTCAATATCCCGGAGGGAGGAAGGGAGCGTTGCCTTGAAGGTGTTGATTATAGATAAGGCTGATATTTACCGTATAGGCTTAGTTAGCCTTTTGCGTGATATGAATTGTTTCTCTGATGTCATTGAGCTCGAAGATGAAATTGAGCTTATTGATTTGGTTAATCAACTCGATGAAATTTCTCTTGTAATTTTGAATCCAGAGTTTTCTGAATATCCTGCAATTAGTAGCGTGAGTTATGTTTGCCGTTTGATGCCTAAAGCAAAGGTTATGTTGATCTCTGATGAGGAAGATTTGACCTGTGATGGTGTGGAGGTGATTGACCGCAAACAACCAGCCTTTGCCTTAAAATCACTTATCAATGGCGAATTAAAAAAACGGCGTAGTACACTAGAAAAAATAGATGTATTCGGCGTGGATCAATCTATCCGGGATGCGCGCCATAGTATTTTCTCAGGTTTATCTCAGCGGCGTTTGCAGGTGTTGAAGTTAATTGCGGATGGTCATAGTAACAGAGAAATATCGGCAATGCTCGGCCTGAAGGAGGGGACGGTGAGAGCCCATGCTCATGCGGTGCTTAAACGCCTAGGGGTAGAGAGCCGCACACAGGCAGCTCTCATGTACCGTAATGTAAGCGGTATTGCAGCCCCTTAAGGCTTTAATGGATACCCGAGTGGCGTACCTGAAGGTCTTGGTTCTACAAGTAACCAATATAGCATGTTGTTGATGAACACCTTTGATTGGGTCAATCCGATATGGTCGTATGGCAGGATCATCACATTGTCAAAGGCAATAGGTGATCTGAGCTTTGGGGTCCAAATACTTAAGTTTCCATCTTCTCGCTCATCCATTAAGGCAGAATAACGCACAACGGTGCCGTCGCCGGGCATCTCAGAAAGCGTTATGAATTTTCGTTTTTCAGCATCAAACGCAACGGTGCGCATGGTTGGATCAACATCACCCAGTACCAGATCAAAAAGAAGACGTTCTGGAGGTGCAGCTGGAATATCGATAGCTTCGGTGAAGCGTCTTGCTTCTTCCAAGTGTGTTTTGAGTGTGTGGTGAGCGATCTTACGCCGTTCTTCTGCGCTTTCAATTTCAGGGAATAACCGGGCAAAAGTTTTATCCATTTTAGGATCCAGCAGGCCCCACTGGTATCTCTCCCATGTTTTAATATCATAAAGCGAGCCTAGAGGCCTGTTTTCCATATCAACCACTGCATTGTGCCTGTCACGGGGCAGTAGTTGGTAAAGAGAGGCGAATGAACCTAAAACACCCTGATTGTAGAACGGTAGAAAAGGCCAGCCGAAGTTTTTACCATTTACAAGCTCGGTAAGAGCGTGAACCGAACCTGCGTTCGGTGTGCCAATAAGAATAACCCGTTCTACACCTAATGAACCCGACCAATCCAGAATGGGGGCGGAGCCATCTTCAGGCAAGCCTTGTTCACCGTACCTCAGCATAAAGCGGGTGAGGAGGCCCCCCATAGAATGGGCAACGATATCAACCTTTACATCGGCATCTTCAATCCCGTAACGAGTCTCATAAATACGGGCGGTATGTTCCCTTACAGACTGGATAAACCGAAAGAGGCGTTTGGAATTTTCCGCATTCGAAAGGCGCCAGTCATAATCAAACTGAAAGGCTGTATAGTGGGTATCATCGTAAATTTCATCGTTGGCATCCCCAATTTGCTTTTCACGGTATCCACCAATACTAAGGGCTTCGATAATCTGAGCATATGCTTTGATTTTTAGAGGAATGCCTAAAAGCTGTAGTTTGATTTCCTCAAGTGCGCCGTTTGGTTCCACATGGCTCCAGTTGGTTAATGAGCCGTCTGGATAAATATACGGCGCGGTAATACGTTTCAGACCTTCGTCTTTTTGCGGATCCGCGGCGCCTGAAACAAAAGCTCCCCAAACGACTTGATCATCCCGAATATCTTTTAACTTGGAACCAAGAATACCTGGAATAACAATAACCGGATTCCGATATGGAGTTTGTTGGGCTGCTTTTTGATTGTAAGTAAGTTCCAGTGCTGGCTCTTTGATTGAAGAGGAACATGCTGACAGCACAGCTAATAAAGCGATAAGTGCAAATGGCTGTATAAACTTAAACATGGATTTTTCCTGTGAATTGGCCCCACTGGTTACTATCCCCCAGAGTTTTAAAACTAGCGCTGAAAGTCAATTAATAATTCTCCTGCTGAATGAACTGTTTCTATGCGAAAAACGTATAGTTCTATGAAACTGAGTCGCTTTTATAGGGCGTTGAATGCTCTGTTTTTTGCCCTTTGATATAGAAAAATGATGCCACCGTAAAAATGGCGTCAAGAGCAAATATTGTGTTTCTTCGTTTCACATACACTAATTGAGGGGTTATAGTGACCCTTAAATCGGTTTGTTTGCGCCTTGGGGCTAAGGCGCTATTAGGGGAATTAGCTAAATGGCTGACGGTGGTACTTTTGAAAGAACAGGGCTTCTCGAAGAACGGCATGTTTATAAACCGTTCCGGTATCCTTGGGCGTATGAAGCATGGTTGAAGCAGCAACAGGTTCACTGGTTGCCTGAAGAAGTGCCGCTTGCTGAGGATGTGCGTGATTGGGCACAAAAGCTGTCAGAGCCAGAGAAGAACCTGCTCACGCAGATTTTCCGCTTTTTCACCCAAAGCGATATCGAAGTGAACAACTGTTACATGAAGCACTATACAAAGGTGTTTATGCCGACAGAGGTTCAGATGATGCTGTCTGCTTTCTCAAATATGGAAACAATCCATATTGCTGCATACAGCCACCTTCTTGATACCATTGGCATGCCAGAAAGTGAATATTCTGCATTCCTTAAATATAAGGAAATGAAGGATAAATATGATTACATGCAGCAGTTTAACAGTGATGATCTTCGCTCAACTGCCATAACGCTTGCTGTGTTTGGTGCCTTCACAGAAGGCCTGCAACTGTTCGCAAGTTTTGCAATGCTGCTTAACTTCCCACGTTTCAATAAAATGAAGGGTATGGGCCAGATCGTAACCTGGTCAGTACGGGATGAAAGCCTGCACTGCGAGAGTATTATCAAGCTCTTTAAAACCTTGATGGAAGAACAGCCGCATCTTTGGGATGATCAGATGCGTAATGATTTGCGTACGGCCTGTAAAACCATTGTAGAGCACGAGGATGCTTTCATTGACCTGTCATTTGGACTTGGTCCGGTTGAAGGTCTAGAGGCACAAGAAGTGAAAGATTATATTCGCTATATTGCTGACCGCCGCCTACAGCAGCTTGGATTAGAGGCTGAATATCATATTGAAGCGAACCCGTTGCCGTGGCTGGATAGTATGCTGAATGCGGTTGAGCACACAAACTTCTTTGAAAACCGCGCGACTGAATATTCTAAAGCAGCAACCCAAGGCACATGGGAAGACGCTTTCGAATGATAGGCAATAATGTTCACTAATCAAAAGAGCTACATAAGATTTTACTTGTGTAGCTCTTTTTATGTTAGTGTTATGTGAAGTCAGGAGTGATTTCTCCTATATAAAACACTCCTATCCAGATTATTTTCCAATTCATTTTTTGATATGAAATACAATATGCTGGGTAAAATTTCAGTTTAACTTAGGCAATACCAACCGTGCTTCAAAACCTTTGGAGTGGTTTTCTAATTCCAATTTCCCTTGATGTGCAGTCGCAATTGCTTTTGCCAGAGATAACCCTAATCCGAACCCTTCTTCTGAACGCGCATCATCCGATCGAATAAAGCGGTCAGAGGCTTTGTTGAGCATGTTTTCTGCTATGCCCGGACCGTCATCCTGAACAGTTAACCAAAGAGTGGTTCCCGAGGTGTGGGCGGATAGCCGAATGGCACTACCGTTTGGTGAGAACTTAATTGCGTTTTCAAAGAGATTTGCAAGAGCCTGAAATATCAAATCTCTGTCTAATTGAGCTTGATCTATCTCTGTAGAACAGGAGATTTGTTGTTGTTTTTGCTCTGCTAGCGGGACGTATAAGTCAATAACGTCATCAAGAAGGCTGGAAAGGTTGGTGTTTTGCAGAGCTATTTTTGCAGTGCCTGCTTCCAGGTGGCTGATACGGAGCAAGGCGTCAAAGGATGTGATAATCTGATCAACCTGTCCTATCGCTGAGTTTCGAATGTTATTTTCCGCGGGTAGTTGGTCCAACTGGACTTTAAGCCGAGTGAGAGGTGTGCGTAAATCATGAGCAATGTTGTTGGACATATGGCGCATATCCTCAACATGCGCCTGAATTTTTGAAAGCATAAGATTGAGATTACGTGTGAGCCTGTCGAATTCAGATTTGCCATTTGATTGAGGGATACGCTCTGCCAAATCCTGACGCGTTATAATGCTGCTTGCGGTTTGGTTTATGGTTTTCATTTTCCAGTGGATGCGCCATGCAATCAGGCTTGTCATTCCAAACCCTATTAAGACAATGATTGCACCCCACAATCTGATGCGGTCTGATAGCGCATAGAGGTTTTGTCTTACCATTACAGGGTTTTCTACTGAGATGAGTGTGGGTTCAGCAGAGACCATTTTGTAATATTCCACTGTAAGCGTGTATTCAGTATCGAGAGCTGTTTGTTCAAGATAGGTGGCTGCATTTGATACCAATGCTTCGTTGGGAAGGTCGCCTTTTTCTGGAACACCATTTTTATCTAAACGGTATCGAAGCCCGGTGGTTTGTGCATAAGTGTTCAATTCTTTCAGTAAAGGGCTGAGGCCTTGCTCTTGATAGATAGCTTCGAAAGGGCATAGTTCGCAGGCATAAATGTCTGCCGTGGTTTCTTCGATTTGGCGATCAAACCACCTATCTAGATACAGGCTCAACGTAGCAATAGCCATGAAAGCTGCGATACCGTATATGGCAACCATACGACCAATATAACTATTCAACATTGTTTGATACCTTGTACCCTATGCCCCGAACCGTATGTAGGAGGGGGTGGCCAAAGCCGTGATCGATCTTTTTTCTCAGATTGCTCATATGAACATCGATAACATTGGTGTTGGTGGTAAAGTTATAGCCCCACACATTTTCTAGCAGCATAGTTCGTGTCTGAACTCGATCAGGGTTTTTTAGCAATTGTTCGAGAAGTGTGAATTCTCTGGTTTTTAAATCGATTTTCCTGCCAGCTCGCGTTACCTCTCTAGTGAGGAGATTCATTTCTAAATCACCGATGGTTAGCCTTGAGTTTTCCAGGTTTGAAGAAAGTGGTTCAGAGCGGCGCATGAGCACCTCAAGCCGAGCCGTTAGCTCACTAAAAGCAAAAGGTTTTACAAGATAATCATCACCACCGCTTTTAAGGCCTTTCACGCGTTCATCAACATCCGCAAGGGCGGACAGGATTAAGATAGGAACTTTGTTATCCACGGCGCGGAGCGCTTTGATAATAGAGAGGCCATCCAGTTCGGGAAGCATTCTATCGACAATTAGAATATCGTATTTTTGATCCATTGCTAGAGTGAGGCCATCGCGCCCGTTACTGACGTGATCAATGCTATGCCCTAATTCTCGGAGCCCTTTAATCAGATATTCTGCAACGCTTGGGTCGTCTTCAATGAGCAAAAGATGCATCTTATCTACCTGTTGTTCCCGAACTGAAAGTCTTCTTGTGCAAGGCTAGTCTTCTATAGTTTCTTTATATTGACCAGTGTCTTCTGGCTGCCAGTCATATTCCATATTTCTGGCCGCCATTTTTGCAACCTTCAATCCTTTTAATCTGGCTACCAGATGAAGGGCCCCGTCGATGCCTGAGGAAACACCGGCAGTGGTTAAAATTTTCCCATTGTCAACGAAACGTGGACCTCTAATAGCTTCAAACCCTTGTTCTGCAGCCATGGCTGTGAGCCATTCCATCCAGGCTCCGTGGGTGGTGGTTTGCAAACCATCCAACATAGAAGAACCACCTAGAATGAGTACGCCATTGCAAACAGACATGGTGATAGCGCTTTTGGCTGAGGTTTCTTTGATCCAATCTATGGTCTCTTGTTGGTGGAGGATAGAGGCAACGGACCCACCTGGAATTATAAGAATATCTGCATCGGGCATATTAGCGAAACTATATTCTGGGATAATTCTATGACCCATGCCTTCATAAGCTTTATTTAAAGGGGCAACCGTATATGCATTGAAGACGTGAGCGTTCGCAAAAACTTCCATGGGGCCTGCCCAATCAAGAACATCAACGCCATCGAACACCAATATGGCAACATTCATTGTGTCAGTTGTCATCCTATGATGGTCATCGATTTTGGCCTCAGCGGGGATATCCTTCTTTTTGAAGCGCATTAGTTGCTTGCGTCCTAACCAATCGAGTGTGCCTTCTATTTCTCCCGCGGTAATCAGTGTTCCTTGGAACTGAATACCCGCGTCAGCAAGAAGGAAACGGATGTTCTTGACGTCTGCTGCAAAGTGGATATCAGTGCTTTGCTTATTTTCCATCGCTCTCGTATCCATGCCCATATAAGTAAAGGTTGCTTCCAGGCCTTGCCGTTTCTCAGTAACTTCGAAACTGATGGGATGTGTATGAGAAACCATTGGCATCTCTCCGTGCCAGTATCCCACGAGAGGAGATGGCGCCTTCTTGAGAACCATCTGGTCCTTTGTATGATTTGATTTATATCGCTGTGTTACTCGGGTTTCACGTCGGCTGACATGGTCTGATGTTTTGTTTTCGGATTTAACATACACTTCTTGCGCGTGTGCTTTAGCGGATTGTTGTATTTCGGCGAAGAGGCCGAGACAGGCTGTTGTTAACACCAATCCAATCGTGGTGTGCTTTAAGGAGAATGCCATCACTATCGTTTCCTTTATTTGATGAGTGACGGCACGCTACTGTTTGCTCATTAAAAGAATCTTCGACTTAGATTAAAAGTTTTTCATGTTGCTCCTAGATTGATCAACCAACTGATGGTCAGTACTTGTGGCAAAGTGATAACAGGAAGGAAAAGGGCAAATTTCCAAGATTTTGCTGTGTCTTTTAAAATCATGATTTCTGTATAATCTGTGGACACACCGGTCATTAAAAAAGCGAAACTGTTTCCAGGTGCATTTGCTCGAGTGAGGAGGTCAGCTGCGATTGGTGTACTACCCTCTGAACATACTTCTATAATGGTTGCTACCAGTACAGTCAGACCAAGCCCGGCAAGAGTAGGTCCAAAGTATGTTTGAAAGCTTGCTGTATCAACAAACGCGCGAATTAAGGCAGCTAGTACCACACCGAATAAAATCCAACGAATAACCATTCGACTATCTTTTATACCCGTGATGAGCAAATCCTTGAAGTATGTGGAATCAAACCTTGTCGCCTTGATACCTGCAATAGCTGCGGGCCAAAATTTGAACTCTTCAGGTAAATCTAGAGTGTTGGGGTTTTGGGGAAGCTTTCCTTCCTTAACCAACCAATCGAACAATAGCCCAGATATAATTGCGATCACCAATGAAAGGCCAATAAACGCTAAAGCCCAATTGAGACCAATTAGCGCAATGAGCACTATCGTCAAAGAAAAGCTATTCCAGGGACTTGCAACAAGAAAAGCAATAACTTGTCCTGCTGTGGCGCCTCGCTCATATAATTTGGCAGCAACCATTAAGATACCATGACTACATAGATCAAGTAGAACCCCTCCTAAAGTAGCTCTGACAATCCCGCCAAATCCACCATGGCGTCCAAAGATAGAAATAACAAACTCTCTTGGTATCTTAGCAAGGACTGCTACCATGAAAATCCCAATGGTAATGCCCCACCAAATGGTATTGATAAGTTCATAGACCGTAGTACTTAGTGTTTTAAGCCAAGCGATTTGCGTCTGAATATCAGGTTGCACCAAATACGTTAAATACAGTGCAGCTACCATAGTTAATGATCCCCGCAGGAGCCAGTCAGGTTTACCTTGTTTACCATGGCATTTGGAGTTGGCTTGTTGGGAATGGCAACTATCCGTCATGAGTGATCTCCTCACCATAGAGATGACTTATAATACTGCACTCGCTGAGTGGCTGTTCATCCGCGGGACAGTATTTGGCTAGCCGTTCTAAGCTAGCTTGCATAAGCTGTAAGCGCTGAATTTTTTCCTCAATTTCTTGCAACTTTGTTTGAGCGTGGTCGTTTACCTGCGCACAGTCTGCTTCAGGATTGTCTGTTAAAGCCAACAATTCGCTAATTTCAGATAACGAAAACCCAAGGGTTTGAGCTTCTCGGATAAAACGTACCTTGTTTACGGTATCATCATCATAAACCCGATATCCAGATGAAAGCCTGTCTGGAGCAGGAAGAAAACCACTACGCTCGTAATAACGAATTGTTTCAACACCAACTCCTGTGTGTGCGGCCAATTTACCGATAGTAAAATGCTTCATGTTCGTCTCCTACACCCTGATTTTCTATGCGGGTGTCAAATTGATTCGTCGAACCCTACACCTTGAACTCTACTACAAGGTCAAGGGTTAATTCGCTGAGCTGGAACGCTGGAAGAATATTGGTTAATTTAATGATTGACCTTGGAGCATGGTCCAAGGCTATCCCTTTACTGATTGACTGCGGACCTTCTTTGAAGGGCTGTATTTCCCCTATGCATGTTCAATTGAGGCCCTGACACTATTTCCTCAATTGATACGGTTACGTTCCTCATGTGGCCAATCCTCGCATCGTATGTATAGGGTTACTTCCGGGAGGCGGTTATGCCTCCCGGCTTTTTATGCAAATAATGAAACATTTTTTCTTGACCCTGTAGGTAGGTCAAAAGTTATCAAGAGTTGTATGAAGGCGTTAAAGAACATCCTATCAATATTTTTTATAATCTCACTGTGTATAGGGGGAAGCGACGGGGTAGCGCTTGCGAGCATAGAATCAAACTTATCATGCCCCAAAATGCATCATGAAGCAGCTATGGCAATAGTACCTCATTCACTTGAGGGCAGTGAATGTACCAAGGCTGAGCAAGGCTTATGTAATGTATATTGCGGAACTGGCCTTCAGTATCAGGCGTGTGATGTTGAAGAGCCTTTCAGGCAGTATGTCTCGGGGAAAATAGTGTTCGACAGGATATCCAAGACATATATTGGATTTGTAGAGGACCAGCTAATTCCCCCTCCCGAATTGGTATAGAAAGCCGGAATTTGTGAGAGTTTGTGGTTCAATCCTACTCCCAAGAACTACACCCTTCCCAAGAAAGCGAGCAAAGTATCATTCCCTTTCAACTTTGCTCCTGCATAAATTCCAGCTTTCCACGTTGGCCCAACGGTAGCAGTGCGGGTCAACCTGCCCTGAGAGGGGAGATACCGTACCAACCGCAAAAGCTCTCTTCTCAGGGCTTAGTTTGATGGGCGTGTAGCTTGTAAATCAGCGGATATACAGACCCTGAGTTCTGTACAGATGTTGTCATGAGGCCACCATTTCTCTTGATGACTTGGCATTGAGCCATTTGTGCAGAGTTCGTAACTTCCGGCAGGTCACCACTCGGCCTGCCGGCTTTTTACTAAGATGTTTCATGCATTAAACTTGGCCATTTATTCAAGCACGCACTCTTCTCTATAGATACGGTTATCTCCTTTTTAACAGGAGACGTATTATGAAGATATTGCGGGTGTGCTTGGCCATTTCTTATGTCCCATTCACATTGATAGGTTTCAATTACATTGCCATTCAGATTGTCGTATCTGGGTATGATTACTATTTTTTAGTAATGTTGTTGGCCTTGGCGATCATGCTTTCATTTTTTGTGGAATACCTGATTCCTTACCAGAAAAACTGGAATACTGCACATAATGACAGTGTGAGAGACCTCCTTCATGCTTGTGTAAATGAGGCCGCCAACAGTATGTCGGTAATACTCTTGCCTATAATTGCGGCTTTTGTTCCCCATCTAAATTTTTGGCCAGATGAATGGCCAATATGGGGACAATTGTTACTAGCAGTTTTTATATCAGATTTAGGAATCACACTTGTCCATTATGCAAGCCATAAAAACATGTTCCTATGGCGATTTCATGCTGTCCATCATTCGGTCAAACGTATGTATGGTTTCAACGGTTTAATGAAACATCCTATACATCAAGCTTTTGAAACCATTGGAGGTACTTTCCCGTTAGTAGCTCTCGGAATACCAGTTGAGATCGCTGCTTTGCTAGCATTTGCAATAGCCGTTCAACTGTTGTTACAGCATAGTAATGTAGATATGAAAATTGGCCCTTTGAGATATTTTCTTGCTCTTGCTCCCTTACATCGATTTCACCATATCAAGCGACCAATTGAGGGCGATGTAAATTTCGGCCTGTTCACGACTATATGGGATCGAATGCTTGGTACGGCTGTTTATGATGCTGATCGCATCTTTACATCCGAAGATTTAGGGATAGAGAAAGAGCCTGATTATCCCATTAAATATGTAGCTCAGATGCTTAAGCCCTTTTCTCGAGCGAATGATCGGGTGCAATAGTTATATTGATATTCAGAACTCCTTGAGAAGGGGAAACACCAAATGTTTGTTTCATAGTTCGAGAGAAATGTGCAGAATCTGAAAAGCCAGCTTCATGGGCGGCCTGTGTCAATGAATTACCTTTTCCAGTTAAATGAACTGCTTTGCAAAGACGACGCCAAAGAACATATCGCCTCAAAGGAAGCCCTGTAGCATTGCGGAATTTATTACTAAAAGAACTTTTAGACATGCCTGCTTGTAGCGCGGTGTTTTCTAACGTGATGTTACTGATCAATTGCTCTTCAATAAGAGTAAGAGCACGCTCAATTTTTCCATTAGAGACAATACGGGATGCCTTGCTTAGGTAAGTACACCATTTCTTGACATTGCACTTCTGCAATAGTTGAGGTGGAACAAGGGTGGGTTCAGCGTACACAATATCTACGTCATGGTGCGTAGGCCTCAACTGATGGAATGTATTAGAAGGGATTACAGTGAAATCATTTGTGGTTTTTTCAGAACCGTCAACATTCATTGCAAGTGGAACGTCAGCAGAAAATATGGCTTGTAAAGGATAATGCCTATGAGGGTGGGTGTCGCCAACCGGGCCTCTATAGTGTGCCCAGCCTAACCCCAGATTTAGTTTACCTACCCATTTTTTTTCAGTGCGATGATAAGGCATAAGAATGGGATGAAGCCTACTTGGGTTTGATATCTCACGAATGGTTTTCTGTATTGCCGTAAAGGTGATTAACAATGCTACACTCGCTGAGGGGGCGGTTATCAGCTGGGCAATATTTAGCCAAAGTTTTCAAACTTGCCTGCATTTTTTCAAGTTGAGAGATTTTGGCTTGTACTTCCTTTAACTTAGACTCTGCCTTCCTGTTAATCGTTGCACAATCTGTATGAGGGTTGTCGGTTAATTGAAAAAGCTCGGATATTTCTTTCAATGTAAAACCAAGCTTTTTTGCTTCCATAATAAATCGCATTTTTCCAACAGTATCGTGATCGTATACTCGATATCCTGATGGGAGCCTTTCTGCTTTGGGAAGAAAGCCTTTACGTTCGTAATAACGGATCGTAGCGACATCCACACCTGCCTGTTCCGCTAGTTTGCCGATAGTAAAAACTGCCATCAAAACCCTTTCTATGCGCCTGGCACTTTTAGGAAAACTAGGCAACATCATACGTTAAATGTAGCGATTTGAGAAGGTAGTTGAACCCCGTCATGATTGTGAGAGGAGGTTCAATGTTCTTCTGTAAGTATGGTAGTTAAATCCTCTTTTTTTTCCCAAGGAGGAAATTAAAATCTCTTCGGTAGAAGCGAAAAAAGAGTAACCCTATACCACTGATCGAAAAGAGAACTGCAAACAACGATGTAATAATAACGAGCCAATTGTTTGTGTCATGCCGTTCGTTGTAATCCATAATGTGGAGCATCCAGAAGAAGTCGTAAAACCTCCATATAGATGAGCGTCGTGCGACAACTTTGCCCTCTACAGTGGAGACATAAATTGCAGAGTTCTCTTTATCATCAAACGTAACCTGCCACACAGGTAAAGGGCCGCGATAGTCCACACTCTTTTCACTTATCTCCACAACACCTTTGATTTTGGCATTGAGAGCGAAATCAGCCAGAGCTACCTGTTGAGCTAGATCTGCTCCAATAGGAGAAATCAGGTTACCAGTTTCAGCATCTCTCAACTGCCTTTGGCCATTGTTGAGTTCAAGGTAGATAACTGGGTTCCCTAAAAAGTTACGGAATTCAATTTGTTTTGCAGAGTTCCCTGCTTTTTTCAGCAAGGCCGATATGGATATGAAATTTTGTTTGTTGGAAAAAATAAATTCCGTCTGAGGTGCAACTTTGTGTTGGCCCCTTACGGTATCAATTGGAATCCAAGTCATTACGAGACCACCAACGGTCCAAAAGACAAGTTGTACTCCCAATATTAATCCAATCCATTTATGAGTTTTGGCAAACAAAGTATGCCACTGCCTTTTTTTCATGACATTTTCCCAATAAACCCTGCTGAAAATTCAGCAGGGTGATTTAATTACTTATCGGCCCATTGAATCAAAGTGATGTACCAATTCCCCTGAACTTTCTGGAGCACCAGAAATTCTCGTGAGGTACGATCTATCTCTTTTCCTTTGTAAGATCCCGTAAGTCGGGAAAAGGTTGTTACCCAGGCTATATTTTCCATTATGCCTGTTTCGCGGGAGAGAATTTCGTGTTTGAGGTTTGGAAGAAATGCCATGTCAGACTTCATATGGCCATTCATATAACTAGCTTTACTTAGCTGAGCATGTTCGCCCTCTATAATAACTACATCATCAGCCAGTACTCTGGAAACGGTACTCACATCACCTGCTTGTAGGGCATTAAAGAACAGGCTTGCGATTTCTGCAGGCCCAGCCTTTCCAGGCAAAGAAGTAGTAGCTGGTTGGTTCCCATGATCATGTTCAGCACCTGAGGCCTCAGGTCCGTGATCGTGAGTTGGCTTACTGTTTTCATGGTCTGTACCGCAATCAGATCCCTTTTCTTCATGATTTCCATGATCGTGTTTTTTGGGGGCGGCACTGGTATTTCCGTGGTCATGTTGCGGCTGACTTGAAACTGTATCTCCATGATCGTGGCTTGCACCGTCTGCATGAGCATGGCCTTCTCCAGAAGTATCAGGTAGACGCATAACACCGACGCCATGTCGATACACAAGTTCCGCACCCAGGTATCCAGTTACGCCGACTAGACCGCTAACAACCACACTTAGTACAATAGTAAGGTTGGAAATAGTTTTTGCCTTATATACCCAGAAGGCCAATAGAAGGATGCTTGCAGCTGTAACTAATGCCCATAAACGGTGCACTTTCATAACCTTGTGGGCGATATCATCGTGAGCAACTGAGCTATAAGCATCAAAACCCGCCCAAAGTGTAAATGCTGTGATAATTGCACCTAACCATAGTGTCCATTTACCTGCTGCTTCTGCATAAGATTGCCAATCAGGCTTAAGCTTTGAAGCAAGCATAAAAAATGTAGACGACAGTATGAGGCCCACAGTGAAATGCACTAAAAAGGGGTGCCAGTTTGGAATGATTAAATTGTCCATTTTATTCCCATTTGTATTAGCCACTCCTTTAATGTGGGCGGCGGTTATAGATTACAATCACTCGCGGCAGGCCGAAGCCTGCCGGTTTACTAACTTGTTTAAAAGGTTCTTTTGAGTTGAATGCCGTATTGGCGTGGTTCGCCAAAGACCGATACAGGAAGAGAGGCATCTGCTTCTCCCAAAACATTCCTGCCTGAGGTAATGTAAGTTACATACCTATTGTTGGTTAGGTTTTGGCCATAAAGCGAAACCTCCCAATTGCCGTCCTCTGATAGATATGAAATGCGAGCATTCAGAAGTGCATATGTATCAGCACGGAATTGAGGCTGGTTGTTGCGCTTAAAGTCTACATTGTCGCGCCAAGCATAGTCAGTCCTGAAAGTCAGTTCACCAAAATCAGGCACTGAATATCGATACTGTGCTCCAAATGAATACGCCCACTTCGGAGAGTTCGCGAGCCTATTACCGGAGAAATCTACACCATCTTCAAAGAAGTTTGTGTATGTCGCATCAAGATAAGCAACTGTAGCATTCAGGTCAAAACCATCAGACACCCGTGCAACGAATTCACCTTCAAGGCCGTTAATTGTCGCTTTACCAGCGTTGGAAGTTGTCGCGACACCTCCAACATATTCAACAACCTGCAAATTGGTGTAATCGTACCTGAACGCGCCGATATTGGCTCGTAGACGGCGATCAAACAATGTGGACTTAAGACCTGCTTCATAGCTCCATAGATATTCTGGGTCGAAGGAACCAGCATCACCCAACTGGAAGCCACCAGATTTGAAGCCGCGTGTTGCTGAAGCATATAGCAACACATCATCGCTAATATCATAGTCAAGAGCGAAACGAGGCGTCCAGGCTTTCCAGCTATCTTCTGGTGACCCACCATCGACTTCGGTACCGTTAACGATGGTCGCGAAATCATAGCTTTTCTTCTCATAGCTATAGCGAAGACCAAAAGTCGCTCTGAAACGGTCTGTAATAGAGTAAGTTCCTTGACCGAAAAGCGCATAAGCGTTGGTTACATTTCTTTCAGGAATTTCAATGGTGGGGTCTTGGAAGATCAGATCAATTCCGCCTGTACCATCTTCGTTCAGGAAAAAGGCACCAACAATCCATTCGAGCTTTTCTGGTTCATTGTTGGAAAACTGGATTTCCTGCGTGAAGGAACGTGATTGTTCTCTGAAATTGATATCAAACAGCGAAAGGTCTGTAGCATCCGCATCGATAACTTGGGCGATATCGCTTTCTCTATATGAAGTGATAGATTTGAAAGTAATATCTTCACCGCTCCATGTAGCTGTTGAAGAAACACCCCAAACTTCAAGATTGCTAACAGGTGTAGTGTCGAAAGCTACTTCCCGGTCGCCTGTGGGAATTGTCGCCCCAGCATCAGCAAAGCTTTGTGGATAGAAGGTACGTACTGCTGGGAAACCAGTTTCCCGTTCGTTGGTAAAGTCACCTCTCAGAACCACTTCAAATTCATCAGAAACATCGATAGCAATAGTTGCGCGTGCGCCGAAATTATCCTGATCTTGATAGGTGTCATCAGAAAGAATATCGGTGTAAATACCATCCCGATCATTCTTAAGAACTGTTGCCCTTGCTCTGACTTTATCGCTTAGTGGTCCAGATAGCGTGCCGCTGAATGTACGCTTGTTGAAGTTTCCTAATGTTACGCCTAGTGCGCCTTCCCATTCATCAGTTGGAGCTTTGGAAATAATATTCAGCGTACCACCTGTTGAGTTTCGACCAAATAATACCCCTTGTGGACCACGGAGCAGTTCAACACGTTCAATGTCAAACATATCCTGATAACCGGTAGTTGGGCGAGGCTGGTAAACGCCGTCAATCTGAACAGTTGAACTCGGATCAGTCGCAACACCAAAAGCGGATGTACCAACACCGCGGATATTCACAATTGCCATGGAGTCATTTGTAACGGTGATGCCAGGAACAAAAAATGTAAAATCTTCAATGTTTCTGATGCCGATAGCAGCCATTACATCACCAGACAAAGCACTGATGCTTACAGGTGTATCCTGCAGGCTGGATTCGCGCTTCTGTGCTGTAACGATTACTTCTTCAAGCAAGCCGTCTTGATTGCTTTTCTCGGTTGCAAATGCCGTGCTTGAAAGGGTTAAAAGCGCACAACTTGATAGTAGTTTGATAGATTTTGAATGACTATATTTGATCATAGTTTCCTCCATATGGGCTAAGCCCAAATCTTCCTATTCCACGCAATAGACGCGGAATTCCTTATGAATGAATGAGTAAGGAAACGGGTTTTGGAGGGTGAACTAATGATGAGGGTATTGCGCTCACACAAGAGGTAGTATCCCAATCTACATAGTTGCGATTGGTATTCAGGTTGATTGACAATGCGATCAATTCCAACCCTGAATCACAAAGAACTCCTCCGGCATCGCAACAACTATCTGTATATGCATGAGGGTGAGTTTCTTCGGTATCAATGGATAAATTAAGATGCAAAGCGGCAAGGCTTCTAAATTCTAATTCATTTATTTCTACAATTGGATGCCTATTGGGAGCGTCGAACGAAGAAGGCGAATAATGTGATGTTGTTTCATCGTGAACAGAATATAGGTCTCCATTTTGCAATGTGATTGTTGGTGAAACAATCCATATTACAATTTGCAAAACATATATAAATGGAGAGGGTTTCATAATGTCAAACCGCTACCTTGAAGCCTTCTGATATAACTACAAATAGTACTGATGATTGAGGAGCCTAACGTTTGACCATGGTTCAGGGTCAAGCGTTTTATTGAGCTTGGTAAAAAGCCTGTTCAGGAATTTCCGTATAAATGATTGATGATGGAGCAATCCGAAATCGGTTGGGAATTCGCAGGACAATATTGAGCAATAGCATCAAGATCTTGTCGCATGTTCTGTAATATCGTTATTTTTTCTTCTATTTGCAGTATTTTCTCCTTGGCCAAATCGTTAATCTGCTCACAATTTGAAGTTGGGTCTGTTGACAGTGACAATAGATCGGAGATTTCCCCTAGTGTAAAACCTAGAGCTTGAGCTTTACGAAGGAAAAGCAACTGTTTAATGTTTTCTTCCGTATATACTCGGTAACCAGAGGGTAATCTGTCTGGTTTAGATAGAATACCGCTCCTTTCATAATAACGGATAGTTTCCACGCCAACGCCCGTTTTTTTCGCAACTTTCCCAATAGTAAGATAAGCCATGGCTACACCTCTATAGCTCTATATTTCGTAGTCTTAGCGAATTGCTAATGACCGAAATAGAACTCAAACTCATGGCTGCTGCGGCAAATATGGGGGAAATCAATATACCTAAGGAAGGATATAGAACTCCAGCTGCTACGGGAACTCCTGCGGCGTTGTATGCTAAAGCAAAAAATAGGTTCTGTTTGATATTACTCATTGTAGCTTTTGCCAATCTACTGGCACGGACGACACCAGTAAGATCTCCTTTAACCAGCGTGAAACCGGCGCTTTCTATGGCAACATCAGCGCCAGTTCCCATGGCTATTCCGACATCAGCTTGAGCCAAAGCAGGTGCGTCATTCACACCATCACCAGCCATAGCAACTATGTGTCCTTTGCCCTGCAATTCTCTGATAATTTTTGCTTTATCTTCAGGTAAAATATCTGCCTGAACGTTGTCTATTCCAAGCTTGTAAGCTACGGCCTTTGCAGTTTTGAAATTGTCACCTGTGGCCATGATAATCTGAAAGCCTTCGCTCTGCAGAAGACGTAAAGCTACTTCGGCGGATTTCTTAATAGGGTCCGCAACAGCTATCAAGCCGGCTAAGTTATTTTCAACGACGATGAACATGACCGTCTGCCCTAAATTTCTCCGACCATCTGCTAAGTTTGAAAGATGAACTGTTTCTAACCCCAGGTCGGCAGCCATTTTAGTATTGCCTAAGGCAACCTTCTTACCTTGAATTTTACCAATAACCCCCTTGCCTGTGATGGCTTCAAATTCTTCAATGTCCTGGAGGGCAATATGTTGATCGATTGCTCCTGTAACAATCGCCTCAGCAAGAGGATGTTCAGAACCTTTCTCCAGGCTTGCAGCAAGTGATAGAAGCTCCGTATCCGAAAAACCCTCTTCGGGAATAACATCAACTAATTTCGGCTTTCCTTCAGTTAGTGTTCCAGTTTTATCTACAATTAAAGTGTCCACTTTTGCGAAGCGTTCTAGAGCTTCGGCATTTTTGATCAGAATACCAACTTGAGCGCCTTTACCCGTGGCCGTCATAATTGACATTGGTGTCGCTAAACCCAGAGCACATGGACATGCGATGATAAGAACTGCCACAGCAGCAACAAGACCATAGGATAATGCCGGTGCGGGTCCCCACAAGGCCCATGATAAAAAGGACAAAACAGCGATCAAAATCACTATGGGAACAAACTGGCCCGCAACTGCGTCAGCTAGTTTTTGAATAGGCGCTCGAGATCTTTGTGCATTTGCCACCATCTCGATGATTTGACTCAACGTAGTATCTGTACCTACTCGCTTAGCTACAATAATCAGGCTACCTGTACCGTTGATTGTCGCTCCTGTAACATTATCTCCAATAGTTTTTTCAACGGGTACTGGCTCGCCAGAAATCATGGACTCGTCTACAGAAGAACGACCTTCTAAGACCGTGCCATCCACAGGTATTTTATCTCCTGGACGAATTCTGATTTTCATACCAGGCTCAACTTCTTCCAGAGGAACTTCTGTTTCAGAACCATCTTCAGCAATAATTCGAGCTGTTTTTGCAGCTAAATCCAGCAATGCTTTTATTGCCGACCCCGTTTTCTCTCGAGCTCCTAGTTCCATTAGCTGGCCAAGAAGCACTAAAACAATGATTACTGCTCCTGCTTCAAAATAGACACCAACATTACCATCGGCATCTCTGAATCCATCTGGGAACGTTTCAGGAAAAATAACTGCTGAAATACTAAATAAATACGCGGCTCCCACACCCATTGCGATGAGAGTGAACATATTAAGGCTTTTGAGTTGAATGGATTGGATCCCGCGCTGAAAAAAAGGTGCTCCGGACCATAGTATCACTGGAGTGCCTAAGACTAGCTCGGTCCAAAGTGTTAAACGTTCTCCCAAAAGATCTCTTATGAATCCTAATCCAACAAACGGTCCCATAGAGAGTATCAAAAGCGGAATAGTTAAAAGTGCGCCAATCCAGAACCTTTTTTTGAAATCAATGAACTCAGGGTTAGTATCCATGTTTGTTGCAGGTATACCTTTGGGTTCCAGTGCCATGCCGCATTTAGGGCATGTGCCGGGGCCAATCTGCAAGATTTCTGGGTGCATGGGACATGTATATTCAGTTCCGTCAGGAAAGGTATCTGGAAGCGCTTCTGGATTAGTGTATTGATTGGGGTGTGCAACAAACTTTTCTCTACATTTTTTTGAGCAAAAGTAATGTTGAATCCCGGCATGAATTTCGAAGAATTCGGCAGATGGTTTGTCTACTGCCATGCCGCAAACAGGATCTCTGACAATTTCGATGTCATGACATAGGTCTAGGTTATCTTGCTTTAAATTCATCGGCTCCAATCCTTCACCCTTCACAGTTCATTTAAGGATGGAGCGAGTCTAAAACTTCCAGTAACTGGAAGAGCAAGATGTATTGACTTTAGAGCTTAGCTTAGACTTACAAACAGTTTCAGATAGAATTACATCTATATTTTCTGCCTAAACGCGGGATTTCGAGGAAAGATATTTTATACCCTTGACCCTGAACCATGGTTCAAGGCTATAAATTTGAACCATGCGATTCTACGAGTTCATAAAAGGCATCATATCATTCATGATGCTGACAATCGTAATTACTTCCACTGCGCTAGCTAGTACAGTGGACCATTCGTGTTGTCCTGAGCTTGAAGAAATAATTTCTATGGATAGCGTCGCTGTGCATTTGGAGCATATCCAATACATGGAACCTATAAATGGTTCAGATGGCACTCGACATGATAATTACCTTCAAACGCCTTGTGAGATTTCTTGCTGCATCAATTTAAGTGCTCTTGGTATTATGCCGTATAATAAGATCGACTTATGCTCAGAGTTTAATCTGCGAGATTCCTCACTCCCCTCCACTGATTTTGCCCGTTCAGCAGCTAACAGTCTGAATACACCGCCTCCACGTTTCCTGTCCTAGTCAGTTTTCCGAGTTGGATAACCGATTGCTGAAACGCATCTCGTTTGCGTCAGTCGTATATACCCAATATACCCAAGGACATAGTAATGATAAAACCGTCGTCGGCTTCGTTAGCCGTCTTATTAGCGACCCTGCCAAGCGTCGTTACATCGGATGTTTTCGCATATGAAGAAGCGCAACATCAGATACAAAATGAAATCAATATTGTACTCACGATCGATGAGGCTGTTAGGCTGGCCCTGACTTCTGATGACCCTTACCTCCGGCAACCGGAAGAAATGGCTTCTTCATACGAACAGGCTGGTATCGCAGATAGCCAGTTAGCGGACCCTAAAGTGCGGCTAAACTTTGCAAACTGGCCTTTGGATAGTTTTAGCTATTCTCAGGAGCCTATGACCCAAATTCAAGTTGGGGTAAGTCAGTCCTTTCCAAAAGGGAATACTCTCAAATTTCGTCGTGAAAAACGCAATGCTCAGGCAAAAGGTGAAAGGCATAAGCAAGCACTTCGTGAACGTGAAGTAGTCCTGGATACTCGTATGATTTGGCTAGAACTGAGTTATCTCAGTGGAGCAAAATCAAAGATTCAGGAAAGCCGTACCGCAGTAAAAGAACTACTAACTGTAATACAATCGGTATTCTCTTCCGGCAGGCAAACTTCTCAAGATATCCTTAGAGCTGAACTGGAGATCAGCATTCTAGACGACCGTCTTGTCAACATTGAACGACAGACCGCTATGTTGCGCGCTAAGTTGGCCCGTAGAATTGGAAACAAAGCATTCAGTGCGCAAATCCCATCGTCCCCTCCTGGGTTGAGGCATCCAAGCAACCCGACTGCTGTCCTTGAAACATTAATTAGCCATCCTGCTGCAAAACTGCGAAGCGCGATGATTGAAGCGGCAGACAAGGATGTTTCGATCGCAGGGGAATCATACAAGCCAGGTTGGACCATCAATGCTGGATATGGGGCCCGAGGAGGCGATAGAACGGATTTTGCCTCTGTCGGAGTTACTATGGATCTCCCTTTATTCACTGAAAAAAGACAAGATAAAAGAGTTCAAGCCGCTAAAAAAGCCCGTCAAGCCAATCGTCTTTCAAAAGATACGGTGCTTTTGGAGTTGCGTAAGCAATTGCAGGTGGCCCGCGCAGACTGGGAACAATTGGACGAAAGGATAAAACTCTATCAGTCTGTGGTCCTTGTACGTGCCAAAGATACACGAGAAGCAAGCCTAAATTCCTATCAAAGTGGTGTGACAGACTTTCCTGAACTTGTTCGTTCGAGATTGGCAGAACTAGACACCGAACTCAAAATAATTCGCCTTAAGGCTGATCGATTTAAAGCTCAGGCACAACTCCTGTTTTTAGAAGGTGAAAATGATGCGTAAAATTCTTCTGACATCTACAATTGCACTTAGTGTAGGGCTAGGCCTTGGTTTTATTGGGCGCGATATGTTTGGCGACACTGAGCAGTCTGGTCCTTCGAATTCGAAGGAAAAGGAAATTTTATATTGGGTGGCACCCATGGATAAAAATTTCCGCAGTGACAATCCTGGTAAATCCCCAATGGGTATGGATCTCATACCTGTATATGAGGGTGAGGAAGCTGGGGCAGATGACCCAAATGCACTCAAGATTAGTGCTGCTGTAATCAACAACATCGGTGTTCGTACTGAAAAAATCGGCCTAGAAGATTTAGCCCGAGAAGTTGATACCGTTGGCTATATTACACCAAATGAAGATTTAAGTTCACATGTCCATGTACGTTCAGCGGGCTGGGTTGAAAAATTGTACCGCAAGGCCGTAGGCGAATGGGTACAAAAGGATGAACTAATTTTCGAGTTGTATTCTCCAGAATTAGTTAATGCTCAAACTGAGTTTGTTCAGGCGATTAAGCTAAAGCAAAGTGCGTTAAAGGTTGCGGCGAAAGAACGTTTGAGAGCACTGGGGATGGAAGAAGGTCAAATTTCCCAGTTGGAACAGACAGGTAAAGTCAAGCAGCTGATAGAAGTCAGAGCACCACAGGACGGCGTCATACTAGCTCTTAATATCGGAGAAGGTATGCATGTTACACCAGGTAAAACGGTGTTTTCGCTTTCAGACTTGTCCAGTGTTTGGGTGAAAGTCGATGTCTTTGAAGGACAATCAGATTGGATTAAGGAAGGCCAAGATGTCCAGATGATATTGCCATTCCTTCCTGGAGAAAACTGGCAGGGGGCAGTTGACTATGTTTACCCCTTGGTAGACCCCAAAAGCCGAACAGTTCAGGTGAGACTTGCATTTGAAAATTCTGCAGGTCGATTGAAACCTAACATGTATGGTGAAATCCGAATAGAAGCCGAACCACTTGAGAATGTCTTAACTATTCCTCGTGAAGCTTTGATCAGAACAGGTAAAAATGACAGAGTGATTATCGCTGTCGAAGACAATAAATTTCGTCCGGCTGAAGTTTTAGTTGGTCGAGAATCTGGCGATAGACTGGAGATTAAAGCTGGTCTGCAAAGTGGCGAAACTGTCGTTACCTCGGGTCAGTTCCTTATTGACTCCGAAGCGAGTATTAATAGCTCATTCCTCCGCCTTCTAGATGCTGGGACAGAATCTGAGGATAATTTAGCCCATGAGATGGAAATGGAAACCCATCACGGCATGGGTACAGTAAATTCTATTACCGGCAAACATACCGTTAACCTTACACATCAACCAATTACCTCTTTGGGGTGGCCAGAAATGACCATGGACTTCACGGTTTCCAATTCTGTGGATCTCTCCCAATTCAGCGTTGGTGACATGATGCACTTTGAACTTCGAAAGAATTCAGAAGGCATGTTTGAAATCACTAGCGCATCGAAAATGTAGGAAACGGAGACGGAAATGATTGCTAATATTATTAAATGGTCAATTTCCAACCGTTTTCTGGTTGTGATATTGACCCTATTGTTTACTGGGTGGGGGGCTTATTCGCTTTCCAAGACCCCTTTGGATGCAATACCTGATCTGTCGGATGTACAGGTAATTATTAAGACAACGTACCCTGGGCAAGCTCCGCAAGTTGTAGAAGATCAAGTAACTTATCCTTTAACCACGGCAATGCTCTCTGTACCTGGGGCGATGACGGTTCGGGGGTATTCGTTCTTCAATGACTCGTATGTATATATCATCTTTGAAGACGGTACAGATCTATACTGGGCAAGATCGCGGGTACTGGAGTATCTAAGCCAAGTAGCGCCAACTCTCCCAGCTGGAGCACGATCAGCACTGGGACCTGACGCAACAGGGGTTGGTTGGGTCTATCAATATGCTCTTATCGACAGGAGTGGCAAGCATGATCTAGCCCAGTTGCGTAGTATTCAGGATTGGTTTCTGAAGTATGAGCTACAAACGGTAGAGGGTGTCTCCGAAGTTGCTACGATTGGAGGCATGGTTAAGCAGTATCAGGTTGTGGTGAACCCTGCGAGACTACGTGCCTACGACATTCCCCTCAATAAGGTAAAAATGGCGATCAAGATGGGCAATCAGGAAACTGGTGGTCGTGTTATTGAGATGGCCGAAGCAGAATATATGGTTAGAGCTTCAGGCTACATTGATGAAATTGCTGATCTTGAAGCAATCCCTATCAGTTTGTCACCCAATGGTACCCCCGTCCTATTAAAAGATATTGCTGAAATTCGTATGGGGCCAGAGCTTCGCAGAGGTATTGGAGAACTCAATGGTGAAGGCGAAGCCGTCGGTGGTGTGATCATCATGCGTTGGGGTGAAAATGCGCTCTCAACAATTGATTTGGTGAAAGAAAAGTTAGAAACTTTAAAGAAGAGTCTACCAGAGGGTGTTGAAATCGTTGAAACCTATGACCGTTCTTCACTTATAAATCGCGCTGTTGAAACGCTGAATGAAAAGCTGATCGAAGAGTTTCTTGTTGTTGCTTTAGTATGTGCAGTTTTCCTTTTCCACTTAAGGTCATCTCTTGTTGTGGTGTTAAGCCTGCCAGTAGGTATTTTGGCCGCAATTATTGTTATGAATAGTCAAGGTGTTAATGCCAACATTATGTCTCTTGGCGGTATAGCTATTGCTATCGGGGCAATGGTAGATGCAACAATTGTTATGATTGAAAACTTCCATAAACATATGGAAGAAGAGGAGATAACATCTGAAAATAGATGGGAGGTTGTCTCAAAGGCTGCTGTAGAAGTAGGGCCGCCACTATTTTTCTCTCTACTGATTATTACGCTAAGTTTTGTGCCGATTTTTGCATTGGAAGCGCAGGAAGGAAGGTTATTCCATCCTCTAGCATTCACCAAAACATATGCAATGGCGGCAGCTTCAGCTCTCTCTATTACTATTGTTCCCGTTTTAATGGGGTATTTTATCCGGGGTAAAATCGTTCCAGAGCACAAAAACCCTATCAACCAAGGGTTAATGGCAATCTATAAGCCGTTCATTGGCGCTGTGCTGAAATACCCTAAAATGATGGTCGTGATTACGTTGTTGATCATGGCAAGTGCATATTATCCTCTCAGCAAGATTGGTGGCGAGTTTATGCCGGATCTAGATGAGGGCGATTTGCTGTATATGCCGAGTGCCTATCCCGCTATCTCTGCTGGTAAAGCGGCGCAGATTGTCCAACAAACCAATAAACTGATTAAGACTATTCCTGAAGTGGAGGTTGTCTACGGAAAAGCAGGCAGAGCTGAAAGTGCTACAGACCCTGCTCCTCTCACGATGATTGAGACGACAATTAAGCTTAAGCCGCGCAGCGAGTGGCGTAAAGGAATGACCACAGAGAAATTGAAGGCTGAGCTCAACCAATTGGTCAGTGTTCCTAGCTTAACCAACGTTTGGATCATGCCAATCAAAAACCGCATTGATATGCTAGCAACTGGAATTAAAACACCAGTTGGCATCAAGGTAGCCGGTCCTGATCTAGAAGTTATCAGTCAAATCGGTCAGGACATTGAAGCTGTTATGAAAGATGTACCTGGCACTGCTTCGGTTTATGCAGAGCGGGTAACTGGCGGGCGCTATATCAATACCGATATTGATAGAGTGAAAGCCGCACGATATGGGCTGAATATAGCAGATGTTCAAGATGTCATTCGCACAGCAATTGGCGGTATGTCAGTTACTGAAAGCGTTGAAGGTCTTGAGCGCTACCCCGTCAATTTGCGCTATCCTCGCGATTACAGAGATTCTCTTGATCGTTTAAGGTCTCTCCCTATTGTCACACCAATGGGGGGACATATTCCGCTTGGCCAAGTTGCAGATATTACCGTTAGTGGTGGCCCAGGTGTTATTCGTAGCGAGAATGCTCGTTTGAACGGTTGGATTTATGTAGATATTTCCGGCGTTGACATCGGCAGTTATGTAAAAAAAGCGAAAGAAGTTGTTGAAAATAACATTGAACTTCCCGCTGGTTATTCAATCGCATGGTCCGGCCAATATGAATATATGGAAAGGGCAAAAGAAAAGCTGAGTGTAGTGGTTCCTGTTACACTGATTATCATCTTACTTTTGTTGTTTATCAACTTCAAAAATCTGACATCTGTTCTCATCATTATGGGTACATTACCTCTATCGCTCGTAGGCGGTATCTGGCTCTTATATTGGCTTGATTACAATCTATCAGTTGCTGTTGGCGTAGGCTTTATCGCATTGGCCGGTGTTGCCGTTGAAATTGGTGTGCTGATGATCGTCTATCTCAATCAGGCCTGGGAGCGCGTTCAAAAAACAGTTGAAAAAGAAGGTCGAGAGCTAACCAGATCTGATCTGGCTAAGGCTGTTGTTGATGGTGCACTTCTCAGAGTTAGGCCAATCATGATGACGGTTGCTGTTATCATCGCAGGTTTGCTGCCAATTATGTTGGGTACAGGCACTGGCTCCGAGGTGATGCGGCGGATTGCGGCACCAATGGTTGGTGGCATGATTAGCGCTACAATACTAACGCTGCTGGTTATTCCTGCTGCCTATTTATTGTGGAAGTCTCGGGAAACTGTTGTCGAAACTCAAGCAATAAATCAGAAATAGGGGGCAGCAATGACTAATCTGTTGTTTTGGAAGTTACATGCTCTTTTAGCGCATATTGCGGCTATCCTTATCATTACATCTACTGTGTTTTTTATGGTTGATTACCTTAGGAAAAAACACAGCGAACAAATGGGTGGTGTCGCAAAATGGCTTCTCTGGGCAGGTGTTTTGGCTGGTATATCAGGAGCATGTTTTTGGCTTATAGGCCCAAGTGAACTGCAAGACGTGAGTAATACCCACGCACAAATTTCCTCGTATATTGGAACAGCAACATTTGCACTTGTTGCAGCTGTTGTCTTTGCATTCTTATTTCCTCACGGAAAAAAAGTGAGTGTGCAACAAGCAGCCAGTTCTTTCTTCGTTGGTGCTTTGGTCATCGTCGCCAGTATCGAAGGGTTTGGATTGTTCTATGGAGGAACACCGTTCTTTCCGTCTAACAATGAAACTTTAAAAGATACATCTTCAGGGATGAATAGCACGAGTAGCTCAGATTCAGTGAAAGAGTTTGTTGTTCAGTTTCAAACGGCACTACACAGTGATCGTTTTCTGGAAGTTTCAAATGCCTTTGATAGACAAGCCATCATCTTTGAAAATGGCGCAAAAGAACCTTCACTTGATGTTTATTTAAATGACCATCTTAAACCAGAAATGGCAATGCTTAAAGCAGCCAGACGCACTGTTCTTTCTCAGGAAATTACTGAGCATGGGGCGATCGCATCCGTTGCAACCCGTTCCTTGTTGAGCTTCTCAGTTAAAGGTGAACAGAAGCAATTTGATAGCACTGAGACGTTAGTGCTCTTCAGGTCTGATAGCAGTTGGAAAATCGTGCATGCCCATTGGTCATCACGGCCACACAGAAACTAACTCTAGGTTTTATGAAAGGATTTACTTATGAAGTTTTTAAAATTGATCCTTATGGCAACGGTTATTGGTGTCTATTCGCCGGTGGTTTATGCTGACGGTGGGCACTCGCATTCCAAGAAAAATCAACAAAAACAATCTGCTATGGTTCACGCTAAGGTCAATAAAATTAAGAGATCGGAGAGAAAAATTAATGTCTCTCACGGCCCAATTAAACAGTTGGGTTGGCCTGCTATGACGATGGATTTCAGGGTGGCAAAAGAAGTTAAACTTGATTTGATCAAAGAAGGTCAGGAGTTGATGATCTCAATTGAGCCTGGCCCAGATGGATTATACATCATTAAAAAAGTCATGATGCACTAAATCTAACACATAGTTTTTTGGTTAGGGCCTACTGGCCCTAACTTTACTGATATAGAAACAGCTTCAGTTTTGAGAATCGTATATTTTGGTACAGATTTATTATCGTCCTGTGTGAACGTGTTTATTCAATGCGGGCACACGATTGATGCGATATATACGGGAATGGAAAATGATTTTTCTGAACAAATTAAACGTTTGGCCCAGAAATTTAATATTCCCATACACTTTAAACATCCGTCTACAGAAGAGCTGATGGCCTATGTAAACGAAGGCGTGGAAATGTTTTTTGTTGCGGAATATCCGTTCAAGATTCCGTCTATTGATATGTTGAAGTATGGTGTAAACTTACATACCAGCCTTCTGCCTGAAGGAAGAGGGCCGACACCTCTTCCGTATCTTATAAAAGATATACCCCATGCGGCAGGTCTTACTCTTCATAAGCTCTCTAGTATGTTTGATAGCGGTGATATTATTCTGCAACAGCCTATCATTCTATCATCATCAGAAACGTTAAATAGTTTGTCGATTAAAATGTATTTAGCTGCATCGATTCTCGTCGAGTAATTGTTAGGTGATTTGTCAACTTACTATGAACGTGCCGTTCCGCAAATACCTCAGCAAGGGTTAGCTGTGCCAGATCTAACGGAACGATTGATAGAATGGACCAGCAGCGGAAGAAATATCGAGGCTAAAATAAAGGCATTTGGTCATTTTGGTGTGATCGTTTTTTTTGCTGGAAAATACTGGCGTGTCACACATGCTGAAGTTGTTGAATGTGAAAATGGTGAACCACCGGGTACACTTATTTATAAATCCAACGATTTAGTTGCTATCACAATTGTGGATGGCTTTATTGTTATTCCGGTATCTGCTTTTTTCTCAATAGAATTAAACTGAGAGTACCTTTAGAACAGGTAGGCAAGAGCCGTAGCTCTTGCCAGATGAGGTTACTTTTTGAGAAATGTTTTTCTCATATATCCTATAATGTCTTTTACATCCTTTTCAGTGAGCTCTGGATTGCCGCCAAGCGGAGGCATCGCTAAGTCAGCATCCGGACGCTCAAGCCCTTCTGTTATGTTTTGAAACAGAATAGCGTCAGTTTTTTTCAAAGGGCTTTTCTTGGAAGTGAAATCTGGAATGCCTGGCATCGTTGGCTTTCCTTTTTCACCATGACACGCAATACAAGTTTCCTCATATCGTTCTTGACCATTAGTAAGATCAAGAGGCTTCTCTATATTGATTGCCGTATTTGAGGCGAGCAATAACATGGAAGTGGTAATCATCGATAATGACATAATCTGCTCCCTACTTATTGCTGGCTCTGAGAAATGCTTCTATATCTCTAGCGACGTTGCCCGGGATATTTGCTCTAACCCGCATGTGTGTTACGTCTACATGCCATTCCTCGTCGGAGTTATCTTTTACGCTCCGCATATTGTGGCAACGAGCACACGTTTTTGCCCAGGCCTTTGCACCTCTTGCGATTTGCTGAGGGTCCGGCTTTTTGGGCTTGGCCTTTGTTTGTGCTGCCCCAGCACTGCCCAGGCCTACAAGTGTAACCAGAGCGACTGCTGTCAGATAAGATATTGTTTGCCCATATTTACGCATAATGTTTCTCCTTTATACACTTAAAAGCCATAAGACATGAGTAACTGTAGACGAGTGTCATCTTCACGATGCTCTGCAAGATAACTTCGGAATTCCAAGCCAGTTTTGACGACCACTGAAGGCGTTGCCCAATAGTTCAGTCCCAGATTGAATCTCTTCTCGCTAAGCTCATCTTCCATTTCATGATCGCCTTCTGCAGTGAAGCGACCATAACGAACCACTGGTTCCAGTTTGTCGATAAATGTTGAATTGGTGAGGCCAGAAAGTCGGTAAGCAGCTTGTGCGTACCATGCTTCCCATTTGAGATCATTGATTGGTTCCGAACACTAGCGTTGTTTGGTCCATCTCGTTCTAACTTAGCGTTGAGGTATTCACCGCGAATATCCCAGTTACCACGGGTATATGCAAAGTCGGCGCCCCAGAGGTTGTAGGGACGTGATGTTGAATTCGTTGGATCTTCACTTCCACCTTCTATCGATGCAGCAATTAAGCTTTCGCCATCGGCGTCTTCTTCAAGTACTTTGGCGGTAAGAAATGAAGCACCAATTTCAAATTCATCAACTGGGAAGAAGGCAAAGCGACCGCTAAGTCCCTTATTTGAGTTATCGTCTCGGCCAAATCCTTCAAGCTCTACCCCATCATGTCCGGTTCTTGGGCCATTGCCAATTGCGACGGAATAGGTGAAGAGTTTGTTACCTATAGGGACCCCGCCTCTAAGCATTAATCCAACCTCGCTAAGTGGTTGGATACCACCATGGCCGAAACCTGCAGGTGCATTGACAGCTCTGTTGATCCAGCTGGGGTGTAAACGTTCTTGAAATTGACCTACTGGACTAAGAAATTTACCTGCTACTAAAACAGCATTGTCATGTAGCAAGAAGTCCAATTGGCTATATTCGACATCAATTTCGGTTTCACCGGTATTGCTGGTGCTGATTTCCAACTCAGACTCAAATAAGATGAGATCCTTATATTGGAAGTGAAAGGCTGGATTGAATTTGCCGCTAGTGAAGGTATCTGAGTTTTCGCCGTTGCTTACTTCAATGCCAACGTCAGCGTAACCAGCGAGGTGCCAGCTACTTGGGCGAATTGTCTCTGATTTTTCTTCCAAGTAAGCAACTTTAGAATTAGCCTTTTTCGCTATCTTCTCGCCTTTTTCAGCCTTTTGTTCGGTTTTTTGAAGCTGTTGTTTTAGCTTCTCAATTTCCAATTCAAGTAACTTTAGCTTTTCCGCCAAAATTTCCGGATTTGCGTCTTGCGCAAAGGTGGGGGGGGTAAGTGCTACAGCGCTTACGGTGGTCATTAAAGACACAGCAACACCCCAGTAAGAAAGAGCCTTCATAGCTTTTCTCCACAAAATACAATGATAAATAGGTGTTTTGTTTGAAAGGCTGTCGGCCCCGGCCTTGTGAGTTCAGGTTTCTAGATATTCACAGATTAGGAGGACAGGGCACAGAGCCTTAGCTCTGTGTTTTTGGGGGCGGTGAGAGAGTTTCAGGGAATATCGAATAGAGCCAAGGCTCTACAATTTTATCCAACATTTTTTTGGTTACAGGAGTTGGAATTGCAATAGTTTCAGGAAATAGAAAAAAGGACACTATATGAACAGTATCAAAAAGGTGAATACCTGCGAAATGCTCCTGTTCTGTCGAAAAGTGTCCACATACTCTTTCAGGCAATATTGTTTTACTGTCCGCTGAAGATGAAAGATCTAATAAATTAAATATATTGTCAGGAGAGCTAGTACAGACGACCTCTTCTGAGGAGCTAAATATATGTTCTTGCTCAACATACATAGCTTTTGAAGCCACAGAAATTGCGACAATCAATAAAATAAGCAGTATATGTTTAAGCAGGTCCAAATCTTTTCACTCCATAGAGGTACTATACAATAGTATAGCTGGGATAGCTTGATTTATGTCAAATTTAAAAAGGCTGTTCAAATCTAGTAAGTTCGGTATAGTACCAGCAGGTTTCTAGGTATTCACATCTTGATATGAAGGATGTGGAATGACTACCGCTATACGTATTGGGGAAGTTGCCGATAGAGTTGGCTTACCCCAGAAAACTATCCGATATTATGAAGATATAGGATTAGTGACTCCTCTTCGAAGTGACAATGGATTTCGTTATTTCCGTGAAAAAGATATTCAGACTTTAATGCTGATCAAAAGTGCTAGAGATTTTGGTTTTAGCATAGCGCAATGCAAAGATTTGCTTGGAATGTTAGATGGAGCAGAGCGCAGTAATGTCTTATTCAAAGAATTCACTATTGCTCATCTTAAACAGCTGGAAGATAAAATTAGGCGATTAACAACTGCCTATGAAAGATTACATGAAGTAGCAAATTCATGTTCTGATGATGAGGAAACGCCTTGTACCATTCTGGAGTTGATGGTGAAGGTACCCACAGAAGGAAATTTGAATAACATTCAGTCTGTTAATGACTTAAATCTCATATAGAGAACTACCAATACATCGCAGACGTCAGGCCCAAATTTTATAATGTTTGGGCCTATTCCATAAATAACTAATTTTGATTATAGCGTTCATCAATTCTATCGTGGCGTTCACGCACTTCAATCGGCCATTGGCTTTTAATATATGATAACACCGCCAATATTTCCTCGTCAGACAGAACATTATTGTATGCTGGCATATCTGTTTTATAGGCAGGGTTTTGGATCAATGCTCCGGGCCCATACTTCGTCATAGCAAACAACATTGCAGTTGGATGATGCCAGGTATGACCTGACGCATTGTGAGGGGGAGCGGGGAGCTTTCCATTAGGTTTTCTTTGTCGCCAGTTAGGTTGTCCCTCAAGCTGAACTCCATGACACGCCGCACATTGTGATGTGTATATTTTTTTACCAGTAAGAACCGAGTTTCTGTTCTCAGGCCCTAATTTGTAATCTGGTTCAAGATCAGTCGCAGAAACGTCAAGGTAAGATAAACCAAAAAGTATTGTGGTAAGTATGACAACTTTATTTACAGACATTTTCCAATTTTCCTGCGCGACAATTAATACACTATTGCTGGTAAGTTAAAACTTCCTCCAACTGGAAGGGCAATAGATAAACTGCAATGCTAAACAGCATGATCTATCAGCAGATTGACGAACACATTATTGATGATGAAAAGGCAAAAAGATTTCTAGTTAGTTTGGTGCATTTCTCGATGTTATTGAAAAACGAATATGATCTAGTGGCTAGGTTACTAGTAGTTAGTATTGGCATGGAGGGTAACCTGTTGGTGGCTACTCTCTGTCAAGTCAAAGAGTAGCCACCAACAGGTCTTATAGTGAGCTGTTCAATTATGAATATGTTCATAACATATTAAAAATAAATGATTTTATTTTAGTGAACATGATCTAATGTTTCATAAAGGATGCCTTTGAATAAGTCATTAAAGTAGCAAAGAAATTTATTAAGCGTCTGTCATTTGATAGGCGCTTTTTTCTTGCTTTTTATCTATAAAATGATAAGAACATAAAGTGAACAAAGTGAGTTTGAAATGGATAGTGCACTTTATATAAAATCAAATTATTTAACCCTGGAAGATGTTGCGGTTCGTTCAGGGATTTCTGATGCGCGGTTGATTGAAATGATCGAAGCAGGGTGTTTGCCGCACGCTGCATACAGACTTGAACAAACCTATGAGGTTTCATCAATTTTCGGGCAACATAACCACAGAGAAAGTAAAGGGTATTACCCTTATTCTCATGTGGAAAAAGCAGCAGCTCTCCTTGAAAAAAACAAGTCCTGGGATGAACTGGCGATAGAAGAAAAAGAGCGTTTTAGAAGTATTTATAAAGTGACACTTGAGGAACACCGGGCTGCTGATTTTGGAATGGCTGAATATTTCAAAAAAGATGGTGAGGCTGGTGGAGAAGCTTTCGAAGTATTTATCGCCAGCGAATGGCAGCACTATCTTGATGGTACATACGGTTTGTGCACAAAAACGGCTTCCGCGCGCGAAATTGCTTTAAAGGAAGTCATGATTGCAAAGATTAAATATCTGCTGACCAGTGAGACGTTTTCAGAAATAGAGCTTACTGAACTTGAGAAAGCTGTTGATACACTAGACGCAGTATCTGCCGAGTTTGCACCTCATGAACGGGAGAGAAGCTCTCGCGGGCAGTATATCGATGCGGTTAGAGCAAAATACTTTCAGTAATGTTTGCCATATAAAAAATGCCGGCCACAAGTGTGCCGGCATTCAGTGCGAAGGAGCGAAATAGGGTTATTGATAAACCCGTCTGTTGCTTCTTCTGTTGTAGCTATAATCATCATCGTTATAGCTGTAGTTATGGTTCTGGTGGCTCAGGCGGTTCGCTAAGCCAACATAATAATCGTTGCTATGGCGGTGGATTTGCCGAGCAATTTCACGGCCTAAATCTCTTGCAGCTTCTTCTCTGATTTCTCTGGCCATATGGTTTTTATAATCAGGGCCAGATTTATAGAAAAGTTCCGCCACACCATTAGACGGATAATGGTTTGTTGGTTTTACACCACAGTTTGTTCTTGCTCTCAGGTCTCTACCATAGCTGAAGTTTTCGGCAGACCGGATACGAACATGGTCGCGGTATGTGGCTTGGCCATCGATACGAACACGGATGTTATAGTTTGCGTACGCTTCGCCTTTTTCTTTTACCTTTGTGTAGTAGGCTTTGTAGTGTGTTCCACACCGGCCACCTGTATAGCGGCGGCTCTTTTTGTATTTTTTATCTTTGCTATCCACATCAATAACACGGAAGCTTAAATCGTAATCCTGTAGGCGTGTGCGAATAACCATGTCAGCCTCTCTAGGGTGATCGACAAGGATCGCATAGTCGGGAAGACCGTAACGCACTTTGTTGATGGTCTGTCCAGAAAAGGCGATACGCTTTGCACCGCGCTTCCGGCTATCAAGGTTGATATATACCTTAACAGGATGAGAATGCCTGAAAGCTGGGTCATGTGGATTGATAGTTGGCGCTACTTCTGTATAACGCTCGTTGTAGTAATTACCGTTGCCGTCATTTGCATGCGCTGGGGCTAAAATGCCTGTTAGGGCTATGGCTGTTATAGCTGCTGTCTTTTGTATGTTTGTCTCTAGGAACATTGTCCAACTCCTTCGCTGTTGTGTGAATCAACTATGCACAAACGAGGGTTGCCTAATCCTGAGGCGGATGTTCATAAAGCGTTCATTTTATGTGGGACAGTTTTTACGCAATAAAAAAGCGGGCTTAAGCCCGCTTTTTCTCGAAAACTTCACGGTGTTATATTGCACCGTGGCAGTGTTTGAATTTCTTGCCAGAGCCGCATGGGCATGGATCGTTACGGCCAACGCCAGAGAAAACATCTGGCCCTGCAGCCGCTGCAGCACCTGCAGTGCCTGCCGCTGTTGGAGTTGCAAATGGTGCGCCTCCCATATCCCCGTGGCAGTGCTTGTATTTTTTACCTGAACCGCAAGGGCAAGGTGCATTCCTTGGTACAGTACCTTCCCATGTGGTGGCATCATTTGGATCAAAGCCAAAACCGGCCTGTTCCATCTCATTTTCACCAGTGATTGGATCGAGATGTTGTTCATGCATTTCAGTTGGTGCTTGTGGTGCGAAATCTGGTGCTTCTGTTTGCGGCGCCATTTCAACACGAGCGAGCAGTTGCACGGCACTTTCCCGTGTGTGGTAAAGAAGGCCTTCAAACAGGTTGAAAGCTTCTGTTTTATATTCATTCAGCGGATCACGCTGGCCGTAAGCACGTAGGCCAACACCTTGGCGAAGGTGTTCCAGATTCTGAAGGTGTTCTTTCCATTCCTGATCTACTACCTGCAGAAGGAGGCTCTTTTCAATGCTCGACCAGATTTCCTTGCCGTAACGCTCAACCTTGTCCGTGTTTTGTGCTGTAGCGGCTTCTTCAAGGCGTTCAATGAGTGTATCATCATCAACACCTTCCTCTTTCGCCCATTCAAGAACGGATACATTCTGTAAGCCAAGAATTGTCACAACATCTTCCTGTAGGCCTTCCATATCCCACTGTTCAGGATAAGATTTTGGCGGGATGCGTTTTTCTACAAGATGATGTACAACATCAGCACGCATATCTGTAAGTGTTTCAGCAACATCTTCAGAATCCATAATCTCGCGGCGCTGATCATAAATAACCGTACGCTGGTCATTCATCACATCGTCGAACTTCACGAGGTTCTTACGGATATCATAGTTGCGTGCCTCAACCTTTTGCTGGGCTTTCTCAATCGCTTTATTGATCCATGGGTGAATAATCGCTTCACCTTCTTCAATACCAAGGCGAACCAGCATGCTATCCATACGCTCAGGGCCAAAGATGCGCATCAGGTCGTCATGGAGGGATAGGAAGAATTTTGTGCGGCCAGGATCACCCTGACGGCCGGCACGGCCACGCAGCTGGTTATCAATACGGCGGCTTTCATGGCGCTCTGTCGCAATGATGTAAAGGCCACCAGCTTCAAGAACCTTTGTCTTTTCTTCAGCTACTTCCGCACGGATTTTTTCTTCAATCTTCGCGATCTGTGCTTCGTCTTCAATACCTTGTGTTTCATCCGCAATACGCATATCCGCATTACCGCCAAGCTGGATATCAGTACCACGGCCTGCCATGTTGGTTGCGATGGTTACAGCACCGTAGCGGCCTGCCTGCCCAACGATGGAAGCTTCACGTTCGTGATGGCGTGCGTTCAGTACTTCGTGCTTGATTTTCTTCTTCTTAAGGAAATCGGAAAGAACTTCTGATTTCTCAATAGAAACAGTACCAACAAGAACTGGCTGACCGCGTTTTTGAGCGTCTTCAATATCCTTGAGAATTGCATCAAACTTTTCTTTAGCTGTGCGGTAGAATTCATCATGCTCATCAACGCGAGCGATCGGAAGATTAGTTGGAATTTCTACTACGCCGAGGCCGTAAATATCACCAAATTCTTCTGCTTCTGTTGCCGCTGTACCTGTCATACCTGCGAGTTTCGGGTACATGCGGAAATAATTCTGGAATGTAATGGAAGCCAGTGTCTGGTTTTCTGGCTGGATTGCTACATTTTCTTTCGCTTCCAGCGCCTGATGCAGGCCACCAGAATAGCGGCGACCATCCATCATGCGGCCCGTAAATTCATCAATAATGATAACCTTGCCGCCGTTCACGATATAGTCTGTATCGCGCTCAAACATGGTGTGGGCTTTAAGAGCCTGGTCCATGTGGTGCACAACAGCTGTATTTTCATAGTCGTAAAGATTTTCAGACTTCAGCAGACCAGCATCAGCCAGCACTTTCTCAAGGCGCTCGGTACCTTCTTCTGTAAGGGAAACAGATTTAGACTTTTCGTCTTTTTCATAGTCCGCTTCTTCAAGGCCTTTCATGATCTCATTGATAGCCAGATAAAGCTCTGATTTATCTTCCGTTGGGCCAGAAATAATCAGCGGTGTACGAGCTTCATCTACAAGGATGGAGTCTACCTCATCGACAATCGCGAATGCGAAATCGCGTTGCACCATTTCAGAACGGTAGTACTTCGAGCTGTTATCACGCAGGTAATCAAACCCAAATTCATTGTTCGTACCGTAAGTAATATCAGCCGCATAGGCTTCACGGCGTTCATCATCAGATTTGTTTGGGATAATCACGCCAGTTGACAAGCCAAGGAAGCCGTATACCTGAGACATGGTGTCCGCATCACGTTCCGCAAGATAATCATTTACGGTAATAACGTGTACGCCGTTGCCTGGAAGGGCGTTCAGATAAGCGGCGAGCGTAGCAACAAGTGTTTTACCTTCACCTGTTTTCATCTCTGCAATGCTGCTGTCATTTAGCACCATACCGCCGATAAGCTGTACATCATAGTGGCGCTGACCAAGTGTACGCTTGGCTGCTTCACGAACTACGGCAAAGGCTTCGATGAGAAGATCGTCAAGTTTTGTACCGGCTTCTAAGCGGTCACGGAATTCTTGAGTTTTGGCTTTCAGCGCATCATCAGACAATTGTTCCATTTCTGGCTCAAGCGCATTGATGGCATCAACTTTTGGCTGCAGTTTAGCGAGATATCTATCATTCGCTGAACCAAAGAGTTTTTTCGCAATCTTGCCAAGTCCCAACATAAGTAAATTCCCGGTGCGTTCTTATTCTTTCATCCGCTTTTTTATTCAGTGCGAGCGATAAGAATAAGCGCATAAAAACAGTAATTATAAAGAGCAGATAAAACTGCCGAATTAGACGCACAGATAAGTATCACGCAAGGGTCTGTCAACTAATCACATGAATTACACCTCAAAAAATGCCATTTGGCTCTTCATTATAGAAAACAGGCTAACTATAGTGAGATGCAAACAGCGTTTACCCCTATGCTTGGAAAGTGATTCAATATGTCTTCTTTGCCTCTATCACCACTCGCTCCGAAACAGTTTCCTCAGTTGAAGAATGTCGCGGGCGTTGAACTTGGTGCTGTAGCTGCTGGATTGCGCTACAAAGGGCGGCCAGACTTGCTTTTGGTGCGCCTTAAAGAAGGTACTGCGGCGGCTGGTGTGTTTACCAAAACCAAGATGCCAGCTGCTCCGGTTGATTGGTCAAAAGAGGCGTTAAGAGATACAAAAGGCGCAGCAAGATTACTAGTGGTGAATGCAGGAAACGCAAATGCATTTACTGGGGAAAAAGGTGTTAATGCTACGCGTAAAACTGCCGAAATTGCTGCCGAAATTGAAGGCTGTGCTCCCGAAGAAGTGATGATTGCATCAACGGGTGTTATTGGTGAAACACTTGATGTGTCACCGTTCAAAAAGTTTCTCACCCGTATTCATGGTGGTTTGTCTGCAAGCCTTTGGAAAGATGCCGCAAACGCTATTATGACAACAGATACATTTCCGAAAGCGTGTAGCCGGATTACAGAAATAGAAGGTAAGCCGATTACCATCACAGGAATAGCAAAGGGCTCAGGCATGATTGCGCCAGATATGGCAACTATGCTTGGTTTTATATTTACGGATGCCCCTATTAAGGCAAGCTGCCTGCAGGCTATTCTGACTGAAACAACCGACAAAAGTTTCAATAGCATCACTGTGGATGGAGATACTTCTACAAATGATACCGTTTTAGCCTTTGCTACAGGCGGTGGCGCAGAAGGAGCTATTGCTAGCCCTGATGATCCGCGTCTCGATAATTTTAAAAAAATGTTTGCGGAAGTGATGATTGACCTGGCACAGCAAATCGTGCGGGACGGGGAAGGTGCAACTAAATTTATAACCATCACTGTAGAAGGTGCTGAAAATCAATTGGCTGCACACAGGATCGCGATGTCTGTTGCAAATAGCCCTCTCGTTAAAACTGCTGTTGCAGGTGAAGACCCAAACTGGGGGCGTTTGGTGATGGCGGTTGGGAAAGCTGGTGAGAAAGCTGATAGAGATCAGTTGGCGATTTGGATAGGTGAGCAGCAGGTAGCTAAAAACGGTATGGTATTGCCTTCATATGAAGAAAGTGAGGCAGCGTCTCATATGCAGGGTGAACTTATAAATTTCAAAGTTAATGTAGGTATTGGTGAAGCTTCCGCTACAGTTTGGACATGTGATCTAACCAGTGGATATATAGCAATTAATGCAGATTACCGTAGCTAGGAGAAAGATTCCCGTACAGGCAAAAGCTGCATGGTAGAAATTTCTCCCTTTTAGTTGTTTTTAGTTAAATTATTGATTTTAAAAAATAAATATCTGGCACACCCCTTGAATATAAATGTGAGGGGATTGAAATTGTATAGTGCCGGAGAAACTTATGCCTACTGTTAACCTTGAACTTCAGATGAAGTTTCTGAAAGAGCTTGATGAGGCGTTGGCTGATGCTCTGACCCGTTACGGTGATGACGGTGAAGAGAAAATCGCCGAGCTAAAATATATGAAAAGTGAAGTTGGACGTGCTTGCCGTATCATTGCGGAGCGGATGACTGATACATCTGACAAGCGCCCTGCTGCCGTATCATATGGCCAAGAAAAACACCGGGAAGCTGTTTTTTCATAAGATTTAAATGCCTGTGGCGCACTGAATTTCAGGTGCGCTAACTAGGGCTTTCTTCTGTATTTGTTGCGTTTTCTTCAGCAACGGTGGATACCTCTCCAAGCATTGTATCCATAGAATCTGTAAATGTGGTCAGGACACCAATTAGCGCAATTGCGATTAGGCCTATAATAAGCCCGTATTCAATGGCCGTAGCCCCCGATGTATCTTGTATCATTTTTCTCAGAGAACGAAAAAAACGTGCTTGCGCGTTATGCCACTTCATTTGCCTGACCTTTACCGTTACATAGGTATGAACCACCCTGCGCTTTAATTCTAAACAGGGGGTTAAAGCGTGTTTTTGATTAAAATTTGGACTTTTACCTATGACTGAATGCCCAGAGCCGCTCGTGAACGTAGATGCTGATCTGCCAACTGTTCTTGTTTCTGCTATAGCGCTTATTGATCCAGAAGGCCGTATCCTTATTGCGCAGCGCCCGGAAGGCAAGTCTATGGCTGGCCTTTGGGAGTTTCCGGGCGGTAAGGTGGAGGAAGGCGAAATTCCCGAAGCGGCCCTTATTCGTGAATGTAAGGAAGAGCTGGATATTGATATTACAGCAGCGTGTTTGGCACCGTTTGCGTTTGCCTCGCACACCTATGAAAAATTCCACCTTCTAATGCCGTTGTTTGTATGCCGGAAATGGGAAGGCCTTGTACGCCCAATGGAAGGCCAGCAAACCAAATGGGTTAAAATTCGGGATTTGAAAGATTATCCGATGCCACCAGCTGATCTACCGCTCCTTGCCATGCTCAGGGATTTCTTTTGAAGCATATAGAACTGGAAGCGCTGTTATGGGCTGACCCTACAGCTATAAAATTACTAGAGGCTGTTGCTAAGGTAGGCCCGAAGGGCGCTTATATTGGTGCGGGTTTTCTGAGAAACCGGGTTTGGGATAGTTTCTATGAGGATGGTAGAAACTATCCTGAAGCAGATATTGATATCATCTATTTTTGTGCGGAAGATGATAGCGCTGAGGCTGATTATGCCTGCGAGGCAGAATTGAATGCATATATGCCGGGGTATGATTGGCAAGTACGTAATCAGGCACGCATGCATCACTTCCACGGCTATGAACCTTTTATATCACTTGAAGATGGTCTTCGGCATTGGGCTGAAACTGCAACAACCATAAGTGTGCAATTGATTGAGGGAAACCTAGATTTCGTTGCACCTTTTGGTTTTGGTGATTTGATGAATCATATCCTCAGGATAACACCAACCATGAAAAGCCGGGATCCAGAAGGGTTTCAAGCTAGGCTTGATAAGAAAGGCTGGCTTAAACGTTGGCCGGAGCTTAAAGTTATCACTAGGTAATCGTATTTCCCGATTTGAAAGAATGTTTATGCTTCAAGTGTTTATGAATAGTTTTAGCTCAATGCAATGTACTGAAAAACAGGTAGTGACCGCATTTTCTGTAGGTGGAATTATAGCCGTCCTTATTTTATTTCTTATTTAACAGGTGGTTTGCCGCCTGCCTTTAGGGCATCTGCTAGGCTCATTTGCGCACTGCCGGGTTTAAGTGGTTTTTGCTGGCTTTCATGTGGGTGCCAACCGGTTAGGTAGAGTATCTGAAAGGTTGCCCGTATGCGGCCATCAGGGTTTGAATGTTGTTCCTGATAAATCTCACAGGCTCGCATCATTACATCCCGGCGCAGGAAATTTTTCGGCCTGTCAAATAGTGCGTTTGCCTCCCCCATGCCGCGCAATTCCTGCATCAGCTTGAGAGGGTGTTCGTAAGTTACCGTGATCGTATCCATGTCCGTTACCGGAAGCGCAAATCCGGCGCGCTGCAGGAGACTTCCCACATCTTTCACTTCAGCGAAGGGAATAATACGTGCCGAAGCACCGCCAGTGATTTCAGCCTCTGCTGCAAGGAAACTATGTCTGAGTTCATGTAGGGTCGTGCCACCAAACATGGAAGCTAGCAGAAGACCATCTGGTTTCAGGGCACGGTTTAACTGAATAAGAATTCCCGTTAGGTCATTGGCCCAGTGAAAACAAAGGTTGGATGTGATCATATCATAGCTGTTTGCTTCAATAGGAAGCGGATCATCGCTCAGGATAATATGTTCAGCGTCTCTGCCTGTAAGGCGTGCGAAATCGCCACCCAGATCAAGAATATTTTCAAATTTTCGGTTAATTTCCAAAAGCCTGTCACTCATACGGTCAGCGATTTCCGCCCGAAGGAAATCAAAATCCCCTTGCATGCTATTGCCGCGCATCCGGTTCTGGTGTTTGCGGCTGGTATCAAAAATCTGCATAGACGCGTTTTGCATAACGGGTTCCTGAAAATAAACTCTATACTGGTTGAAAGCCATCTTGGCTGTTACGGTCAAACCATAATGAAAGCAAGCAACTTTATCATACCAGAGACCATATCAAGCTTCTTTATGAAAGGGCTTGATTTTCTGCTGCCTCCTCGTTGCACTGGGTGCAGTGTGAAAGTTGCGAACCATGGCTTTCTATGTAGTGAGTGCTGGCAAAATCTCCAGCCTCTTTCCGCACCTTTTTGTGCCTGCTGTGCTTTACCATTTGAATTTGAGGCTGATGATGAAAGCCTATGTGCCAGTTGTATTGCCTCACCACCTGACTTCGATTGGGCGCGTGCTGCTGTCCTTTATGAAAATTTAGGGCGCTCTCTGGTGCTGCAATTGAAGCATTCCGGCACCAGTGCAGTGGTGCCTGTCATGGCGCAGATGATGGCAACTGCGCTTATGGGGAGTGCATATGATGTCATTGTGCCTGTGCCCCTTCACAAAAGCCGATTTGTTCAGCGGCGCTTTAATCAATCAATCCTATTGGCCAAAGGCTTGGCAAAACATACCGGAAAGCCTATTGAAGCATTTGTGCTGGAGAAAAAACGAGCAACAGAGAGCCAAGGTGGGTTGAACCGAAAAGAACGGTTTAGGAATGTGGGTGGCGTTTTCAAAATATCCCCAGAGAAAAGAACTACTATCGAAGGAAAGCGGGTGCTGCTTGTAGATGATGTTCTTACAACAGGTGCGACAGCCTCATCGTGCGCTAAGGCACTTAAAAAAGCGGGGGCACTAGAAGTTGGTGTAGTGGCGTTCGCCCGCGTTGGACAGCCAGTGAAGGGTTAACATCTCTGTGATAATTCGGTTGATATCCTGTGATAGCTCTTTAATTTAATTCGAACCCCACTTAAGTAAGGGCGAATGTGAGTAAAAAGGAGCCTGATGTGGCAAACGTAGTAATTTATAGTTCAAGCATGTGCCCATATTGCTTCCGTGCGAAAGCACTTTTGAAGCAAAAGGGTGTATCATTCAAAGAAATCAATGTGGACCTGAAGCCAAATGTGCGCGCAGAAATGCGTAAAAAAGCTGGCGGCGTGAACACTGTTCCCCAAATCTGGATTGGTGATACGCACGTTGGTGGTTGTGATGACCTTTATGCTCTAGAAGCAAAAGGCGCACTATCAACTATGCTGGCGTAAGAGTAATGGTTCGTATAGGCCTCATTCAGTTGAACTCGGGTAATGAAGTTGCTCAGAATCTTGATATTATTGAGGCCTATATTCGCGAAGCGCACTCAGGTGGCGCTGAATTTATCTCAACACCTGAAACATCCCACCTGATGGAAATGAACCGGGATGCGGTTCTTTCGAAAGCTAAATCGGAATCTGAAGATGAGGGTGTTCGGCGATTTGCTGCTCTTGCAGGTGAACTAGGTATATGGCTGCATATTGGTTCTCTGATCATTAAGGTTGGTGCTGAAAAGCTTGCGAACCGTGCTTTTCTGTTTTCCCCTGAAGGCGAAATTGCAGCACGTTATGATAAACTGCATCTCTTTGATGTGGATTTACCGGGTGGTGAAAGTTACCGGGAAAGCAGGCTTTATCAAGCTGGCGAAAAAGCAGTAGTCGCAGAAACATCTTTCGCAAAGCTTGGAATGAGCATTTGCTACGATCTTCGTTTCCCATACCTTTACCGAGATATGGCTGATAGCGGTGCTAATATCCTTCTTATTCCAGCTGCCTTTACACAGAAAACAGGTGAAGCGCACTGGCATACACTTATGAAAGCGCGTGCGATTGAAACTGGCTGTTATGTGGTGGCAGCTGCGCAAACCGGTGTGCATGCAACAGGGCGTGGCACATATGGCCACAGCCTTGTAATAAACCCATGGGGTGAAGTTTTAGCTGATGCTGGAACAAAAACCGGTGTGACACTCGTTGATATAGACCTTGCCAAAGTTGAAGAGACACGCTTAATTATGCCGTCTCTGAAGCATACAAGGACCTACGAGTTTTAAGGCACCATGATAGTTTTTGATCTGAAATGCGGTGAAGGCCATACGTTTGAGGCTTGGTTTAAATCATCTTCTGCTTATCAAGAGCAGAGAGAAATGGGCCTTGTAACTTGTCCGTTCTGCGATAGCGCTGAGATTACAAAAGCGCCTATGGCACCAAATATCGCTGCAAAAGGTAACCAGAAAGCAGAAGCCACTAAAGCACAAGAGCCACAAAACCATATGGCTGCAGGTGATAGTGGCGAGTTAAGCAAAATGGTTGCTGAGGCAGAAAAGTTTCTTACAGGCGTACGCCAACATGTGGAAAAAAACTTTGAGGATGTAGGCAATAACTTTGCCGAAGAAGCACGTAAAATCCATTACGGCGAAGCAGAAGAACGCGGGATTTACGGTGAAAGCACCAAAGAAGAAACGGTTGAATTGATGGATGAAGGGATCAACGTCCTGCCAATCCCTATGCCCAAGAAGGCGGATGCTTAAGCAGCGGTAACTGCCATCGCATAATTTACTGCCACATCTCTGTCTGACAGGCTCCATTTCTGCATAAATGGATTAAAGACAAAACCAGTAGGAGCTTTCGGAGCAAATCCTGCTTTTTCCGAAAACGCAGCTAGTTCCTTTGGTGTAATGAATTTGTTCCAGTCGTGTGCGCCAACAGGCAACCAGCGAAGGATATGCTCAGCGCCCACAATCGCGAATAAATATGCCTTTGCTGTCCGGTTGATGGTGCTGAGAAGCATGATGCCACCCGGTTTTAAAAGTTTACGGCAAGCGCTTAGGTAAATATCCACGTCTGCTACATGCTCTATAACTTCCATGTTGATGATAATATCAAACTGTTCCCCTGCTTCAGCTAAAGCTTCCGCGGTGTTATTGCGGAAATCAATTTCAAGCCCACTTTGTTCGGCGTGTAGGCTGGCAGTTTTGATGTTTTTCTCAGAAGCATCGACGGCAACGACATCTGCACCCAGACGGCACATTGGTTCAGAAAGCAAGCCGCCGCCGCAGCCAATATCCAGAAGACGCAAGCCTTCAAATGGCTTTACGAGATTCGCTTCAAGATCGAAGTGTTTTTCCACTTCCTGACGGATAAAACCGATTCGGGCCGGGTTCAGGATATGAAGCGGTTTGAAAGGGCCTTTTGGATCCCACCAACTATCAGCAATTTTTGCAAAAAACTCTACCTCTTCAGGATCAACTGTTGCGCCTTTTGCGGTTGATTCAGCAATATTATTGCTTTCTTCGTTCAGCATTTCTTGTGTTCCTGATAAGGTTTTCCTATGTTAGCGCCCTTATCTATGCTTGCACCGCAGCATGGCAAGCTTTAAACAAATGCGCTGTATCTCCATTTGCCCTTTACGATCTTTTTGGTCAAGTAGATTGCGGCAATTAGGCAGACTGTAAACATTGTAACGCCCGGGTTTATTTATGGCACGTATTGTTAAGAAATTTGGTGGCACATCGGTTGGTGATATTGACCGTATTCGTAATGTGGCAAAACGAGTGGCCAAAGCGGTGGAAGAAGGGCATGAGGTTGCAGTTGTTGTTTCTGCAATGGCTGGTACTACAAACCAGTTGGTGCAGTTCTGCCGAGAAGCAGCTCCTATGCATGATGCACGCGAGTATGACACCGTTGTAGCTGCTGGTGAACAGATCACTGCAGGCCTTCTTGCTATATGCTTACAGGAAATGGGGGTTCCAGCCCGTTCATTCCTTGGGTGGCAGTTACCGCTTCACACCAACAATGTGCATGGTGCCGCCCGGATTGAAGAAATTGAAACCGAAGCGCTTGAAGCCTGTTTTGAAGGCGGCCGGGTGGCCGTTTGTGCCGGTTTCCAAGGGATTGCTGATGATAACCGTATCGCGACCTTGGGGCGTGGCGGCAGTGATACATCAGCAGTGGCGCTCGCAGCTGCTCTTAAAGCAGACCGCTGTGATATTTATACAGATGTAGACGGGGTTTATACGACAGACCCACGTATTGTGCCAAAAGCGCGCAAGCTGGAAAAAGTAACTTATGAAGAGATGCTTGAAATGGCGTCTCTTGGAGCCAAAGTATTGCAAACACGTTCTGTTGCGCTTGCCATGACCCACGGTGTGCGCACACAGGTGTTGTCTTCATTTGAAGATAAGCCAGGAACGCTTGTTGTTAGTGAGGATGAAATTGTGGAACAGGAAGTTGTAAGCGGTATTGCCTATTCTAGAGGCGAAGCAAAAGTAACAATCGTTGGCCTTGAGGATCGCCCAGGTCAGGTTTCGCACCTGTTTGCACCGCTCGCGGAAGAAAACCTGAATGTGGATATGATCGTACAGAGTGCTTCTGAAGATGGTGCTTCAACAGACGTTACTTTCACAGTTCCAGAGGATGATCTGAAGCGTACGGTTAAGGTTCTTGAAGATAATAAAGAGACAATGAAGTTCCGCGACCTTGTATATCGCGGCAATGTGTGCAAGGTATCTGTCGTTGGTGTCGGCATGCGTAGCCATGCAGGTGTTGCGGGTACAATGTTTGATACACTCGCTGACAAAGGCATCAACATTCAGGTGATTTCAACATCTGAAATTAAGATTAGTGTAATTATTGACGCTGAATATACGGAGCTTGCTGTACGTGCACTCCATACCGCATACGGTTTGGATAAAGTAGAAGAATAGCAGCATTCCTATAAACAGCCGGGAAGATTTGTATGAGTGATACTGGTGCTGCACGCCTGAATGAGCTGTGGAAACGTGGTACAGAGTTTTTAGGTAGCGAGTATGCGATCTTGGGCGGCGCGATGACATGGGTGTCAGAGCGTAATCTGGTTTCTGCTATTTCCAACGCTGGTGGCTTTGGTGTTATCGCTTGCGGTGGTATGGATACAGATCTTCTCGCAAAAGAAATTGCTGCAACACGTGAGCTGACAGACAAACCATTCGGTGTGAACCTGATCACACTTCATCCCGATCTGGATAACCTTATTGCGGTATGCCGCGAACAGAATGTGAGCCACGTTGTACTTGCAGGTGGTTTGCCAAGCGGTGGCGCAATTTCAGCTATTAAAGATTTTGGTGCAAAGCTGATGTGTTTTGCACCAACCGCAACGCTTGCGAAGAAGCTTGTACGTTCTGGCTCTGATGCCATCGTTATTGAAGGTAATGAAGCGGGTGGCCATATTGGCCCTGTTTCTACCAGCGTTCTAGCGCAAGAAATTCTGCCTGTTGTCCAGAATGTACCTGTGTTTGTAGCAGGTGGTATTGGCCGTGGTGAAGTGATTGCTTCCTACCTTGAGATGGGTGCGTCTGGTGTTCAGTTAGGTACTCGCTTTGTGGTGGCTGAAGAGTGTGTGGCACACGAAAACTTCAAGAAAGCCTTTATTTCTGCCAAAGCCCGTGACGCAGTTGCAAGTGTGCAGATTGATGAAAAATTCCCGGTAATCCCGGTACGTGCCCTTAAGAATGAGGGCACAGAACAGTTTATGGTAACTCAGCGGGAAATCGTATCGAAGTTCCATTCTGGTGAAATTGCACAGGATGATGGTCAGATGCAGATTGAGCATTATTGGGGTGGTGCACTTCGCCGCGCTGTGGTTGACGGTGATGTGCAAACTGGTTCAGTAATGGCTGGACAAAGTGTTGGCATGGCAAAACGTGTTGAACCGACACAAAATATTATTAATGAGCTTGTAGAACAAGCCCAGAACCACTTAGGTTAAGGCCACCGTTTTAACCTTGAACGTACGTTCGCTTAATTTGAACTTTAGAAAAGGGGGTCTGCTTGACTGACCATGTAAGTCAGCCAAGATTGCTTTTGAGACGTTTGCACAGCGTGATGGCAAGCGGCGGTAAAGCACAAGACAAACTTGACCGAGTTGTTCGGGTGATTGCCCAGAATATGGTGGCAGAGGTATGTTCAATATACCTCTCACGTGCAGGTGGTATCCTTGAGCTTTTCGCAACAGAGGGCCTTAAGGAAGAAGCGGTCCACCAAACACGTCTCCGGGTTGGCGAAGGCCTTGTAGGCCTTGTGGCTGAACGCGGCTTACCACTTAATCTATCAGAAGCACCGCAACACCCGCGCTTTGTGTATCGTGCTGAAACCGGTGAGGATATCTACCACAGCTTCCTTGGTGTGCCAGTATTGCGAGCTGGTAAGGTAACAGGCGTTCTTGTTGTTCAGAATGTTACACCCCGAAAATACCGCCCAGAGGAAGTAGAAGCCCTGCAAACCATTTCTATGGTGCTCGCGGAGCTGGTAACTTCAGGTGAACTTGTTGACCAAGAAGAATTAGCAGAAGATGCTACCGATACAGGTGAGCCCGTAAGGCTGGACGGTATGGTGATGGCGTCTGGTGTTGGCGCTGGTATTGCCGTCTTCCACCAGCCACAGGTGAAAATCACCAAAACGGTTGCTGATGATGTGGATGAAGAACGTGTTCGGCTTGAAGATGCACTTGGCGCTATGCGCTTGCAGCTTGAAGAAATGATCCAGCATCCAGATCTCGCCCATGGCGGTGAACACCGAGAGGTTTTAGAAACCTACCGTATGTTTGCCTATGATCAGGGCTGGCAGGATAAAATGCATGCGGCCGTGCAGTCTGGTCTAACAGCGGAAGCCGCTGTGAATAAAATCCAGCAGGAAAACCGTGCTCGCATGGCAAAAATCCCTGATCCATATATCAGGGAACGGATTGCTGATTTTGATGATCTCGCGACACGATTGATCCGCATTATTCAAGGTGATGAAAGTAACTACCGTACACAGTTAACTGAGGATTCGGTTCTAATCGCCAGGAACGTTGGTCCCGCCGAATTGATGGACTATGACCAGCAGTATCTGAAAGCTATTGTGCTTGAGGAAGGTTCAGTTACAGCACATGTAACGATTATTGCACGCGCAATGGGTATCCCGGTTATTGGACGTGTTTCTGATTTGCTTACGCATGTTCAAACTGGTGAGCATATTATTGTGGATGCCAGCAGTGCCCACGTTTATGTCCGCCCAACCGAAGATGTTATTGAAAGCTACCGTAGTAACCTTGAGATACAGGAACAACTGTTCGCGGAATATGCTGCGGAACGAGAGCTACCTGCTGAAACGCTTGATGGTGAGCGTATTGACCTGTTTATGAATGCTGGCCTGCTTGTTGATTTGCCAAGCCTTGATAATACAGGTGCTTGCGGTATTGGCCTGTTCCGTACTGAGTTTCAGTTTATGGTTTCGCCAGCGCTGCCGAAGGTGGATGAGCAAACTAAAATCTATAAAGCGGCACTTGATGCTGCCGGCGACAAGCCTGTTGTGTTTCGAACACTTGATATTGGCGGTGATAAGCAGGTACCGTTCCTGCCCAGAGATGAAGAAGAAAACCCTGCAATGGGCTGGCGTGCTATCCGAATTGCGCTTGATCGGCCTGCACTTCTCAGGTTCCAGCTTAGAGCACTTCTTTATGCTGCTGCGGGTAAAACGCTGCATGTGATGTTCCCGATGATTGCCGAGGTAGCTGAACTGAGGCGTTGTAAGGCGATTTTGAACAAAGAAATTTTACGCCTGAAGAAATTCGATAAGGAACCACCAGTTGACGTGAAGGTGGGCTGTATGCTTGAGGTTCCGTCTCTAAGTTGGCAGCTTGATATTCTTCTGCAGGAAATCGACTTTCTTTCCATCGGTACCAATGATTTGATGCAGTTCTTCTTTGCATGCGACAGAAGCAGCCCACGGCTTGCTGACCGGTACGATCTATTGGCACCACCTGTGCTTGCTTTCCTTCATATGATTGTTCAGAGCTGTCATGAAGCCAATGTGCCGGTGACGCTTTGTGGCGAAATGGGCGGACGTCCCATTGATGCTATGGCGCTTATTGCACTCGGATTGAAGCGGCTTTCAGTATCCCCTACATCAGTAGGCCCCGTAAAGCGGATGATCCGTTCCGTTCATATGGGACAACTTAGAGATTTCATGCTTTCCAACATTAAATCGCCAGAGCATTCGATTCGCGACTCGCTCACTCATTTCGCCAAGGATCACGGCATAAAAGTTTGAAAAAGCGGTTTTTAGCCTAAAAAATCGTTTAAATTCAGCAATTTTCTATAGAATCTTAAATATATTTGACAGTTACGTAGAAATGTATTTCTTCTTTAGCGTGGCTTAAGAAAAAACCGTGATTACAACAACTAAGCCACTACCTCAGGCAATCTGACTACGGGGACCTCCGATTGTTTGTGGTTTCGATCAATTCAGGGGAGCTGATCGTAAATTTGTTGGTACCCGGTGCAAAAGCATTGGAACTGTTGGCAAAATAGTCAACAGGGGACGGTTATTATGAACTATGATAATGTATCAGTTTCTGAGTTGTTTAAAAAAGCCCGCGAAGAGCAGGGTTTAGATATTAAAGAGATCGCGTCTGATATCTGTGTGCAGTCGCATTATCTTGAAGCAATTGAAGCTGGCAAATTTGAAAAACTTCCTGAACAAACTTTCGCGTTAGGTTTCGTGAAATCTTATGCGCGTGTTTTAAAGCTTGATATAGATGATGCGGTAAACGCCTATAAAGCTGAAGTAGGTGTGGAAGAAATTAAGCCAATTGTTACTAACCACTCTCCAGCCACTACAAAAACACCTGTTAAAACTGGTTTGCCATCATGGCTTTCACCGGTAGCCGGGCTCGTCGGTGCAGCTGGTGTTTGGGTTTGGATGAGCGGCGGTATGGTAACACTTTCATATTCTGAAGCCTATGAAACTAGCGTTGAAGAGGCTCAGCTGGCTGCCGTTACTGCACAACTTGAAAAATCTCCGATTGAAAGTGTGGCTGCTGAGGCGAAAGCTGCCAAGTTTGTTGAGCCACCTGTTGATTTGCATGATACCCTTGCGGTGGAAACGCTAACATCATCTGCTACATCCCTTTTTCTTCCTGCTGCTCATGCTGATGAAGCACCAGAAGTTAAAGGTATGAACAAACAAATCCTTCTGGAAGCAGTTGAAGATAGTTGGGTACGTATCGGTAATCCTGATGGGACAGAAGTATGGTCTGGTATCTTGCGTCAGGGACAAACCTTTCGTCCGGAAACCGGTGATGTCATGCTTTTGTCTACGAGCAATGCTGGTGGTATCAAGCTTTCCGTTCGCGGTGAAACATCTGAATTGCTTGGTTCGCGCGGTGCTATAGTCAGCGAAATGCGTCTTAATCTTTCTGAATAAATTAAGAATGGCGGAGTCTTTTCGCCATATCTCCCTTTAAAATTTGATCAAAAAATACTCGGCGGATGGATTCCTTCCTTCCGCTTGTGGCGTTTCTCCTTTATAAGCCTCATAAACATGGCAGAACTGTAAGGATTAAACGCAATGAGCGTGCGCCCGTGGAGAGATGTAATCAGAAGAAAATCCCGCCAGATTATGGTTGGGAATGTACCTGTTGGTGGGGATGCTCCCATTACAGTACAAACGATGACAAACACTCTAACCTCAGATGCCAACGCGACCCTTAATCAGATCAGACAGGCTGAAGAAGCTGGTGTGGATATTGTTCGGGTTTCTTGCCCGGATGAAGCTTCAACCGCTGCGATGCCAACGATCTGTCGGGAGGCGAAAGTGCCAGTGGTGGCGGATATCCATTTCCATTATAAGCGTGCCTTAGAAGCTGCAGACGCTGGTGCAGCATGCTTACGCATTAATCCTGGTAATATCGGTTCCGAAGAGCGTGTGAAAGAAGTGGTGCGTGCGGCTAAGGCCAATGGCTGTTCTATGCGCATTGGCGTGAACGCTGGCTCCTTGGAAAAACACTTGCTTGAAAAATATGCGGAGCCATGCCCCGAAGCGCTTGTAGAAAGCGCTTTAGAACATGCCCGTATTCTTGAAGATAATGATTTCTTTGATTTCAAAATCAGTGTGAAAGCATCTGATGTATTTCTTGCGGTGGCTGCATACCATGGCCTTGCAGACGCATGTGATTACCCGCTTCACTTAGGTATTACCGAAGCTGGTGCGCTTCGTGGTGGTACCGTGAAATCATCCATCGGGCTTGGTTCACTTCTTTGGGCCGGTATTGGTGATACCATCCGAGTATCGCTATCCGCTGATCCTGTTGAGGAAGTGAAAGTTGGTTTTGAACTTCTGAAATCTCTCGGACTAAGGCACCGCGGTGTGCAGATTGTATCTTGCCCATCCTGTGCACGTCAGGCTTTCCCTGTGATTAAAACCGTTGAAGTACTTGAGGAGCGCCTCAGCCATATTCATACACCAATGAGTCTTTCGATTATTGGCTGTGTGGTAAATGGGCCAGGTGAAGCGCGCGAGACGGATATTGGTCTGACCGGTGGCGGCAACGGGAACCATATGGTGTATCTGTCTGGAGTGACAGATCATAAAATCACCGATGATAAACTCGTGGATCATATTGTTGAGCTTGTAGAAGAAAAAGCAGCACAGATTGATGCTGCAGCTGAAGCCAACTCTTAGCTATTTTTGAAGGAATTGACAGTGTCCAAGCTGCAACCAGCGCGGGGTACCCGTGATATTTATGGTGAAGACGCCAGAAACATGACTGCTGTGGTGGATACCTTCCGCCGTGTGGCAGGTACATATGGCTTTGAAGAACTGGCGACACCTATTTTTGAATTTACCGAGGTTTACAAACGCCCTCTTGGTGAAGCGTCTGATATCGTTTCGAAAGAGATGTACACGTTTGAAGATCGTGGCGGTGAAGAAGTAACATTGCGCCCTGAATTTACAGCAGGTGTTTGTCGCGCTTTTATCTCAAACGGTATGCAGCAGAAACTGCCGTGCCGTTTGATGAGCCACGGCCCGGCATTCCGGTATGAGCGTCCGCAAAAGGGGCGTTACCGCCAGTTCCACCAAATCAATGCAGAGCTTCTTGGTCAGGATAGCCCGGAAGCAGACATTGATATGATTGCTATGGCTTGGCGCTTGTTAAAAGATTTAGGTCTTGGCGATAAAGTAGTGCTGCACCTTAATACACTGGGCGATAAAGAAAGCCGCGCTGATTACCGTGCTGCACTTGTGGCTTATTTCGAAGGCCATAAAGATAAGCTTTCTGAAGACAGTTTGCGCCGACTTGAAAGCAACCCGCTTCGTATCCTCGATAGTAAGGACGAGAGCGATAAGGAAGTGGTGGCGAACGCGCCAAAGCTTTCTGAACATTTGAACGAAGCATCAAGCGCTTTCTTTGAAACAGTTAAGAAGGGCCTGGAAGCTGTTGGTGTGCCGTATATTCATGATGAACGTCTTGTGCGCGGCATGGATTATTACTGTCACACTGCATTTGAGTTCGTGACAACTGAACTGGGTGCTCAAGGCACTGTTCTTGGTGGTGGCCGTTACGATGGCCTTATCGAACAACTGGGCGGCCCTGCAGTTGCTGGCGTAGGCTGGGCAGGCGGTATTGAACGCCTTGCAATGCTTTCGGAAGCTGGTGGTGCACCTGCACGCCCTGTGGTGATAATGCCGATGGGCGAAGCTGGAACTATGAAAGGCCTCGAAGTTGCGGAAACACTCCGTACTGAGGGTTTTGTGGTAACGGCTGACCGTTCTGGCAATATGAAAAAACGTATGAACCGGGCTGATAAAGCGAATGCTGCTTTTGCTGTGATCATTGGTGACAATGAAGTGGAGCAAGGTGTGGTAACGCTGAAACGTCTGGACAGTGGTGAGCAGTCAGAAGTGACTTTTGCTGATCTCGCTACTGCTATCAAAACTAATTAAAGGAGCGTTCTACCCGTGATTACTGATGAACGTATTGCGCAGCTTCTGGACCGTTATAGCTACCTTGAGCATTCGCTCGGTACACCAGATGAGTTCTCGAACGAAGAATTCGTGAAGCTGAGCAAAGAATATTCCGACCTTGGCCCAATTGTTGAGGCAGCGAAGGCGCTTCGTGATGGGCGCCAGGAAATGGTTGATCTGGCTGAAATGATGGAATCTGGCGATGATCCTGAAATGAAGGAACTTGCTCAAGAAGAATTCCATGATTTGAAAGAACGTCTGCCAGAAATGGACCGTGAGCTTTCAATCGCGTTGCTTCCAAAAGATGCTGCTGATGAACGCTCGGCTATTGTTGAAATCCGCGCCGGTACAGGTGGTGATGAAGCAGCCCTTTTCGCGGGTGATCTTTACCGTATGTATGAAGGCTATGCGGCTTCAAATGGCTGGAAGGTGGAAATGATTTCATCTTCTGCGTCTGAAGTGGGTGGTTTCAAAGAAGTGGTTGCTAACGTAACAGGCCAGGGCGTGTTCGCGCGTCTGAAGTTTGAATCTGGAGTTCACCGTGTGCAGCGTGTACCGTCAACGGAATCCGGTGGCCGTATTCATACAAGCGCTGCAACAGTGGCGGTTCTTCCAGAAGCAGAAGAAGTAGACCTTGATATCAAACAGGAAGATTTCCGTATTGATACGATGCGTGCATCGGGCTCTGGTGGACAGCACGTAAACACTACAGATTCTGCCGTGCGTATTACTCACATCCCAACGGGTATCATGGTGGTGCAAAGCGAGAAATCACAGCACAAAAACCGTGATAAAGCCATGAAGATTATGATGGCACGTCTTTATGAAGTTGAGCGTGAGAAGCTACATGCAGAACGTTCTGAAGACCGTAAATCACAAGTTGGTTCCGGGGATCGTTCTGAACGTATCCGCACCTACAATTTCCCGCAGGGCCGTGTGACAGATCACCGTATTGGTCTCACACTCCATAAACTGGATCAAGTTCTGGCGGGTGATGGTCTTTCTGAAGTGGTGGAAGCACTTATTTCTGAAGATCAGGCGGAACGTCTATCAGCTATGGAAAACGGTTTCTAATGACTGTTTCCTACACGCCGCTTGCCCTTGTAAAGCAGGCGGCGAATATTCTCACAAACAGTGAAACGGCACGCCTTGACGCTGAATATCTCATGGCCGATGTGCTGCAGTGTAAGCGCATGGAGCTACCACTGAAGACTGGTGATCTTACCGTTGTTGAGGCGACAAAATTTGCGGGCTATCTTGAGCGCAGAAAAGCTGGGGAACCAGTAGCGCATATTCTTGGTGTTCAGGAATTCTGGAGCCTTGAGTTTAAAGTAACACCAGCCACACTTATCCCTCGGCCAGATACGGAAACTCTTGTAGAGGTAACTCTTAAGCATCTTTCTGCACAAAGTAAGGGCACCATTCTGGATATGGGTACAGGAAGTGGCTGTATTCTTTTGAGCTTGCTTTCTGAGCTCCCAGCATATCAAGGGATTGGGATTGACCGATCACCAGATGCTTTAGCCGTTGCATCAGAAAATACTCAAAACCTGGGGTTCTCTGAACGAACTGCTTTTTTGGAAAGTGATTGGTTTTCAAATGTTGAAACGCCTGTTGGCGGCTTTGCAGCGATCGTTTCCAACCCTCCTTATATCCCAAGTGCGGATATTGATGGTTTGATGCAGGACGTACGCGATTTTGAACCGCTTTCTGCTCTTGATGGCGGTGAAGATGGTCTCAATCCATATCCTGTTATTGCTGAAGGTGCTTTGGAACGTTTGAGGTCTGGTGGTTTATTAGCTGTGGAGCTAGGTATTCATCAGGCAGAGAGTGTTGCAGATATTTTTAGTGGTGTGGGTTTTGCGGAAATTGAGATAACCAATGATCTTGCAGGTATTGGGCGCGTAGTATCAGGGAAAAAAGTCTAGATTCTGGAATTTCTTTCTTGGAAAGCCAGAAAAGAGACGCTAATGTATAAATGTCTTCGAGGAAACCAGCTCGTTAACAGGTTCCGAAGACATACTCCGAACATTATCGAATTTCGATCTCGGAAACGGGCAGGTGAATTCTGCCATGAAATAAATCAGACACTGTTGGTATTTAATCCATATGAAACAGGCACAGAACCCGCGCAATAAATCGCGTGGACGTCCAGCCCCTCGTAAAGGCGGCGGAAGAAGTAATAATAGTAGTAACCAGGGTAATCGTTCTGATAACCGCCCTCGTGGTAACCCTAAGCAGCTGCTTGAAAAGTATAAAACTCAGGCGCGTGATGCTTTGCAATCAGGTGATCGCATTGAGGCTGAAAAGTGGTTCCAGTATGCAGATCACTATCAGCGTGTGTTGAATGACATGCAGGCGAACCGTGCTGAACGCGATGAAGAACGTGGTCGTCGTGGTCGTGGTCGCCGTAACCGGCCTGATGAAGCGGAAACAGCTGAAGTATCTGAAGAAGCGGCGGGTGAAGAAACAGTAACTGAAGAAGCGGCGGTTGATCCTGCTGAATCAGAACAACCTGTTGAAGTTCATCCTGAACTTGATTTAGCTGCCGAAACTGCCGTTGCTGAAGACAAGCCAAAACGCCGTACGCGCAAGCCTAGAGCAGAAGGTGATGAAACATCTGAACCTAAGCGCCGTGGTCGTAAACCACGTGAGGCAGCTGAGGGTGAAGGTGAAGCACCAAAGCGGCGTGGTCGCAAGCCAAAGGCTGTGAAGGAAGCAGAAGAAGCTGCCTCAGCGCCTGAAGGTGATGAAGCAGCATAAGCTTCTGTAAATTGTTAACGCTCAAGAAAACGGCTGCCCTTATAGGTGGCCGTTTCTCGTTTAAAGGACAAAGAAGCCAGCAATGAAATAGAGAATGAAAGCACCGCCACCGGCCACAAGGGCGTAAGGAAGCTGCGTTTCGACATGGTCAAGCACATCACAGCCTGATGCCACAGAGGATAATACTGTTGTGTCGGAAATTGGGGAACAGTGATCACCAAAGACAGCGCCTCCTAGAATAGCGGATAGTACAAAGGCAGGGTCGAGCCCGAGTTGCTGGATAATCGGTACGCCAATGGGGATAAATAGGGCCATGGTGCCGTATGATGTGCCCGTACTGAAGGATACAAAAGAGGCTGTCAGGAAAATAATGGGTACAACGGTGATTAGAGGAAGGTTTTTACCAACGATGCCTGCGATAAAATCTCCTGTTCCCAGTACCTTGAGGCTCGCGCCAAATGCCAAAGCAAGCACAAGGATGATTAGAAGGTTTACCAGCTTCTGCATGCCTTCATTAGCAATTTTAATCATACCGCTGTGAGTAAAACGGCCAGTTCGGTACATCAGGATATACGCTACACCTGTTGCCAAAATCGTGGCGTAAAGAATTGCTCTCGAGCCGTCCCCGTTAGAGATATTGCCGTTACCTGTCATATAGAGAATTGAGAAAATACCGCCAACCATCACAAGGAGCGGGATAATCATATGGCTAGCTTTGCCTTCAGGAATACCTTCTTCTTGACCTACTTGCTCCGCAGCCTTTGCCTCATATTTTTTCAATGGACCATGGGTTTTATCACTGAGGACGGTGTAAAGCGCGATGATGAGCGCAAGCCACGGATAGAAGTTGAAAGCGATACTTCCGATCACAGCGCTTAGTGGATCATCCAGGCCACTGGTCGATAGTGTACCAATAACATAGGCACCCCAGCCGTTTACAACAATAAACAGGATAGAAACAGGAGCACAGGTTACGTCTACCAAATAAGCAAGTCGTTCACGGCTCATACCAAATTTATCAAACAAACCACGGGATAGAAGCCCGGTTGTGAGCATGCTGAGGCTGGTTTCCATAAAGAGCATAATACCAACGAGCATAGTTATAAGGCCCGTGCGTTTCTTGGATTTTGCATAACCCTTTTCCACAAGCATTTTTACAAGCGCTGCAACGCCGCCGGAATGCTTCAAGAAAGCAATCAAGGCACCAATAAGAATGGTAAACATAAACAGCCGAATATTACTCGCACTGTTAAAAGTGCTCACGATCCGCTCAATGGTTTCTGGTGCACCGGCAAGGGGAAGAAAATCGCCATCCTTAATAAGAATGAGGGTTTCTGAAATGAAGAGGCCAGATAGCAATCCCAGGATGATATCCTTTTTCCAAAGCACGATCGCGATGGTTAGTATCTGAGGTAAAATTGTTAGCCAATCCATGATAACACTCTTTCAAATTTAGTCTGAATTGGCTTCTACCTTTTAGTTTGTTGGAAATAAAGTTCTAATTCACACAATATTTTGTGACTTTGTGGAATTAAATTCCCAATTTTTATCTGGATAACTCAACTCTATCTTTAGGGTGGGCTTTGAGGTTTAAATAATCAAAACACGAATGAGCGAGCAAAGAGTACAGAGGCCTGTTTTATGACCAAGATTACACTACGAACAGCGGAAGAGAGTGATTATCCTTTTATTGTAAGTCTTTCTCCAATATTGGCTCAAGAGGCTAGATTTGGCTGGCATAAGGCAGAAACTATTCAGAAGTTCCAAGATGAGTATATTGAGGAAATGCTGGGTGAGGCTGAAGAGCCTCATATCACTCTGATAGCCGACAGAGAAGGAACGCCCCTCGGATTTGTGCATGCCAGAGAAACCAGTGATGAGCTTTCAGGTGAAAAACGCTGCACGGTGCCGCTTTTGGCGGTGAAGGAAGATGCCCAGGGATCGGGAGCTGGAAAAGCTTTGATGAAAGCGGTTGAGGTTTGGGCACAAACGCAGGGTTACCGGTTGATGCATCTTGAAGTGTTTTCCACTAATAAACAGGCACGAAGCTTTTATAATGGTGCTGGTTATCAGGAAGAAACCATCCATATGATTAAAGCTTTGGACTAGTGGTATTATTCTCTGATGGCAGACTTGTAGCTTAATAGTTCTATGCCCACATAGATATTAGAACGTGCCCAACTGGGGCGTTCTGCGTAATATAAATTCCAATCGCTTCAAGAGAAGGATTGGCACAATCATGGGGTTGATAACACATGAATATTGAAAGATTTACCGATCGAAGCCGTGGTTTTATTCAAAGCGCACAAGGCATTGCTGTGCGGGAAAGCCACCAGCGCTTTACTCCTGAACATATTTTAAAGGCTCTTCTGGATGATAAGGAAGGTTTGGCTGCGAACCTTGTTCGTGCAGCGGGTGGTAAGCCTGAACAAGCACTTGAAGGTGTAAATGCTGCCATTGATAAGCTGCCTAAAGTGGAAGGCTCTGGTGCTGGCCAGTTGCACCTTGATCCTCTTACAGCACAGGTTTTTGCAAAAGCTGAAGAAATTGCTGATAAAGCCGGGGATAAGTTTGTAACTGCCGAGCGTCTGTTACTTGCGCTTATCCTGACAGCGAAAACCGAAGCAGGTAAAATCCTGATGCAGGCTGGTGCAACGGCAGACAAAGTGAACAAGGCGATTAATGAAGTACGCAAAGGCCGCACCGCTGATAGTGCGTCGGCGGAAGATGCTTATGATGCGCTTAACCGTTTCGCACAGGACCTGACAGAGCGTGCGAGAGAAGGCAAGCTTGATCCTGTAATTGGTCGTGATGAAGAAATCCGCCGCACAGTTCAGGTGCTTTCACGCCGCACGAAGAATAATCCAGTGCTTATTGGTGAACCGGGCGTGGGTAAAACGGCTATCGCAGAAGGCTTGGCGCTTCGTATTGCCAATGGCGATGTGCCAGATAGCCTGCGCGACAAGCGCATTATGGCCCTTGATATGGGGGCTCTAATTGCTGGTGCTAAATACCGTGGAGAATTTGAAGAGCGCTTGAAGGGTGTGTTGCAGGAAGTGGCTCACGGCGAAGGGGATGTAATCCTTTTCATCGATGAAATGCACACACTTGTAGGTGCCGGTAAAACTGATGGTGCTATGGATGCATCCAATTTGCTGAAGCCAGCGCTCGCGCGTGGTGAGCTCCACTGCATTGGTGCAACAACGCTGAATGAATACCGCAAATACGTGGAAAAAGACGCTGCACTTGAAAGGCGTTTCCAGCCTGTTGTTGTACAGGAACCAAATGTGGAAGATGCCATCTCAATTCTGCGAGGTTTGAAGGAAAAGTATGAGCTTCACCACGGAGTGCGTATTACTGATGCTGCGATTGTAGCATCTGCGACGCTTTCAAATCGTTATATCACCGAGCGTTTCCTGCCTGATAAAGCTATCGACTTGATGGATGAGGCCGCGAGCCGTCTGCGTATGGAAACTGAATCCAAACCTGAAGAAATTGATGAACTTGATCGCCGTATAATCCAGTTAAAGATTGAGCGGGAAGCGCTCAAGAAAGAAAAGGATGACGGATCAAAAGCGCGGCTTGAAGACCTTGAAAAAGAACTCGCTGATCTCGAACAGGAATCTGCAACGCTAACTGCTCGCTGGCAGCTTGAGAAAGACAAGATTGCTGGCGGTAAACTGGTGCAGGAAGAGCTGGACCGTGCTCGGATTGAACTGGAGCAAGCACAGCGCACCGGCAATTTTGCAAAAGCTGGTCAGTTGCAACACGGTGTTATCCCTGATCTGGAACGGAAGCTTCAATCTTCCGATGATAAAGCTGAAAACAGTTTGCTGCGTGAAGAAGTAACAGATGCTGATATTGCCTCTGTGGTTTCCCGCTGGACCGGTATTCCTGTGGATAAGATGCTGGAAGGCGAACGTGAAAAGCTTCTGAATATGGAGGTGGTTCTTGGCGAGCGTGTGATCGGGCAATCTGAAGCCATTGAAGCCGTGTCTGCTTCGGTGCGCCGTGCGCGTGCTGGCCTTCAGGACCCGAACCGGCCACTTGGCAGTTTTTTGTTCCTTGGCCCTACTGGGGTTGGTAAAACTGAACTTACCAAGGCGCTTGCGACCTTCCTGTTTAATGATGATAGCGCGATGGTACGGATCGATATGTCCGAGTTTATGGAGAAGCATTCCGTTGCGCGGCTTATTGGAGCACCTCCCGGCTATGTTGGTTACGATGAAGGAGGCGTGCTTACTGAAAGCGTGAGACGCAGACCGTATCAGGTAATCCTTTTTGATGAGGTAGAGAAAGCGCATCCGGATGTGTTCAACATCCTGTTGCAAGTGCTGGATGATGGTCGCCTTACAGATGGGCAGGGCCGTACAGTTGATTTCAGTAATAGCCTGATCATCCTAACATCAAACCTTGGGTCTCATTTGATTGCCGATTTGCCTGATGGCGCGGTGGTTGAAGATGTAAGGCCAAAGGTGATGGAAGTAGTGAAAGGGGCATTCAGGCCTGAGTTCTTGAACCGACTTGATGAAATTACGCTATTCCACAGGCTGGACCGCAGCCACATGGGCGGTATTGTAGATATTCAGTTGGAGCGTTTGAAGAAGCTACTTTCTGACCGAAAAATCACACTTGAACTGACAGATGCTGCACGTAACTGGCTTGGTGATGCAGGATATGATCCTGTTTATGGTGCTCGGCCTCTTAAGCGGACCATTCAAAAGCATGTACAGGATAATCTTGCTGAAATGATTTTGAGAGGTGAGGTGACATCTGGTGATACCGTTACCGTTGATGCGAGTGATGAGGGGATCAAGCTATCCATCTAGCTACGAGAGTTTTCTAAAAGGAAAGGCTGGGGAATTTCCCCAGCCTTTTTTATTGTTCTCTATGTGGCCTGCCTTAGAGGCTTAGGTTCACACCGAGGAAGAAGTAGCGACCAAGTGGGTTCACAGGGAACGCTGATTCTGTGATGAACGGGTTCTTATCAGCAATGTTGTTGATACCACCGTAAACATTCATCTGCTCATTCACTTCATAGCTGAAGGAAATGTCGTGGATGAATACATCACCAGCAAAACCGTTTGGACCGTATAGTACGTCAGCTGATTCAACTTCAACAGAACGTAGTGCCTGACGGCTCTGATAACGTGTCTGCCAGTTAACGCTGAACGGACCACGTGCCCACTGAAGACTTGCACTACCTGCCCACTCTGGACGCTGTAGCTCACCAAGTTCTGGATCAACATCTGTTAGGTCAGCTGGGTTGAAGAAGCGGTCAAGGTTATTCACCCAAGTACCCGCAACATTCAGAGTGAACTGATTTTCTTCAACATCAAACTGGTAGCGAACAGATGCATCAATACCTGATGTTTCAAGTGCCGCGAAGTTCAGCTCTGTCTGACGTAGGAAGTTGAAGCCGTTGAACTGAGGAGAAGATGGATCATCGTTACGCGTGAATAGCGTACAGAAGTTGTTCGGGAATGTTGATGCGTTGTAACAGTTATCAACAATATCCTGAGCACTTACAGAAGAAATGGCATCTTCAATTTTAATGTTCCAGTAGTCAGCAGAGATAGTTAGGCCATCAATGAAGCTTGGCTGGAAGATCATACCAACTGTGAATGTTTTCGCAGTTTCTTCCTGTAGCTCTGCGTTACCGCTTGTTTCACCGGTAAAGCGTGCAGACAGTGGGTCTGCGAAGCCAGCCGGAATACCGTCAGCCGCACAGTTTGCTACACGGTTTTGACCGTTTGCACGTGCAACAGCGTTATCGGAAGCAAGAAGTGCATCAATGTTCACTTGATCACAAGGATCTACCGGACGGAATGTTGCGCCCTGTGAAGGAGCAAACAGTTCGTTCACGTTAGGCGCACGGATAGCTACCGCATATGTACCGCGGAACTCGATATCGCTGATAGGTGCCCATTTACCGCCAACTGTCCAAGTGAAGGCATCACCAACTGTGGAATAGTCTGCGTACCGAGCAGCAGCTGTGAATTCAAGACGATTTGCAAATGGTAGATCTGCTAGAAGCGGGATGTTCACCTCAGCAAATACTTCTTTTACATCGTATGAACCAGTTTCGTTGGAAATCAAGCTCTCTGGATCAAACACTAATGATGTTTGGCGGAAATCATCTAGATTGCGGATAAGTTCGCCAGCATTTGCATCTTGTGTTGTTACCGGAATAACACCGCGCACTAGTGGATCGAATATGGCTGTTGCTTTTTCATCGCGGTATTCAGCACCGAATACAAATCCGATTTCACCACCTTGCAGTGATACGAAATCTGATAGATCACCAGCAACGAAACCGGAGATTACTGTTTGCTCAAGCACACGTTTGTTTTGAATAGTAGTTGTGATGAAATCTACAGCTTCTGCGCTCACTGAATTCGGGCCACCAAGAATGTTAGCAGGTACACAGCTGCCATCATCTGGGTTGAATGTGAAGAAACCAAAATCAAACAACGGAATGTCAAATGGTGTGGTCGGTGCATCGCTACCGTCTAGAGCAGAGCGACAAACTGGGTTGCCGTTTGCATCAGTTGTTACATCAATTGCAGCAAAGAAACGATCTTGAATTACGCGGTTGCGGTCAATTGTTGTACGCTCGAAACGGCCATAGTTACCAGATAGTTCGTATGTCCAGCCATTGTCGAACTCACCTTCGATACCAGCTACAAAACGGTATGTTTCACGTTCGTTTGTATCGATGTTTGGACCAAGGTCTGTTGGGTCACGAGTAATGAACAGGCCACCAGTGGAGTCAGCAAGGCCTTGAAGCTCTGTTGGGATAAACGGGTTGTCCGGAGCAACAGTCAATAGATCATAGAATGTGTTTAGTGGGCCACCGAAATCAGTTTCCTGATACACATACTTACCTTCTGCGAAGAAAGTTACGTAATCATTGATCGCATAACGGCCTGTTAGGTTGATAGAGTATTTCTTATCTTCTGGAACCAAGAAATCTTCATCAAAGTTATCACGGATACCGTCACCACCAAACTGGTTGAAGGCACCAGATACAAGGCCGTCCTGGTAAGGACGTACTGAACCATCGTCATTGATTACCCAACAACCACCGAAGCCGCCGCCTACGTTCTGGCCAACAGTAGATTGGCTACAATCAGCAACACCGTTACCATCTGTATCAAGGAAATCGGCACCAGGGGATGAGAAATCACCTGCTGCAATTACGCCGCGGTTGGAACTGATTGAGAATGTGTGGTTCGGCAAAATTACACGAGCAAAATCACCAAATACAGACGGGTCTGGGTTACGGTCATCATTTGCGATGTTGTTGCCACGTGAGAAAGCACGGTCGCCTTGGCGAATTCCGTTGCGCTCAGAGTAGTTGAAGGCTGCGGTGAAGTTACCACGTCCGTCACCAAAGTTTTGACCATAAAGAATGCTGCCATCAAGCTGGATACCATCACCTTGGCCGGAAATACCTGTTTGTGCGTTTATTTCAACACCCTCGAAGTCGTCTTTGAGGATGAAGTTAACAACACCAGCTACCGCATCGGCACCATATACCGCAGATGCACCACCTGTTAGAACTTCTACGCGCTCAATAAGAGCGTTAGGGATAGAACCAACATCAACGGCGGAGGAACCTTGAACACCACCAACGTGACGACGACCGTCTACGAGAGTAAGAGTTCTTTCATTACCAAGACCACGAAGCTGCAGAACTGCTGCACCTGTAGACGGTGCAAAAATACCATCAATAGAGCCTTGAGAAGAGGTTGTTGTTAGAAGCGCTGGAATGTCCTTCAGTGCTTCAGCAATATCTGTTTCACCGGATAGCTTTAGATCAACACCTGATACCACTGATACAGGTGATGGTGCTGCCGCATTTGGGTCTCGTGCGATACGTGAACCGGTAACCACTACCTCTTCCAGTTCACGATCATCCACATCGTCCTGCGCTTGAACGCTGGTAGCACCAGTTGCTGCAACAGCAAGAAGTGTTGCTGCGCTACCTAAAAGCCTTAGCTTTTTATTTAGTTTCTGAATTTCATGAATGTCTGCTTCAATCATGAAGTTCCTCCTTGTTCCGTACATATTTAAACGGCTTATGCCGCTTGATTATTTGGACATAAGTTCAGTTCCGTTTGTTTATGGAGCTGAGCCAAATCCTGTTTTGTCTCTCTATGTTGAAAACTGGCAACAAGTGCCGATTCTCTACCCAATTATTTAGTTGCCACTCAATAATGATGAGATGTGCGGTTGGCGCGGTTATCTTATTGTTAATAAAGGCCCTATCAACCTCACCGACATATCACGAAAAAGAGAGTATCCGGTTTGTTGCAAGAAGTACGGTTAAGATGGAAAAAACCTACTGAATAATGTAGCGATTTTGACATAATGTTACCTAAAGGTCACATTGAGCTTATCTAATGATTAGCGGCTATGAAGAAAGTTTGCCCCTTAAGGGATACCCATACAGCCTAAGTTTATTATTCTGGTGCTGAGGCGCTACGGCGTGTTTTCGGGATGTAGCTGAAATACGAGGTGGCGGGTGCAATGCAGCAAGTAGATATTAAATAAGGCCGAGGAAAACTCCTCGGCCTTGTTGTTTAAAGAGCTAATTCTAACTGTTAGAAACGAGAATTAAAGCCAATGTAGAAGAAACGACCTACTGATGTAACCGGTGTATTCACTGCGGCCAGGAATGGCTTGCGGTTAAACAGGTTGTTTACACCAGCGTTGATGCCGAAGTTCTCACGTACTTGCCAGCTGGCAGAAATATCGTGAATGAAAGCATCGCCTGTTTCAAATGGATCAGCAAACTGGCCGCCATTGTTGTTTGCAGCAAAACGCTCAATTTCTTCAAAGGATAGTCCGCCCACAAGCTGTGAATCCTGATAACGAACCTGATAAGTGAAGCCAAACTCTTCATAGCTCCAAGTTGTTGATAGGTTCACGTTATACTTAGGAATACCAAGAGTGCCTCTGATGCGTGTTGATTCATCAGGGAATTCCTGGAATTCAAAGTTATCACGATCGATGATGTAGTTTGCGATCAAACGAGAACGGATTGAACCCCATTCGCCTGGAAGATCGAAAGCATAAGTTGCTTCAAAATCGATACCAGATGTCTTCAGAGCAGCAATATTCTGAGTTACCTGAGTAATGCTGTTTAGGCCATTGGTATTTGGGTCACGGCTTTGAAGTTCACAGAATTGGTTATTCAGGTTTGGTGCATCCACACAGCGATCAACGATGTTTTGTGCTGTGATGCTGCCAATAGCGTTCGACAGATTAATTCTGTAGTAATCGGCAGCGATACTTAGGCCTGGAATATATTCAGGTGTCCATACGAAACCTGCTGTGTATGTGTCAGCAGTTTCAGGTTGAAGACCTGGGTTACCACCGGAGATACCTTCAAAGCGTGCTGTATTTGGATCATCAAAGCCTTCAGGAATACCAAGAGCAGCACAGTTTGCCGCACGGAATTCAGAACCTGAATCGATGAAATCAGCATCACACGGATCATCAGGGAAGAAGAAGGCTACCTGCTGAGGGTCGAAGAGTTCCCCAATGTTAGGTGCACGGACAGCACGTGAATAGCCACCACGTAGAAGTAGTTCATCAATTGGCCGCCATGTTAGTGCTACTCTGTATGTATCGGTGCTGAAGGACTGGTTAGCATCACCACCTACAGAATAATCTGAGTAGCGATAAGCACCTTCAACAGATAGTTCTTTTGCGAAAGGAAGGTCTGCAAAAATAGGAATTAGAATCTCCGCAAAACCTTCAGTTACTGAATAACGGCCAGATGTAGGCTGTGTACCACCACCGAAAATCAAATCATCACGATCAGCTGCATCAGGTTCAAAGCTACTTGTTTCACGACGATATTCGAAGCCAAACGCAGTGCTGATTGCACCTGCTGGAAGCGTGAAGAAATCACTTGTATCACCAGAGATAACAGCGGAAACAACTTGCTGCTCGATTGCAATATCAGAGAGTGTACGCTGATAAATAAAATCAGCTGCATCCTGATTGATAGCATTTGAGCCAAAGATGCTTGTCGGAACACATGGGCTGCCAGCACCAGGTTCGAATGTCAGGAAGCCTTCGCGTGTGCTTGGGAATGAGGCTACAGGTGGTTCAGCATCCGGATCAATGCTGGAACGACATACGATATCACCGACTTGAGCGCTGTCACCAGTAATGCCGATTGCACCGTCTGTACCTGGGCGAATTGCCTGAACTAGGTTTGCGCCTAAAGCATCAATATCATCTTGCGTTAGAGCTACAGCATCAACAGAGGCAAAGAAGCGATCATCAAAACGCTGGCGAGAGTTAGCAGCGTTTGATTCTGTACGGCCATAGTTATAGGAAACTTCATAGTTCCAGGTATCAGTGATATCGCCTTTAAAGCCAGTTACGACACGGAAAGAGAAACGATCAGTATCTGTTGTGTTGCGTACTGTATCATCCGCCTGGTCACGTGTGATAAAGATCTGAGCATTGGCGGCATTTGTGAAAATATTCTCGCCATTTGCTGCAGCAGTATCAATCGCCGCCTGTAGTTGTGCTGGAATGAAAGGGTTACCAATTCGAATTGGAATAAAATCGTTGAATGAGTTCACGCCGCCTGCAGATTGTGCATCAACATAGGTGAACTTTGATTCAAGGAAGAATTCTGCAAACTCAGCCACTTCATATGTTACGTTCGCATTTACGCTTACGCGCTTGCTAGGTGTTACAAGGTTAGCGAAGCCCGTATTGTTCAGGATACCATCACCGCCAACGCCGTTTGTGCCGCCAGCATCCAGGCCTGCATTAAAGTTACGCAGTGTACCGTTATTGAAGAAGAAACCACTAGTACCGAATGTTGGGTTTCCATCAGCATCAAAACCTAGCTGGCCTCCGCCACCAAAGATTGCGATCTGGCCTGCGGCAGATGAAATATTAAATGTTTCACCTGGAAGGAATGTAACAGATGCATCAGGGTTCACATCAAAATTGGCAGCAATGTCATCAGTGATGTTTACCTGAGATGCTTGACCAGGACCCGCGAATGAGCGATCAAGACCAATAAGGCCATTTTGATCACGGTATTCAACTGCTACTACAGCGTTACCGCGACCATCGGCGAAGTTACCGCCCGCAGCAATCGACAGGAACAGGTTTTCGGCGTCACCAGAATCTGAAATACCGTACTGAGCGCGTGTATCAATACCTTCGAAGTCGTCTTTAAGAATGTAGTTTACAACACCTGTCACAGCGTCAGCACCATAGATCGCTGATGCGCCACCAGTAAGTACTTCAACGCGTTCAACAAGTGCGGTTGGAATACTGGATACATCAACGGTTGATGATCCTGAAATACCACCAACGTGACGACGGCCGTTTACAACAACAAGCGTACGCTGTGTGCCCATCGAACGAAGGTCCAGTGTTGCAATTGCACCAGCTGAGTTGGTTGCCTGATTAGAGCTAATCAAGATTGGAAGCTCTTTCAGAAGGTTTACAAGGTCTGTTTCGCCAGATTGAAGAATGCTCTCAGAATCAAGAGTTACCACAGGTGACGGCGCTGTCAGGTCTTTCCTGACAATACGCGAACCGGTGATTACTACTTCTTCTACTTCTTGAGAATTGTCATCTTGCGCATTGGCAATGTTGGTTCCGGTTGCAAGCGTAGCAATAAGGGTTGCCGCGCCACTAAGTAGGCGCAGTTTGCTTAGCTTGCGAGTTTCATGAATGTCTGCTCCAAACATGATTATCTCCCAAATACTATCTATGTTTATGTAGACAGAAGGCCACCTTTATTCATTTCTGAAATAAGGTGCGTTTCTGTCTTTCCCATGCCCGAAGAAACCAATCCAGAGAATTGGTAATCCACCAAACATGGCAGAGTATGGAATGAAGTTCATAGTCCCCCGACCAAACTCATTAGAGAGGCTATAAAGATGATTTGGAAATGTAACTAAAGTGATGCTTGGAAAGCGTATACACATGCTAACATTGAGTGCGGTTGTTACTTTTGGGCAACAAAATCTGCACGAATTAGTGTAAAAAATGCTTTTCTATTTCTAGAGATAAGTCTAGCTTATCAAGCCTAAGCTGTTATGTATAAAAGAATTTCTTAGTATATATAAAATTTTAATCGTTAGCGATTAGGTGTATGATGCTCTACCATAAGCCGTAGGGGGCGGTATTCGTGCAACATAATTTATGTGATGAATTTTTAGAATATTGGCAATTAAGGCGGCGGGAAGGAAGACTTCCAGTGCTCTCAAGCACATCTGAGCCGGGTTTTCAGAAATTTGCGGATAGTTATATATGTTTGGGTCTTGAGAATGCAGATATTACCATCTGCAGGGTAGGAGCTGGCGTGAGCAGCGTCTTGCCGCAGGGAGAATCTCTGAGCCTGTTTACAGATTTATATTCTTTGGCATTAAAGCCTATGCAAATGGCCTTGGTGATGCCGTGTTTCACACACAAGGCTGGCTTTTCAAGACGTTCTCGGATTTGGTATGGGCACCGCCATAAAGTGGTTGATTGGTTGCTTTTGCCGGTCGAACATGAAGAAACTGGAGATGTGTTTCTGGAAGGTGTAGCGATTTCAGAAGCCAGTATGCATGAAGATGATCAGCTTATGATCGGGTCTTCAATGTTAGAACGTATTCTCGCGCATAACTTTATAACTTGTGATGGCGATATCAAACTATCTGCTATTGACCAACACGCATGGGCGGTCCTTGAAGCAATGGATGCTAAGGTGTTGGTTGACGGTAACGAGAAAACAGCCATGCCTCATGGTTTGGGTGGAAATGCTGCGTTACTGGCAGCGCAGGCTGCTCGCTCTAATGTTTTGGCGGTAGCGAATGAGGAAGATATAGCAGCTCTTTCACAGCGGCTGACAGGGCAATATAATCTCCGGTTCTGTCATTCTTATGAGGACGCAGTTGCTATTCTGCAAAGCGATATGGTCGATGTTTTGGTTGTCGCGGAGGTGTTTAGGGGCGGTACAGGTCTGGGGCTTGTGCAGGAAGCGCAAAATATCAGTGCGTTCACGGCTTCAGTATTAATGCTAGAGCAAAAAGGTAACCGTGAAGATGTACGTATCGTTGAGAACGGTAACTTTGTACAGTGTCTTGTGAAGCCTGTTGGTGAGTTTGCGCTGAAAAAAGCACTGGATGATGCGTCAGAGCATATTTCTCAGAAGAAAAGCTAGAGTTTGTTTTTTTATTTCTAACAAAAAAGGGCGGGGAAAATTCCCCGCCCTCTCTTTTTGCTATGTCTACAACTAACTTAGAATGCAGCGCGGAAGTTGAAGCGGAACGAACGTCCGAACTCTTCTGCGTTTAGGAAGTTGCCGTAAGCAAGTTCCGTAATGTTCGGCTTGCGATCAAATACGTTGTTGATTGCAGCAGATACATTCACTTTTTCAGTCAGCTGGTAGCTGATAGTTGCATTGTGGATGAACTTATCATTCAAGCTAGTGATTAGGTTATCATCAGCATCGAAGAATGTAAGCGCTTCACGGTCCTGAACGTCAAGATCGAGGCGACCTGTGTAGTTCATACGCCAGAAGACACGTAGCTTGTCGTAGTTATATACGAAGTCTACGTTACCACGCCATTTTTCACGGCCAGCCTGACCAACACGGTTGATAAGTGGGTTACCCTCAACAACCTGTAGGATATCAGTGATACGACGGATACCGCCAACACGGATAGAGAAGTCACCTAGGTCACTGTCTTTAAGGCTGCTGTCGAATAGGCTCAGAGCGTCTGAAACGTCGAAGTCGTAACGTGTGTTGAACTGAACAGCTTCAAACTCAGATGTAGAAGCGTTTTGGAAGCTTCTTGAGAATGAAATAATCTGGCCAGATGCGTCACGCGTGTGAGCGTTACAGATATCGTCTGGGAATGTTGCACTATCGAAACAAGCAGAGATCGCCTGGTTCTGTGTAATATTAGAGATCTGATCTTCGATCGTAATATTGATGTAGTCAACAGATAGACGTAGACCTGGGATGAACTGCTCAGGCTCAACTACAACACCGATAGAGTAAGACTTACCGATTTCGTTGCGTAGGTTCTGGTTACCAGAACTGATACCAGCGATCGATAGGTTACTAGAGATGTTAGTGTGGTTTTCAACGTCAACACCAACAGCAGCACAGTTTTGACGACGGTTACTGTTAGCAGCGTCACCATCTGGGCCTAGGTTAATGAAGCGTGTGTCACAAGGGTCTGTGATGAAGCCTGTAATACCTAGTGTTGGGTCAAACAGTTCCTGAATACCAGGAGCACGGATTGACTGAGTATAACCACCACGTACAGTGATCATGTCGAACATCTGTAGTGTACCAGCAAGAGTATATGTATAGTCTGTACCAGCGATAGAGTGGTCTACGTAACGTGCTTTAGGTGTGAAGTTAAGAGCGTTGATGAACGGAACATCACCATCCTTAAGGATAGGAATGAATAGCTCAGCACCGATCTCGTCAGTTTTGAACTCACCACGTGAAGGCTGAGTTGGAGCATTCTGACCAAGTTCAATTTGCTGGATGCCATCTGGCTCAAATACAGCTTCTTCTTTACGGTTCAAGTAAGTAAGACCGAAAGAAACTGTACCGCCTGGAAGTTCGAATAGATCACCACCAAGGTTAGCCTGGAATACACGCTGTTGTGTATCAGAGCTAGATGTAGATGGTAGAGATACGAATGCAGCAGATTCAGGAGCAAACTGGTTACCGAATAGGTTCAGAGGCACACAACCAGCTAGGTTTGGACGTGCGTCTGTTACTAGGTTCGGGAAGCTTGCATCTGGCTCTAGCTCACCACGAGCGTCAGCAAGAATGCCGTTACAGATGATGTCGCCTGCGCGTGGCGCAGCGTTGATATCAGCTGTAGCAATCTGAATTACTTCGCCGTTACGGATTACGAACTGACCGTCAAGAGCAGAGTTTGCTGTGAATTCTGTAACGTCGTCGTCTGTAAGTGCAACAGCGTCAAGAGCGTTAAATAGGCGCTCGTTGATTACTGTACGTGCACGTGTCTCAAGATCTGATTGACCGAAGTTACCAGAAACTTCCCAGTGGAAGTTACGATCAGCAAATTCGAACTCACCTTTAAGACCAGCAACTACGCGCCATGTGAATGCTTCGTTGAAGTTTTCACCGCCGTTTACAACTGGACCAAGGAAGCGATCTACGAAGAATTGATCATCTGGACCTAGGAATTCGCTAAGAACACCACGCGCCTGATTGCTCAGGAATGGGTTGTCTAGCGTGAAACCTGGTGAAGAACGGTCAGCGCCGAAGATACCAGCAAGAATATCATCCTGCTCAGATGCTTCGCGAGCTTCAGCGTTCTGGAAGATGAACTCAGAGAAGAATGTCGCGTAATCGTTGATGTCATAGTGACCGATTGCGGAAATGTTAATACGCTCTGAAGGTGTGAAGATCTGACGTACGTTGTCAAATAGATCACTACCGCTACCACCATTCGCGAAGAATAGACCACCGTTTGCAGGGCGAACACCTACAGTAAACGGAATAGCATTACCATTTTCGTCAAACTCGAAGAAGTTTTGGTTGCCATCAGCATCGATGAATGCACCGCGACCAATTGTTGGTAGGAAACCGTTAGATGCAGAAGAAATCGCACCAAAGTCACCAAGAGCCTGTGTTACGAAACCACGGCCTGTACGATCAGCGTTAAATACGCGTGTTTCGCCGTCACCGTTACGGCTTGTAAATGGGTTGTTCTGTGTAAAGAACGGACGATCAGCTGCTACAAGGCCATTCTGTGAGTTATACTCAACAGAGAAAGCCAAGTTACCGCGACCTTCAGCGAAGTTACCACCAAATGTTGTTTGGATTTGGTAGCTGTCACCATCGCCTTGATCAGATACACCGTACTGACCAGAAACTTCGAAACCTTCAAAGTCGTCTTTAAGGATTACGTTTACCACACCAGCGATACCGTCTGAACCGTAGGTTGGTGAACCACCGATTAGAAGTGTTTCAATACGGTCAACAAGCGCGATCGGAATAGTGTTAAAATCAACCTGTAGACCAGCTGCAAGGCTTGAGCCCGCTGGTACTGGAGGGTTGTTTGAAACGAAACGACGGCCGTTTACAACAGTAAGAGTACGGTTAGAGCCTAGACCAAAAAGGCTTACTACGTTGGAACCAATTGCGAATGCGCCCTGTGCACCCGCTGGGTTCGCTGCCGGAGCACCGAATTCTGGTGATTCGTTAAGTAGGTCAGCTACGTTAACAAATGCACGGTCATTAAGGTCCTGTTTGCCAAGAATTACGATTGGCTCAGGAGCGCTGTAAGAACTACGACGGATAAGGGAACCAGTTACAACAACCTCTTCCACTTCCAGTTCATCAGTATCATCAGCGTCTTGTGCTTGTGCGATGCCAGTACCAGTAGCCATCACAGCAAGAAGCGATGCTGCGCTTCCCAGTAGGCGCAGTTTGCTTTGCTTGCGAGTTTCATGAATGTTTGATCCAATCATGAAAAATCTCCCTGTTTATAGTTTATATTCGGAATGGCCATGTCCAAGAACTGGCATAGCGATATTCCTCCCAAACTTCCCGGCGACGACGTGAATAAATTCACTCCCTAGCCATCACCAAGTAGTAAAGTATTGATTGAGGTGACTTATTGATTGCCCTATTACCCCACTCAAACTCGGGTCATAACCTACAACCATAAAAACGATTTGCCTATCACATTCTCGTTAAGTATTTCGTTGTGTTGTCAGATATCAACTGATGTGTTGCGCGATATCAACACTTGTTCTTTGGCTTTTCTAGGGTCATTGGTTTTATTTGTAACTAATTTCTCATGAATCCAATGATATAGGTTTTATTTTCTCTAAATTTCTGAGAACAATGCAAAATTTCAGGATAGAGTGTATTTTTCTCTCTATTGCTGATCAGGACTGAGTTAGTCGCATTGTGTTGTGATGTTTGAAATGTAACGAAATGATTCGCTACCAGTATTGTAATTACATGACCAATATAAAGATTGGTCATGTAATATTAGTTTAAAACGCTCTTATTTCTTACGTTTAACCGGGTAAGCTCTGGATTTACCTTCTACAGTCATGGTGTAAGCACCAAAAGGACTCCGCTTGATGGTGACTTTTTTGCCCTTTTTAAGGGAGCGAATATCCGGTCCATCAATCTGTTCCCAGGTCTGTCCGTTGTCCAGTAAGAAGAGCACGCCGCGGCCATAGCGTTTGCGTAAATCTTTCACTGTTGCGGTAATGATTTTTGGCGTTTCCTTGCTTGGGCTTTTACCGAAACTATCCTTGCGTACTTTTTCGGTTTTCTTTTCTTGCTCAGCTTCTTTTGCCTTAAGGCGTGCCTTTACCCGCTTCTCAACTTCAGCTTCAATCAATCTTTCCGTTTGCTGAGTGGTTGGTGCAGGCGCAGTTGCGCTTTTGCTGGCCATTTTAGGAGAAGTTCTTGTCTCTACTACCTTCTTGCCGCCTTTAAGCGTTGCGACATATTTATCATAGCATGCAAGACGTGCTGCGCCGCTGGTGATTTCACTACATTTAATAAGTACATCTTTATCTTGTGCCAATAGTGTAGGGGAGAACACGGCTGTTGATAAAAGTGTAGCCCCCGTCAGCAAAAATTTTGAAGTATAAATACTGGACATTACGTCGCTCCCAATTGTTCCCGCGAACCCTAGCACAGACTATTTCGCAGGAACAATGTAGGAGTTGAAATTATCGGTCGGCGTCAGTGGTTTGGTTTTCTTTTGAAGCGAGTATCAATTGCAATTCAGCAGTTTTTTCAATTTCAGCTGTGATTCGCGCCTGATTCTCTTGAAACTCTTCCAGAGATTTTCCCTTTAGCGTCTTTCCTGTAGGTAGCTTTAGTGTAAGAGGGTTCACCTGCTTGCCGTTATAAAGTACTTCATAATGTAGATGAGCTGCAGTCACTCTGCCTGTAGCTCCGGCATATCCTATAATCTGCCCCTGTTTCACACGGCGGCCTTTCCTAATACCTCTACCGTATTTGCTCAGGTGGGCATAAGCGGTTTTGTAACTGCCGTTGTGACGAATACGTATATAATTGCCGTAACTACCATTTCTGGCAGCCATCTCAATAATGCCGTCACCTGCTGCCATGATAGGGGTGCCTGTGCGTGCTCTGAAATCAGCGCCTTTGTGCATACGGGTGTAGCCAAGAACCGGGTGCTTACGTCTGCCGTATGATGATGTAACAACAGCTACATCAAGCGGGGTTTTCATGAGTGCCCGCCTGGTGCTTTCGCCGTTCAGGTCATAATAGCCTTCGTCACCGTTTTCTTCCTGAAAATATAGGGCATTAAGCGTGCGTTTCTGAAGGCCGATCTTGGCACTCAAAATACGGGTGTTTTCGATGTCGTCATATTTTGGGGCATAGTTCCGCTCATAATATATCTCGAAGTTATCTCCCACTCGGATTTCGCGTTCAAAGTCCACGTCAAAACTCAGCATGCGAATAAGTTCGACTATAATTTTGTCGGGTAACCCGGCCCGCTTGCTGGACAGGTATAGGCTGTCGGAAATAACACCGGTTACAAGCTGGGTAACAGGGACGGTTTCCACAGGGATGCGCTTTGCGTCATATGATGCACCTTTCGCTTCCACGATTGCAACCTCAGAGAACGTGTCGCGAATCTTTAAGATATGAATTTTATCTTGGTCTGAAGTATCGACAGATATTTCAACTTTCTGGCCTGCACGCAACTTCCGCAGATCAGTTACATTCTTCAGTTGATTGATAGCGGTATGGGCATTGCTGTTTGAAATACCAGCTCTTCTTAAAAGGCGTAGCAACGTCTCTGATTTTTTCAGTGTGTAGCTGGTTTCATTATAGCTCGGTTCTTGAGGAATTGGTGCGGTTGGCGCGGTTTCCGTTATAGGCCGTGATTCTATTTGCTTTAAGGCGACAGTTTCATCCGGTTCCTTGGGATTGCTTGGAAGGTTTAATATTACCAAACCAAGCACGCCCAGGCCTGCAATAATACCGAAAGCAGCGGGCGACTCCGATGCACTAAATAGCTTTTCAGAATCTAGTTTCGAAATTGCTTCCATCAGTTTGCGCTTTGCACGCATTAGAATCGTTTGCCAGTTGGCCATTGTTACTCTTTTCTACACATATAATGATTCATCTGATTCATCCCTCAAAGGGGGCGAAAAACTGCATATACTCTTTATATATATAGGGCAATATATCTCCAGCGTTTTTTCGCCCTGTTGTTACGGTGCTGGGAAATATATAGGAGTGAAAGCCTAGGTTTTCTGCGGGTTTCTATGGTTAGGGGTGAAAAAAGTAGGTTTTTTGAAATTTAGGGCTTGCGTTTCATAGGCGTTATCCTTAGAAACCCCTTCACCGCCGGGGCACACTGCTCTACCGGACACGACCTCAGGGGTCGCTGAAAGGTAAGAATGTTGGCTCGGAGGTCATGGCCTAGAGAAGCTTAAAACATTGTTTAAAAAGCTTCTTGACATGATCAGGTAACTGAGAATATAAAGGCCGCCCTGCCGCACGCTGACGAAATGTCCGGTCCGGCGCATTGCCCAAATCGAGAGGTTTAGGAAACTGGATTTTCCGGTTGGGTGATTTTTTTTGCTCTTTGACATTGTAGGATGGAAGGGAGATGTGGACGGTGGTCTGGAAGATCATCATCTATATTTCCGAGATACTTCGCCAGTTTTACGGCTGGTCGAGTATCAGATACATATTAATATGTATCGTCAGTTAATTCTTGAGCATGTTATTTATAGCATGGTTTAGATTTTCTGGTTGTGTGAATAGATGGTGGTTCGTTGGAACCATTATTGGTTCCAAGTCAACTTGAGAGTTTGATCCTGGCTCAGAACGAACGCTGGCGGCACGCCTAACACATGCAAGTCGAACGCGAACGGTTCTTCGGAACTTATTAGAGTGGCGGACGGGTGAGTAACACGTGGGAACATGCCTTTCAGTAAGGAACAACGCTTGGAAACGAGTGCTAATACCTTATACGCCCCAAGGGGGAAAGATTTATCGCTGAAAG